>DATKRK010000443.1:0-7344 GCA_035532215.1 Pirellulales bacterium | reverse complement strand
TTAGCATGGGTCTCTGTAGCCAGAGCTTCGGGTTCGACCTCCTCAACCGGATGTTGAACCGGGGGTGTGGCTGCTGCGAGACCAACTGCTGTGAAACCTCGTGCTGCGAGCCGACCTGCTGTGACGCAGGCGCTTGCGGCGCACCGGCCTGCTGCGAGCCCGCTTGCTGCGAACCGGCCTGCTGTGATTCGTGCAATAGCGGCTGCAACTCCTGCTGCAAGAAGCGCTGCGGGCTCTTGTCGCGGCTCTTCGGGTGCCGCAAGTCGTGCGGCAGCAATAGCTGCTGCGAGCCCGCCTGCTGCGAGCCCGCCTGCTGCGAGCCCGCCTGCTGCGAACCGGCTTGCTGCGAGCAGTCGTGCTGCAATTCGTGCTGCCGCCCCAGGCTGCACCTGTTCGGCCGGCTGAAGGGCCTGTTCGATTGCAACAAGTGCTGCAAGTCGAGTTGCTGCGAAGAGGCCTGCGAACCGGCCTGCTGCGAGCAGGAAGCCTGCGAACCGGCCTGCTGCGAGCCCGCTTGCGAACCCTCGTGCTGCGAGTCGGCCTGCAATAGCTGCTGCAAGCGGAAGCGCTGTGGCTTTTTGGCCAACCTGTTCAAGTGCCACAAGTGCAAATCGTGCTGCAATAGCTGCTGCGGCAACGGCGGCTGCGATAGCTGTGGCGCCAACGGTGAAGAAGCCGCTCCCGCCCCGGCTGCTGGCGAAGCTGCCCCGATGCCGCCCGCCCCGGTCGCCGATCCTTCGGCTTCCATCCAGGGCCGTCGCAGCATCGTCCATGCCAGCCGCAAACTGGTGCAACGCAACTAGTCTTCTGTAAATGAAACGGGGTCAAACCAAGGCCCGGCCGGGAAACTTCCCGGCCGGGCCTTTTGCGTTTTCTTCTCCCACTCCGAGAAGCTAGGCCCAGTCACGCCACGGAAATCGTGCTTCGGCCATTTTCAAAGCACCCGGCAAACGAAGCACTTCAGGTACTCGCTCTCCAGGCAGGTTACGCTGGTCGGATGGTCGGCCGCGGCGCCGCGCTGTTCCAACACCTGAATGTCGCGGCCGCTGCGCTGTGCCGCTTCGGCCAGCATGTGCAGGAAATCTTCTCGCGAGACGTGCCCCGAACAACTGCAAGTCGTCAATATGCCGTCCGGCTCCAGCAGCTCGACCGCCTGGCGATTCAAGTGGTGATAGGCCCTCATCGCTTCCTCGACGCCTTGCCGATTGCGGGCGAATTTCGGCGGATCGAGCACGATGCCGCCGAAGCGGCGCCCTTCGCCCGCCAGCGCTTCGAGCGATTTGAAACAATCGGCCGCCTCGAAGCGGACGTTGGCCAGACCGTTTAGCTCCGCGTTCGCCTTGGCCAAGGCGATGGCCTTGGCGCTGGAATCGATGCCCAGCGTTTCGCCGGCCCCGCCCGCCGCCGCACACAAGGCGAAGCCGCCCGTGTAGCAAAACAAATCGAGCACGCGGCGCCCGCGGAAATAACCCGCGGCCGCCTTGCGATTGTCGCGCTGATCGATGAAAAAGCCCGTCTTTTGCCCCCCTTCGAGATCAACGCCGTACCTCACGCCGTGCTCGCTGACGAACACGGGTCCCTCGGGCGTCTGGCCCCAGGCCAACTCGTCGGGCAGCGAAAGTTTTTCGAGCCGCGACATCTCCCGATCGCCGCGGACCAGGATGCCTTTGGGCCGGGCCAGTTCGGCTAACAGCGGCGCCAGCCGATCGAGCCGCCTGGCAATGGCCAGCGCCGTGACCTGCACGACCAGGTAATCTGCGTAGCGATCGACGATCAGGCCGCTCAAGCCGTCGGCCTCGCTCGAGACGAGTCGCACCGCGGTTTCTTGCTCTTCGGGAAATAACCATCCGCGCCAGCGAAGGGCCGCCTCCAACCGTCGCCGCCAAAACGCGTCGTCGAGCGCCTCTGCTTCCCGCCAGGTGTAAAGCCGCACGCGAATTCGGCTCTGCCCGTTGATCACGCCTCGCGCCACCCATTGATCGCGATCCGAGATCAGCTCGACTACGTCGCCGTCGGCCGGCGCGCCCTCGACGCGATCGATGGCCGAATCGAGCACCCAGGGGTGCCGCCCATGAAACGGCCGGGCTTTGCGAGGTTTGAGAATTACGCGAGGCATCGAGCCAAAAGGGGTTGAACAGCAAGGCGGGTTACGGCGCCGATGCGGCGGAATCGATCGCCAGGGGGACCATTGTAGGAACCGCTCGCCCAGGGCGACAGGGGCCGAACGCCGTAGCCGACGTTCCGGGTGGTAGGGATTGGGCGGAATGAGGGGAGTTTTTGGCCTGGTGCGCCGATAAATAAGGGACGACCTGCCCGTCGCGCTCTGCGTCTGGCGTCCGAATTCTCGTTGGAGGAGTATCGATGTCGGCGATCAACGGCGTGGGGGCGGCCCTGGCGAGTTACTCGACTTCGCTGACCTCTCCGTTTTCTTCGACGTCGGCTGCGAGCGATGCCTCGCAAGTCCAACCGGGATCGCCCCTCTCGCCCGACCAGATCGCCCAACTGCGGCTCAAATTGCAGCAAGCCGTCGACCAGGCCTTCGCTCAGGGCAAGTCGCCGGTCGAAATCAACAAACTGCTGCAAAAGAAGGTCTCCGATGCGCTAGCCAAGTTCGGCGTGAGCGAGTCGGATCGCAGTTCGACCATGAGCCAACTCAGCCAACTGTTCAACGTCCAGGCATCCGACGACCAGCTTCGTCAGCAGGCCCAAGATCTGTTGCAGGGCTTGGTCGATAATCTCGCTGGAGCTTCGCCCGGACCCAGTCCCAGCGGCGACGTCGGCCAAAACGTGGACCTATTCGGCTGAGCTTGCGGCTGCTGACATCTGCCGCGATCGGCCGAGCGGGCGGTCAAGATGGCGTCGCGACGCCGCGTGATGTGCGAAAATAGGGGGGAAGTCGGGGTGCGGCTGCTTGGGCTTGATGGCGCTGGTTTTCGTGTTACGATCGTGCATTATTGACCTTGAGGCCAAGGGCGCCGGGGGTCGTAGACGGGAGATCAGCCGTAGAACGCGGCGCTTCCCCGTGGCCAACGGAACCCTAGAGGATCGGAATCAAGGCGCTGTAGCCAAGTGGCTAAGGCAGCGGATTGCAAATCCGCCACCGTGGGTTCGACTCCCACCAGCGCCTCTTTGGTAGTAAGGAGTTGCGGCGAGAGGTGAAGTACCACCCAAAACGCTACGCTCTGTGAGCTGATGACCACATCGCCGCCCAATGAAATTCAGGTCGTGGCCTGCAAATCATGGGACGACTTCATAACCGAAATCCGCTTGCCACGCGCAAGTGGCATTCGCATCTTTCGCGGCCACAGGTCAGCGGAGTGGAAGCTTGAGTCCAAATTGGAGCGGTGGCTTCGCCGCTCCTTTCAGGAATACGAAGTCGCCGACCTTAGTCCCAATTCGGTTTCCCGGCTGCTCTCGATCCTTGATGAGGGCGCGCGGGAAAAAATGGAGCACCATGCCACCGGGCTCCCAGGCAACCGCCTCGAAATAAAGTGGCTTCCTCACTGGCAAGAACTCGGTCGTCATCACGGCCTCATAACAAGGCTGCTTGACTGGACGCTCAGCCCATTTGTGGCTGCCTTTTTTGCCGTCTTCGATGCAATCTCGAAGGACATTGACCTACGAACCCAAGGATACGTGTCTAAATCGCTCTATCTGAGCGATGAGCCGTTTGTCGTTTGGGAATTTGCCGTTCCCGAAGAACTGGCTAAGCCCGGGTTTCCTGAGTTTGAATTGACTTTGAAGCGGCATGTCGCGGCGTATCGGCAAAAGGCACAGCAAGGCGTTTTTACGAAGATCAAGACTCCGGAATTCTTAGACCTTGAGGCCTACTTACAGTCGAAATCTCTAGCGAACCATCTCATCAAATTCGTGATCGCTGGCGAAACAGCGGTACGTGCCTTGCGAGACCTGGAATTGATGAACATCAATCTGGCAACGCCGCTTTCGCCGGATCTCGATGGAGCTGCCGCACAGTCGAATCTGGATGCCACAAGGGAAGCGCTTAGCGTATTGGACACCCTGAATTCCTAGGTCTGTTTGGATTGGGTTGGCAAATTCGGAACGGGCTGCCCACAGCAGATGTAATTCAGACGTAAGCGGCGGGCGCGGGCGCGCGGCGGAGCCGCCCGCCGGTGGCGACGCGCTTGCTGTCATTGTTGTGCTGGCGAAAGCCGGCCAGGTATGGCTCAAGCAGCATCTGGGGCGGCCGCGATGGCAGGACGCTCCGCCGTTGGCGCATTGGGAAGAACAAGGTCGGAGCGTTGCACCGCGGCAGCATACCGGATTGAAGACGTTGGGCCTGGCGATTCGCAGGCGCTAAAGAGACGGGCGAAGCGCAGGCTTGCATTTCGAGCGCCGAACGTAACGTCGCAATTCTTTTTGCGGCGACAAGGTTTTGGTTTCGGCTTCGCCTCGCAAAGCTGAAGCGTAAGCTTCGGAACTCCGTGTTACCGCGGCTTCGCCGGCGCGATCAGCCCGGTCTCGGGGCTGCTGGCCGTGGCGTAGAGCTTCTTCGGTATGCGGCCGGAAAGATAGGCCAGCCGGCCGGCTTCGATGGCGGCTTTCATCGCCCGGGCCATATTAAGCGGGTCGGCCGCGTGGGCAATGCCAGTGTTCAAGAGCACGCCGTCGACGCCCAACTCCATGGCGATCGTTACGTCGCTGGCCGTGCCGACGCCCGCGTCGACGATCACCGGGTAGTCGGGGTCGCCGTCCTTGAGGTATTCAAGACAAATCCGGATGTTGTTCGGATTCAAAATGCCCTGGCCCGAGCCGATCGGGCTGCCGGCCGGCATCACGCTGGTGGCGCCCGCCTCTTTCAATCGCCGGGCGGTGATCGGATCGTCGGTCGTGTAGCACAGCACCTGGAAGCCGTCGGCCACCAGCTTTTCGGTCGCTTCGAGCGTGGCCACTGGATCGGGCAGCAGCGTTTTCGTATCGCCGAGCACTTCGAGCTTGACCCAATCGGCGCCGGGATTATCCAGACCCAGCAGAATCTCGCGCCCCAGCCGCGCCACGCGCACGGCGTCGTCGGCCGAGAAGCAACCGGCCGTGTTCGGCAACAGCACGTAGCGGCTCGTGTCGACGTGGTCCAGCAGGTTGCGGCCCTGCGAATCGATCAACCGCTCGCGGCGGATGGCCACCGTGATGCAATCCGTGCCCGAGGCCTCGAGCGATTCGGCCATCAACGCATAGTTCGCGTATTTGCCCGTGCCGACGATCAGGCGGCTGGACAGCAAGTGGCTGCCGAGTTTGAGGCCGTCTTGCGCCGGGGGGGCGATGTCTTGCGTACTCATGGGCTCTTATCCTCCTCCGACCAGCGTGACGACTTCCAGGCGATCGCCCGCGGCCAACGTGCGTTCGGCATGCCGGCCGCGAGGCGCCAATTCGAGATTCACCTCGACGGCGACTTGCCGCGGGTCTACGCCCAGTTCCGCCAGCAGGGCGGCGATCGTCGTACCTGTGGGCGCTTGGCGCGGCTCGCCGTTGACCGTGAACTCTATCATTTAAGGACCATCGACCGCAGGGGCTCGAAATGACATCGTATCCAACAAAACCATCGGGGCCTTGATCGAGCGGTTCCCAATCGCGTAGGCGCGCGCCCAAGGGACGGCGTAGGCCGCCACCCGGCCGCTGGTCATTTCGGCCACGTACACGACCGCATTGCCCGGCTGAATCTGGCCGCCGTTCACGCGAAAGATCGATTCGCCCGTCACCATCATGAACTTCGGGTTCCTCGCCACGTCGATCTGCAAATCGGCGATTACGTTGGCGTGAAACGCGGCGAAAAACTTCCGCACCACCGGGCTGAGGGCCGTGGCTCTCAGTTCGCCGGTGACAAAGTCCAGAAAGTAAATGGCTTCCGTCTCGTCGTCCAGGTGGCCCGTGGCGATGGCGAAATTGTCGAGGCGATCGGTCGCCACGGCGTGAATTTGCCTTTGCGGCCACATCACGCCGAGCAAGGCGCCAATCAGCCCCCCCATCGCCAGCCACACTAAACGACGATTTCTTAACGCGGCCATCATTATACGGTTCCTTTGAGAGATGCGGAATTGCCTTGACGGAAGAGAAAAAGAGGGGGCATGGTAGCCGGTTCGGCCAAACGATGCCAGAGAAGGCAGGGGGACGGGGGGATTTTCGATTTTCGATTTTGGATTTTCGATTTTGGATTGGGGATTGGGTACAAAACTCCCTCTCCCAGAGGGAGAGGAGCCGGAAACGGGGATCGGCTAGCGGCGGCCGAATTCCTATCTTCCGGTCTCCGCTTTGCCCAGCCTGCCCGGCTTGTGGCGAGAGATACATCTGATAAAAGTGTAGGCGTTTCCAAGCAGTTCCCTCGCCCGCAGTTCAAGGAGCACAGCAGCCCATGGCCACCAACGGAGCCCTCAATCGCAAACTTCGCCAGGCGCTCGTCGGCGGCGGGCAAGGCGCCTTCATCGGCCGCGTCCATGCCACCGCCGCCGTGCTCGATAACCGCGCCGCCCTGGTTGCCGGGGCGCTGTCGAGCAATCCGGAGAAGGCCAAGGCTTCGGCCGCCGATTACGATATTCCGCCCGAGCGGGCTTACGGCTCGTACCAGGAACTGATTCAAACCGAGTCGAAGCTGCCGGCCGACCGGCGCGTCGATTTCCTCTCGGTCGCCACGCCCAATCACACGCACTTCGAAATCGCCAAAGCGGCAGTCGAGGCCGGCTTCAACGTGATCTGCGACAAGCCGATGACCTTCGACCTGGCCCAGGCCGAACAGTTGGCCGCCGCGGTCGACCGCTCGGGCGTGGTGTTCGCCGTCTCGCACAACTACACCGGCTATCCGCTGGTGCGGCAGGCCCGCGACATGGTGCTGGGCGGCGAGCTGGGCGAGATCAACGCCTTCCGCGCGAACTATATCCAAGGCTGGCTCCGCACGCGGCTGGAAAGCGGCGACCAAAAGCAGGCCGCCTGGCGGACCGATCCCTCGAAGAGCGGCGCAGCGGGCTGCTTCGGCGATATCGGCACGCACGCCTACAACCTGGCCCGCTACATCACCGGCTTGCTGCCCGAAACGGTCAGTTCGCACCTGAAGATTTTCGCCGCCGGCCGCAAGCTGGACGACTACGGGCATGCGGTGATCCGTTTGGAGAACGGCGCCTTGGGCACGGTGACGGCGTCGCAGATCAGCCACGGCCGCGAGAACGATCTGTTCATCGAGGTCGACGGCACGAAGGGCGCCATCGAATGGCGCCAGGAGGAGCCGAACAAGCTGATCGTGCGCCGCAACGGCGAGCCGCTGCACGTTTACACGCGAAATCCCAACGCGCCGTACATGTCGGCGACCGCGGCGGCCTCGTGCCGCTTGCCCGGCGG
>DATKRK010000442.1:0-15708 GCA_035532215.1 Pirellulales bacterium | reverse complement strand
AATGATCGTTCCAGCCTCGCATCGCCGCCCTGTCACGATGGGCGCCGTCTGGCTCGCCTTGCCGGCCTTGTTGGCGCTGGTCCACGTCTCGCTGGATGCCGACCACCCGGTTGATTTCTGGCTGCACGCGAACACGGGCCGGCTGATCTGGGAAACCGGCACGCTCGCCGAGCGCGACCCGTTCACTTGCACCATCGCCGGCAGCGAGGTGGTCAATCAGAACTGGCTGGCGGAGTTGGCGACGTACTTGCTCTATCGGGCGGGCGGTTTCGATCTTTGTCAATTCGTGGCGGGCGTTTGTTACGCCGCGGCGATCGGCCTGATGGTGCGGCTCTGCCGGTTGCGATCGAGCGACGATTACGCTGCGGCATTCGCCGGACTGGCCGGGTTGGCGCTGGCCATTTCGAACTTTGGCGTTCGTCCCCAAGCGATATCCGCCGTCTTCTTTGCTTGCGAACTGTACGTGCTGTGGCAATGGCCGGGGAGAGCGCGCGCCGTCGCTGCGGTGGCGATCATCGAGGTGCTGTGGACCAACATGCACGGCGCGTTCGCCCTGGGCGTCGTGCTGCCGGGCATCTTTTTGTGCGGCGCCATCTTAGAGAGAATCGTCGAGCAAATCGGCGGCCGACCCTGGCGGTCGTGGCTGGCCGAAGGCGTCGTGCCCTGTTATCTGGCTTGCACGCTGGTCGCCGCGGCAACGATGTTCGCCAACCCGCAGCCTTCGCGAACGCTCGACTACGTGCTTAACACCTCGTCGAAATCCGCCGTGCGCGGCATCCTGGAATGGCTGCCGACGAGTTTCGGAACCTTCACGGGCGACGTCTATTTCGCATCGATCGCCGGCTTGGTCGTACTGTTGGGCCTCAGTCGCCGGCGGCTCAAGCCGGTCGAGTTGCTGTTGCTGGTCGCCTTTTTATTGCTGGCAGGCCAGGCACAGCGAATGGTAATTTGGTGGGCGCTGGTCGCGCCGCCGATCGCCTCGCCGCTCATCGCCGCGCTGCTTCCCAAGTCTTCGCGAAACGCTGCGCCGCGGCCGATCGTCGCCGTCTTGCTCGCCGTCGCGCTCGGCACGTTGCCTTGGACGCGAGAACTGAACCCTCTGTTGCCTGAATCGAAGCGGCGTCCGAGCGGCATTCACGAACCAGCCGGAGCGGTCGCGTTCCTGCGCGACGCCGAATTCCGCGGCAACGTCTTCGCGCCCGTCTCGTGGGGCGCCTATCTGACCTGGTTTTTGTATCCCGACGTCAAGGTCTTCAACGACAGCCGCATCGAGTCGTTTCCCGATGAGGTTTGGAACGACTATCTGCAGATTGGCGCCGCCGAGGGGGACTGGCAGGCGGCGCTCGACAAATATGGCATCGAGCGGGTGGTGTGGTGCGATCGACTCTCCGTCTCATTGCTCGAAGCCCTGCGCAGCTCGCCGCGCTGGCGGCAGGTCTTCGAAGACGCTCACTGCGTCGTCTTCGAGCGCCGCTGAGCGGCGGTCCGCGAAAGTAGAAGCGGCATCCTTGCCGCTTCAAGCAACGCGGCAGGAATGCCGCGTCTACTGCAGCCTTGCCGCTTCGAGCAACGCGGCAGGGATGCCGCGTCTACTTAAGTCGCTATTTCCATTAGATTCGGCCCGCGCCGCGTGCCGAAATTAAATAAGTCGCCGCTCTGATTTGCCCTGCCAGCCCCTTGAGAAGTTCCGAGGAGCGCCATGCTGCCGTTGGTACGCCGGTGTAGACGGCTTTATTTCTCCTATCTTTCCCAGCCATCCGGCGATCGCGTCGTCTATCGCCAGTTGAGCAAGCGGCGAGTTTCCAAGATCTTGGAGCTAGGAATCGGCGAGGGAACGCGTTCGCTGCGAATGTTGGAACTGGCGACGCACGGACAACCGCCGGCGGCGGTTTCGTATACGGGCGTTGATTTGTTCGAGTCGCGCAGCACCACAGACGGTCCCGGGTTATCGTTGAAGCTGGCCCACCAGCGTTTCAAGGCCACGGGGGCGCGCGTGCGATTGGCCCCTGGCGATCCCTACTCGGCTCTGTCGCGGATTGCCAACGAGTTGGGCGCCGTCGACCTGATGCTGATTTCAGCCGACCAACTCGGCCCGTCGTTGGCTAAAGCCTGGTTTTACGTGCCGCGACTGCTGCACGCCGAGACCCAGGTATTCATCGAACTAGCGCCGTCGGGCGACGGAAAACGCCGCCTCTCTCGGCTGACGCACTTCGAAATCAAAGACCGAGCCGCCCAGGCCGCCCCGCGAAGGATGGCAGCCTGATTTCAGCCGTCTCTGCCCGGTGGCGTCTCCTATTTTGCAGTGCAACCGTCCCGCCCGCATGAAAGCACGCCGGACTTCAGCGCCCTAAGAATTCTCCAGCTTTTTTAAGGCGCCCCGTTACGCCCAAACTTGTTGCGTCCGCGCAGGCCGTCCTTCTCATTGAAATGACCCGGCGAGGGCGCGAGTCGGGTTGGCTGTGGCCGCAAGAGATGTGTATACTTTGATGCGTGCCCGACTCCGGCCCGATTCGAAGTTCCGCGACGGAGCCATGAATGCCGCGCCCGCCTTCTGTTCTTCCGGCTTATTTGATTCTGTCAACTCTTGCCGTTGGGCAAGCGCGAACCGAAGAACCAGCGCGAGCCGAAGAAGCGGTTGAGCGGTCGGCGGCCGTCGTCGAAATCAGCGTGAATCCTGCCGAGGTGCGGCTGGTCGGGCCCGATGCCGCGTTTTCCTTGCTGGTGGACGGACGGGACGCCGCCGGGCGACTCGTCGATCTCACGCACTCAGCGCAGTATCGCTCGCTGTCGCCTGAGGTCGTCGAGGTCTCGTCTTCGGGGGTCGTTCGCGGGCTGGCCGATGGAAACGCTTCGATCGAGGTTGAAGCGGCCGGGTGCAGACGCCGGGTGACGTGTACCGTCGAAGGCTCGCATCGCCAGCGGCTCTACAACTTTGCCAACGACGTTGAACCGTTGCTGAGTAAGTTCGGCTGCAACTCGTCGGGCTGTCATGGCAAGGCCGAGGGACAGAACGGCTTCAAGCTCTCGGTGTTCGGCTTCGATCCGGCGGCCGATTACCAGGCCCTCACCATGCAAGATCGAGGGCGGCGGGTGTTCCCTGCGGCGGCCGAACGAAGCCTGCTGTTGCGAAAAGCAGCGGGCCAAGCGCCGCACGGCGGCGGCGTCCGCATTGCCCCGGACTCGCGAGAATACCAGATTCTCGCCGCGTGGATCGCGGGCGGCTTACGATTTGGCGACGCCAGCGATCCGTATGTGAGCGGCATCGCCGTCGAACCGCGAGAGCGGTTGCTCGGCGTGCGAAGTCGCCAGCAGCTTCGCGTCGTAGCCCGCTACAGCGATGGTTCCGAAGCCGACGTCACGAGGCTGGCCCGCTTTCAATCCAATCAGGAAGGGCTGGCCACGGTCGACGAGCAGGGATTGGTTACGACTGGACAGGCGCCGGGCCAGGCGGCCGTCATGGCCAGCTTCATGGGCGAAGTCGATTTGTTCCAGGCCCTCATTCCGCGATCGGGTTCGAGCGCCGATTCCTCGCCGCTTGCCGCGGGCAACTTTATCGACCGGCTGGTGGCGGCCAAGTTGGCCAAGTTGAACATCGCCCCTTCGCCGCCGGCCGGCGACGCCGAGTTTCTACGCCGCGTGTTTCTCGACACGATCGGCACGCTGCCATCGGCGGCCGAGGCGAAGCGTTTTCTCGCCGATCAGCGCCCCGATAAACGTGCCCGGCTGGTCGATGAGCTGCTGGCCCGACCGGAGTTTGCCGACTACTGGGCGTTGAAATGGGCCGATCTGCTGCGCGTCGATCGCGCGGCGCTGGGGCACGAAGGCGCCTACGCGTACTACCGCTGGATTCGCGATTGCATCGCCAAGAACAAGCCCTTCGATCAGTTCGCCCGCGAGTTGATCACCGCCGAGGGGCCGCTGGGCGAGTCGCCGCAAGGCTATTTTTATAAGGCCGTGCAGAAGCCCGGCGAGATGGCCAGCACGCTCTCGCAGGTGTTTCTCGGCGTGCGGATCGCCTGCGCCGAATGCCATCACCACCCGTTCGATCGTTGGAGTCAGACCGACTACTACGGCATGGTCGATTTTTTCGCCCCGCTAGGCCGCAAATCGTCGCCGCAGGGCGAGATGATCCTGGCCGCGGGCGATGCCGCGACCAGGCACCCGCGAACCGGCGAATTGGTCTTGGCTCGCGGCTTGGGCGCGCCGGCGCCGGAGCGCAAACTCCAGGGCGACCGTCGCGCGGCGCTGGCCGACTGGCTGGCTTCGCCGCAAAACCCCTGGTTCGCCCGCAACCTGGCGAATCGCATCTGGGCGCACTACGCGGGGCGAGGGCTGGTCGAACCGCTCGACGACGTGCGGGCCACGAATCCGCCGACGAATCCGGAACTGCTCGACGCCTTGGCGAGCCATCTGGTCGAGCATCGTTTCGACGTGCGCGCGCTGATTCGTGCGATTGCCGCCTCGCGCACCTACCAGCTTTCCAGCCAGCCGAACGAAACGAACGAACGCGACGAACAGAACTTCTCGCGAGCGCTGTTCAAGCCGCTCTCGGCCGAGGCGCTGCTCGACGCGGTTTGCCAGACGACCGGCGTGGGCGAAAAATTTTCCGGCGTGCCCAGCGGCTATCGAGCGATTCAGCTCTGGGATAGCGGCGTGCAGCACTATTTTCTGCGGCTGTTCGGCCGACCGGTGCGGCAAACCGCCTGCGAGTGCGAACGCAACGTCGAGCCCAGCGTGGCCCAAGTGCTGCACTTTTTGAATTCGCCGGAGATCGAAGCCAAGTTGACGCACGAGGCGGGCCGCATCAAGCGACTGGCGGAATCGATCGCCGACGACGGCGAGTTGGCCGACGAACTCTATCTCACGATTTTCAGCCGTTGGCCCGCTCCCGAGGAGCGGCGCGCCGCGATCGAAAACCTCGCCAATTCGGGCGACCGCCGCCAGGCGGCGGAAGATCAGGCTTGGGCCATGCTGAATTCGCTGGAGTTTATTTTCAATCATTGAACAAAGTCCCTCTCCCACCGGGAGAGGTTAGGTGAGGGAAAAACAAAATGGCGGACCCAACCCTGGGAGCAAACACGATGAGCCGCGCATCCGCAGCCTACGATCGCATCGACCGCCGCGAGGTGTTGCGCGTCGGTACGGCGACCCTGTTCGGCGCCAGCTTCTCGCTGCCGACGTTACTCGAGCGGCAGGCCGCTGCACGCGAGGCAAGCGGCGCCCGGGTCGATGATGTTTCGCTGATCATCGTCTACCTCAAAGGGGGCCTGAGCACGATCGACACGTTCGATTTGAAGCCCGAGGCGCCCGTCGAGTTCCGCGGCGATTTCCACCCGATTTCGACCAACTCGCCGGGAATTCTGATTTGCGAACATCTGCCGCGCATCGCCGGCCAGATGGACAAGCTTTCTCTGATCCGCTCGTTCGGCCACCGCAACTCGAACCACGGCGAAGCCGATCATTACATGCTGACTGGCTATCATCCGGCGGCGGGCTTCAATCCGTCGCTGCGGCCGAACAACCAGCGTCCTTCGCACGGGTCGATCATTTCGCGCAAGCTTGGCCCGCGCGGCAGCGTGCCGGCCTATGTTTGTCTGCCGCGGATGCACGACAGCGGCGGCGCGGCCTACTTGGGCGCCGCCGCGGCGCCGTTCGTGATCGAAGCCGACCCGGCCTCGCCCGATTTCAGCGTCCCCGACATCGTGCCGCCGCTGGCGCTCGACGCTCGGCGGCTTGGTTCGCGCCGCGAGTTGCTCGCGCGCGTCGATCGCTATCGGAAATCGGCCGAACTGGCCGCCAATTCGCGGGCTTCGACCGTCGGCGTCTTCCGCCAGCGGGCCTTCGAGCTGATGACTTCGCCCGCAGCCAAGCGGGCTTTCGACCTGCACGCCGAACCCGACGCGCTGCGCGACGAGTATGGCCGCCACACGCTCGGTCAATCGTGTTTGATGGCCCGGCGACTGGTCGCAGCCGGAGTGCGATGCGTCACCGTGGAACACAGCAACTGGGACACGCACGACAACAACTTCTCCGTGCTCAAGAAGGAACTGTTGCCGCGTCTCGATTCGGCCTTGTCGGCGCTGTTTCGCGACCTGGCCGAGCGCGGAATGTTGGCCCAGACGCTCGTCGTCGTCACCGGCGAGTTCGGCCGCACGCCGCGAATCAACAAAAACGCCGGCCGCGATCATTGGGGCCCGGCGTTCACCGTGGCCCTGGGCGGAGGAGGAATTCGCGGCGGCCGTGCGGTCGGCCATTCCGACGAGCGCGCGGAGAAACCAGCCGACAATCCCTACGGACCCGAAGATCTGGCCGCCACGATGCATCACCTGCTGGGCATCAACCCCGAAGAAGAGTTTTACACGCCCGAAGGCCGACCCGTGAAGATCGCCAACCAGGGCCGGCGGATCCATGAATTGCTTTAAAGCTTTGCGGACGCGAATACTCTTGCTGGCCGCGCTGTTGCCGGGCGTCGCCGCGCGCGCCGATGAACCGGCCGTGGCTTATATTTTTCCCGCCGGCGGCGAGCGCGGGACCAAGATCGACTTCCGGATCGGCGGCATGTACCTGCACGAGGGCGCTGCGCTCGAGATGCCCGGGCCCGGCGTCGCGGCCTCGCCGCGGATCCTGCCCGTCGAGACGGTCTGGTTCGAGGGGCCGGTCATTCCGCTGCCCGCCTCGCAACAAAAGGAAGATTACCCGAAGGACTATGCCGGCGCCGTAGCCATCGCGGCCGACGCGCCGCCGGGCCTGCGCCGCTGGCGCGTGTCGACTTCGCAGGGAGCGACGCCGTCGCTGAAATTCGTCGTGGGCGAGTTGCCCGAGGTCGTCGAGCGCGAGGCCGACGGCGAGCCGTTGCCGACGCCCGTCACGCTGCCGGTCACCATCAACGGCCGCATCTTTCCTCGAGAAGACGTGGACGAATGGTCGTTCGAAGCGAAGCAGGGCGAATTGATTCGCGCTGAAACGATGTCGGCGCGGCTGGGCTATCCGTTGCGGCCGCGGCTGGTGTTGCTCGATGCGGAAGATCGGCCGCTGGCCGAAGACTTCGGCTCGCTCGACGGCGACGCCCGCCTGAGCGCAACGATCCCCGCCGACGGGCAGTACCGCGTGCGGATTCACGACGTCGAATTCGGCGGCCTGCAAGACCACGTCTATCGTTTGACGCTCACCCAAGGGCCGCACGTCGAGCGGGTTTATCCCTTGGGCGGCCGCCGCGGTGCGAAGCTGTCGCTGGCGCCGACCGGGCCAGGAATCTCCGGAGAGAAGATCGAATTGGCGATTCCTCCCGACGCACCGGAAAGCTACTTGGCGCCGGTCGGCGCTGCGTTTGACGGCGCCCAGCAGGTTTGCATCGAGACCAGCGCCTTCGCCGAAGTGCTGGAAGCCGAGCCGAACGACGAACCGGCTGCGGCGCCTTGGGTCGCCGCGCCGGCGGTTTGCAATGGCCGGATCGAGACGCCGGGCGACAAGGACTGCTGGGCGTTCGAACTGCGGCAGGGAGAGGTCGTGGAATTGGAGGTCCGCGCCGCCCGGCTGGGTTCGCCGCTCGATTCGGTGCTCGCGATCCTCGACGCCGACGGAAAAGAAGTCGCCCGCGCGGACGATCAGCCGAACAACCAAACCGACGCGCGGCTGCAATTTGCCGCGCCGCAGGCCGGCAAATACATCGCGCGCGTGGAAGAGCGGTTCGCCTCGCGCGGCGGCGCAGCGTTCGCTTATCGGTTGCGCGTGGCGCCGCCCCAGCCCGACTTTCGGTTGACGCTCGCCGCCGATGCAGTCACCCTTTACCGTGGCGCCACGGTGAAGCTGCGAATCACCGCCGAGCGGCTGGGCGGTTACGCCGGCGCCATCAAGCTGGCGGTCGAAGGACTTCCGCCGGGCGCGTCGGTCGCCGCGGCCGAAATCGGCGCGAACCAGCCGCAAGCCGAGCTGGTTTTCACCGCCGAAGAGACGGCGAGAATCGGCACGGCGCGGCTGCGCATCGTCGGCGCGGCGGAGATCGGCGGGCTGGCGCGCTCGCACGCCGCGACGCTGCCGACGCCGCGGGGAGAAATGGCCGTCGACAACGTGCTGTTGGCCGTCTCGATGCCGACGCCGTTCAAGGTCGTCGGCACGTACGACATCACGTTCGTGGCGCGAGGCAGCGTCCTGAAACGCAACTACACGATCGAACGCAACGGCTTCGCCGGGCCGCTCGAAGTGCAACTTGCCGATCGGCAGACGCGACACTTACAGGGCGTGACCGGGCCGAAAATCACCGTGCCGCCCAAAGCGACGGCCTTTACCTACGAAGCGTACCTGCCGCCCTGGATGGAACTCGGCCGCACGAGCCGCTCGATCGTGATGGCCGTGGGCGCGATCACCGATGGCGACGGCAGCCGGCACACGGTCAGCTTCACGTCGCAGAACCAGAACGAACAAATCGTCGCTCTGGTCGGTCCCGGCGAACTGAGCCTGCAAAGCGAGCGAACGTCGTTTGTCGCTCGCCCGGAAAGCGCCGCCGAGATTCCGTTGCGCGTGCTGCGCGGCAAAACGCTCGCCGGGCCGGTGAAACTTGAGTTAATTGTTCCGCCTCACATCGGCGGAGTCGCCGCAGACAGCGTACTCGTGGCGGCAGACGCCGAGCGAGGCGTGATGCAATTGCGATTCGATCGCGAATTCGGACCGTTGAACATGCCGATCACCGTGCGAGCGATGATGGACGCCGGCGGCAAACGGGTCATCGCCGAAACGAAGATCGAGTTGGTCTCGGCGACGCAAGATTCGACGGGCGCTGCGTTGTCTTCAGAAGAAAACAAAAAGGACTGATTCGCGATGTTCTCGCTGCACGGCCTGCCTACCCGACTTTGCGACGGCATCGGCCGTCGCGAACTGCTGCGTATCGGCGGGCTCAGTGTGTTGGGCCTGTCGCTCGAATCGTTGCTGCGCACTCCGGCCGCGGCGGCGCCTTCTGCCGGCGGCACGTTCGGCCGCGCGAAGAACGTGATTTTTCTCTGGCTGCAAGGAGGCCCGCCGCAGCACGAAACCTTCGATCCAAAACCCGAGGCGCCCGTCGAGATTCGCGGCCCCTTCAAGGCCATCAACACCAACGTACCGAGCATCCACTTCAGCGAACTGCTGCCGCGCACGGCGAGGATCGCCGACAAGCTGGCGATCATCCGCTCGATGTCGACCAACGACAACAACCACGACGGCAGCGGCTATTGGATTCTGACTGGCAACAAGTACCGCGGCGTCAACTCGCGCGAAATCCGACCGACCGATTGGCCGTACTTCGGCTCGATCGTCAAGATGCTCAAACCCAGCGAGCAGATGGCGCCGCTCACCAGCGTCTGGCTGCCCGACGTGATGCGGCTCAACGACAACGTGCGGCCCGCCGGCCAAACGGCCGGCTTTCTCGGCCCGCAATGGGATCCCGAGCGATTCATCTGCGATCCGTCGCAGCCCGGCTTCTCGATCGAAGGCTTGCAGGCGCCGGCCGAACTGCCGCCGCTGCGACTGGAACGGCGAATCAGCCTGTTGGAGCAGGTGCAGCGGCACTTCGAATTCATCGAGCGCGGCGCTTCGGCCAAGGAGTACGACAAGATCCAGCAAGACGCGCTGGGGCTGTTGACCTCGGGCCAGGCGCGGCGGGCCTTCGCCATCGACAGCGAGCCCGAGGCGCTGCGCGAGCGGTATGGCCGGCACAAGTGGGGACAGTGCGTGCTGCTGGCACGGCGGCTAATCGAGGCGGGCGTGCGGCTGGTTCACGTCAACTGGCCGCGCGAGCCGGGCGATACGGCGGTCAGCAACCCGCTCTGGGACACGCACGCCCAGAACGCCGACCGGCTGCAAGACATGCTCTGCCCGCAGTTCGACGTGACGTTCACGGCCTTGATCGAAGACCTCGAGGCCCGCGGGCTGCTGGACGAAACGCTGGTCGTCGCGGCGGGCGAGTTCGGCCGCACGCCGAAGATCAACGGCCTCGGCGGGCGCGATCACTGGGGCGCGGTGTTCAGCCTGGCGCTGGCCGGCGCGGGCATCAGCGGCGGGCAGGTCTATGGCGCCAGCGACAAGATCGGCGCCCAGCCCGCTTCGCATCGCGTCGAGCCGCAAGACTTCGTGGCCACGATTTTTCATTTGCTGGGCATCGATCGCCACGCGATGTTCCCTGACCGGATCGGCCGGCCGCTGCCGGTCACGCTCGGCGAGCCGCTGCACCAACTGCTGGGCAGCGCGCCGGCCACCCCGGCGCGTTGCGAACCGACCGGAGACCTCGCCTTCGTGCCGCCGTACGATCCGCGGCCCATGCTCAACGGCGATTTCAAATCGGCCGCGCTCTTCCACCCGCTCGAAACGCAAACTCGCGTGAAAGGTTGGCGGGCGGCGCCGCTGTGGTCTGCCCAACGGCCGACCGAGTTGGCGATTCGGCTGGTCGAGGCGGCGGCGCCACGCTCTTTCAGCGGCGTGCGGCACGTGGCGATTGGCTATGGCGCTGAAGGCGCGCCGGTTACAGGGCAGATTGCTGCGGGCAGCCAAGCCCTGCTCACGCAAGAACTGAAAAGCCCGCGGGCCGGGCGATACACGTTTGCTCTGCAAGCCTGCGGCCGGGCGAGTTCTGCAGAATACTATCGCGACGTGTTTCTACAGAACTTCGCCTGCCGGCTGGTGATCTTCGGCTACGTCGATCTGAAGAAAGATCCGCACCAAATGCGCGTCTATGCCAACGTGCCGTTCGTGCCGGCGTACTGCGAGGCCGACGAGGTCCGTTATCAGCGTTTCGAGGCGCTCGCCACCTTGCGCAGCCAGGACGCCGGCGCGGCCGAAATCGAGCGCGGCGTGGGCGTGTCGCTCTTCGTCGAAAAGACTACGCCCGGCAACTTGCCGCTGACGGGCGAGTTCGCCTGGTTTTCGTTTGACGATGCTGAACTGGCTTTCAACCCTCGCCCGCGCGACGACAGCGTGCAGGTCTAGCCGAGCAGTTCCGCGAGCGGGCGGTGATCGCCGACGAGGTATTGCGGCCGGCCGGCAAGATCGGTGAATTGCGTGGTTGCGACGTCGATTCCCAACCGCTGGTAGAGCGTGGCGAACACGTCGCGAAAGTGAACCGGCCGGCTGTGCGGCTCCTCGCCCCAGCGCGTGGTCGAACCGAGCGTTTGCCCGCCGCGCATCCCGCCGCCGGCCAATAGCGCGCCGCCGACCTTCGGCCAATGATCGCGGCCGGCGTTCTGGTTGATTTTCGGCGTGCGGCCGAATTCGCCCCAGGCGACGACGGCCACGTCGTCGAGCAGGCCGCGTTCGTCGAGATCCTCGATCAAGGCCGACATGCCCAGATCGAACAACGGCAGCGCCGCGCGGGCCTCGGCGAAGGCGTTCTTGTGCCAGTCCCAGTTGTAGTCGCCTTGCAGCATCCGCCCGAAGGGCCAGCGGCTGAAGGCCAGCGTCACGCAACGGGCACCGGCCTCGATCACTCGCCGGGCCAAGAGAAACTGATCGAGTAGCGTCTTGCCTTCGCGCTCGTTCGGGTAGTTGCGGTCGAGACCGTAGCGGCCGCGCACGGCGCCGTCTTCGCGGCTCAGATCGAGCGCCTCGGCCAGCCGCGGCGAAGTCAGCACCTCGAAAGCCTGCCGGTGAAACTCATCGATGCCGTCGCTGATTCCGCCCGCGTCGACCTGCCGGCGAAAGCGGTCGAAGCTGGTCAACAGAGCGCGGCGGTCGGACAAGCGGCGAAGGCTCACGCCGTTCAAGCGAATGTTGCGGCGATCGACGGCCTCGACCTCGAAGCCCGCGTGCGCCGTGCCCAAGTAACCCGGCTGGCCGGGCGGCGTGCGAAGGATGAACCGGGCGTCGGGATCGATCGGCGTCAAATCGACCGACGGCGGAACTCCGGGCGTTCGCAGGCCCAACCGCTTGGAAAGCACCGCGCCCAGCGAGGGCCAATCGCCGGGCGGAAAGCCGGGCACGAGCGGCGAAGCGTCCATCGCCGGGTGCGACTCCCAGCCGGTCGAACACCAGTGCGTGTTGTGATCGTCGCGAAAACCGACCAGCGAGCGGACCAGCGCCAGCTTGTCGGTCATGCCGGCCAGCCGCGGCAAAAGCTCGCAGATTTCGATACCCGGCGTGTTCGTGGCAATCGGCCGAAACTCGCCGCGGATCTCCGCCGGCGCGTCCGGTTTGAGGTCGTACATGTCGAGATGGCTCGGACCGCCGGGCAGCAGCACCATGATGATGCCCTTGGCCGGCTTCTGTGCGCCGCTACGCGCCTCGGCCCGCAAAATTTCCGGCAGCCCAAGCCCGCCCAGCGCCAGGCCGCCGATTCGCAACCAACTGCGGCGGCTGATACGATCGCAAAAACGCGAGCGCGGTCCGGCGATGGTTAGCATGGTCGACGCCTCCGGCGGCCAAAGAATACATCAAACAACCCCAACGTATCGCGTTTGCCGCGGCCTGGCAATGTTTTCCGTTCTCTGGAAAACCAGCCGTATTCGTCTTGACGCCGATTACAGATGTAACTATTTACATGTGTAATCGAACTGCAAGGAGGTTCACGATGGCGCAAGTTTCCATTTCCGACGCCGAATGGCAAGTGATGAACGTCGTCTGGAGCGGACAGCCGCTGACCGCCCAGGAGGTGATCGCCGCACTGGAAGGCCAGGCCGATTGGGCGCCGGCGACGGTCAAAACCATGCTCCATCGGCTGGCCAAGAAAAACGTGTTGGCCTACGAGCCACAGGGCAACCGCTACGTCTACCGCGCCCGGGCGCGCCGCTCCGATTGCGTCAAGCAGGCCAGCCGGTCGTTTCTCCAGCGCGTGTTCGAAGGCGAATCGGCGCCGCTCGTCGCGCATTTTCTGCGCAGCTCCAAATGGTCGCCGGATGAAATCGCAGAACTCCGCCAAATCCTCAACGAACAGGAAGATCGATCATGAACGGATTCGAATCGCTTTTCGCCGCTATCTTGTCTTGGTCTGAGGAAGCCCTGGGACTGGCGATCGACGCTGGCGCCTTGGCGGGACTGCTCGCGATCGTCGTGCTCGCCGTCAACATCTGCTTTCGCCGCTGGCTTTCGGCCCGGCAGATGAGCCTTTTGTGGGGTTTGGTTTTGCTGCGTCTCGTGTTGCCGGTCGCTCCTTCGAGCTCGTTGAGCCTGCAAAACGTATTGCGATTCACTGAAACAGAGAATTCGCCGCCCAGCCAAATACTTGACCTTCCTGAAGCACCGTATGGCGGCGGGTACTCGCAACCGCTTCCCGCACTAGCAGCGAATCCCTATTCTTCGGCGCCCGCTGCACTTCCCGCCGCGGCGGCGGCCTCCGAACTGTCGACGATCGAAGATTGGATCTCCGCGATCTTGCCGCTCGTTTGGCTCATCGGAGCGCTGACAACATTTCTCGGCGCCATCATCGTCCACGGCGCGTTTTATTGGCGCTTGAAAAAAAACGCTGCCTGCGAGGATCAACGGCTACTCAACCTTTGGGAAACATGCCGTCAGAAGGGTGGCGTGCGCAAAAACATCGCGATCGTGATGACTGATCTCATCGAACAGCCAGCCATCTTGGGATTGTTTCGCCCCAAGCTGCTGTTGCCCGTGGACGCCGCGGAGTTGGACGACAGGCAACTTCGCATGATTATGTTGCACGAACTGGCGCACGTGCGGCGCTGGCATATCGCCGCCAACTGGGCGTTGCTCTTCATTCGGGCGATCCACTGGTGGAATCCGGTTTACTGGCTCGCGGCCGCGAGGTTTCAGAACCTGCGGGAACAGTCTTGCGACGCGTTCGCCATCCAGCGGATGGAAGGGGAATCATCGCGCGAATACGGCGAACTGCTGCTGACGCTCATCCGCCGGCAGCACTCGCGGCCGGCCTGGAGGGTCGTGCTGCCTGCGTCGATCCTTGGTTTCGTCTCGTCGTTTTTCCGCAAGCGCGCGGTGCGCAATCGAATCAAGGCTTTGCCAGCGGCCGGCGTGACGCGAAGTCGCTGGCACGCGGCCGCGGCCGCTGCGTTGGTCGCCCTGGCGGCCGCCTGCGGATTGACCGATGCAAGCACGCCCGAGCCGGCGCCCGAGCGTTCTTTCGATCGGCTGCCGCAAGCGAGCCACGACTGGAGCGAAGGCTTGGCGAAACCGGGCCCCGCTCCCAAGATGGATTTTGGGCCGCTCGTGACTCGCAATTACGACATCGAAAAAGCGCTGAAGCGAATTGCCGAAGATGCACGTAGCGAGGAGAAAGCGCGAGAGGAACTGAAATGCCACCTGACTTTGTGGCTGGGAGCGATCTACGGACATGGCCGTTTCTTTGCGAGCGATGCCGAGCATGCCAAATCAGGTATTGCCGATGCGTTCCAGGTCGACCAGCAATGGGCGAATGAATGCGTTTCGCTCGATGGTACGACGTTGACCGTGAAGGCGTCGCTAAACGCGCATGCAGAACTTACCCGGAACCTGGCCGCCTGGGAGCAGAGCGGCCTGGCGCAAATCTGCGTGGAAACGCGGTTCATCTCGGGTCCGCAGGATATTGCTTCGGCGATGGGAATTTCGTGGCGATACTTGGAAGCCTTTGCGGACGATGACCGTGAAGAGCTTCCTTCGGGAATCAGTCACGACATGCCGGTCGTGCGGGCCAAGGCGGTTGTCGAAGACTATCTGCCGATCGCCGTGGCCAGCTTGAACGAGAAACAAGCGAAGGCGCTGCTCGATAGAGTCACGAACCTCTTGCAGGCGCCGAAGGTCACGCTCTTCAACGGCCAGCGGGCGATCGTCCTCGATCAGACGCAGACCCCGTTCGTGGTCGGAATTCAAGAGAGACAGTCCGGCGCACAGGATCCCAAGATCGCCGTGATCGACGAAGGGATCAAGTTGAACTTGCGCACGATATTAAGCCCCGACGCCGCAAGGGTGCAACTCGAAGCGCGCATTGAATTGAGCAAGATCAAGAGGGTCGGCACGGTATCGACGATGCTCAACGGCAAGCCGACGAAGATTCAAATTCCTCGCGTCAAGCGCTGCCGGATCGATGTTTCATCCGAGGTCGACGACGGCCATTCGCTCTTGATCGGCTGCATTCCGGCTTACGAGCAAAAGAAGTTCTTTTACGTGCTCGTGACCCCGCGCAACCTTGTATTGACGGCGGACGAGACTGATTGAAATCGCCGCGGGATATTATCGGCGGGTTGACCATCCGGGAACCTACTCACGGGAGTACCATGCGATGCCCGCCATGATCGTCGCCCCGCAGCCGCTCGCGGTCGAAGAAGGCGCCAAAGTGCTCGCCGCGGGCGGAAACGCCTTCGATGCGGCGCTGATCTGCGCCGCAGTGCAATTCGTGATCTCCCCGCATTCCTGCGGCGTGGGCGGGTATTTGATGATGAATTGCTGGCTGGCCGACGGCTGAGGCTCGCAAGCGATCGTCGATGCGCCGGTATTGGCCGGCGTGCGGCCTGGAAGGCGCCGCCGACCGCTGAAGCACGACCTGGCGCCTCTTCAAGTCTGAGTTGATAGGTGAGGGTGGTTGGCGGCAGGGTAGTGATACCATTTGACCGAATGTAAAGGAGATTCTCTGTAGGGAACGCCCTCCGTGGCGTTCCGTGTGGCGGGATAGACGGTGAACACCGGGTTCACGGAACGCCACGGAGGGCGTTCCCTGATATGGTTGGACCAGTCAAGGGTGATTGTTTCGCCTTGCGGCGGGTGCTTCATGGCGGATGTTTCACGGTGTTTAGGGAATGGCCA
>DATKRK010000441.1:0-3014 GCA_035532215.1 Pirellulales bacterium | reverse complement strand
ACTGCCGCGCCAAATCGCCGCGGGCGAGCGTAGTCAGTTGCTTCGCCAGTTCGTTCGCGGTGGCTTCGAGCACCTTGGCGCTCCAGGTAATCAACACGCTGGCGCCGGGCGAGTGTTCGGCCTGGGCGATCAGGTCGGCGGCTGTAAAGTCGGGCCGGGTCGATTCGTCGGCGATCACAACGACTTCGCTCGGGCCGGCGATCGAGTCGATGTCGACTTCGCCGAAGACTCGCTTCTTGGCCAGCGCCACGAACAGATTGCCGGGGCCGACGATCTTGTCGACTCTCGGCAGCCCCGCGATACCGTACGCCATCGCCGCGACAGCCTGGGCGCCGCCGAGACGATAAACTTCGCGGACCCCGATCTCGTGGCACGTCGCCAGCAGTTCGGGGCTATAGGCGCCAAACTTGGTCGGCGGCGCGACGATCGCCAATTCCTTGACGCCGGCGGCCTGGGCCGGCACGGCGGTCATTAGCACGGTCGACGGATAGGCCGCCGCCCCGCCCGGCACGCAGATGCCCACGCGCGCCAGCGGCCTGTACCGCTGCCGCAAATATCCGCCCTGGCGCTCCAATCGCACGTCGTGGTGCAAAATGGCGGTCTGAAAATCGAGTACGTTTTGTCGAATGCGGCGAACCGCAGCCAGAAACTCGGGCCTGGCCTCGGCATGCGCCGCCGCCAGGTCGGCCTCCGGCACGCGGATCGCTTCGGCCGCCAGTTCCGCCTTGTCGATCTTGGCCGAATACTCCAGCACGGCCGCCAGTCCGCGCTGGCGGACGTCGCCGCAGATTCGCTCGACCACTTGCTCGGGCGAGAGCGGTTCGCCGAAGACCTCGATCGTCCGCTTCCGCCCCGCCTCGCTGACCACGTTGCCCCGCGGGCTCAGCCGTTCGCGCAAGGCCGAAATCGCCTCGCGCCACTGTTCGTTGCGGGTATCGATGCGAAGGATCTTGAGCGGCGCGGGCATCATTGGGCGGCGGTTTCAGGTCGAATTGTCATAAACTCCCTCTCCCAGCGGGAGCGAGAATTCCTTATTGTGACCTGCCCGCCGCCCTGGGAAAAGACCCCGCCTGAGCCGAAGGGGTTCGCTCGTGCGACGAAATCGCGTAGGTTATGCTTCGGTGTGGCGCAGCGTACGACTCAGACGAGGGCGGATCTCTTGTCGCAGCAAAAGCAGGTGCATTGCGGATGCCGATTCGCAAGTTATGCGTGAACTATTTTATGGCATAAGCGAGCAGGAAAAAGCGGGCAAGCACCGCATGGACGATGCACGCGCCCTTGCGAGCCGCGATCGTTGGCGAGGCGCCATGTATCTGGCGGGCTATTCGGTCGAATGCCTGTTGAAAACGAAATTGATGCGGATGATTCGACTGCCGTCATTTGCGCGAGTTGGAAACGGAACTGCAACGACGCGGCGATCTCCCCGCCCAAGCGACGATTTTCACGCACCAACTGGAAATCTTGCTTCGGCTGACTCAGGGGATGGGGCGCCTTCAGGAAAACGAACCGCTGTGGCGGCTGTTCAACATCGTGAATCGTTGGGTTCCTGCCTGGCGTTATAGCGCAAACCTGTCGAATCGCGAAAACGCCGAGGATTTTCTCGATGCCATTGAAAACGTCTCGCACTGGATCGAAAATAACATTCGAAGGAGAAGCTTGATGGCAGACGCGAACCTTAAGCAGAAGATTCACGACGAACTCAAGAATACGTATTTCAACGCCCCGGACGATCTTGTCGACGTTTCCGACGGGCCCGATGACAGCATTCATCTCGTCATTGTCAGCCGAAAGTTTGATGGTCGGCGAACGAAAGAAAAAAACGACCTGATTTGGTCGGTCCTGACGCAAAAACTCAGTCCGGAAGAATGGGGATTGATCTCCTTGTCGATCGGGGCCAGCCCGGAAGAGATCAAGGTCTCGTGAACCCGCGGCGCGACTCTCGATAGATCGTAGCGCCATGGTGACGCGATTGCCCCTAATGACCAACCTTTAAGACCAAGACGAGTCCCGATGCCCGAATCCCTAATCGACCTGCGCAGCGATACGATGACCAAACCGACGCCCGCCATGCGGCAGGCGATGGCCAATGCCGAGGTGGGCGATGATACGTTCGGCGAAGATCCGACGGTCAATCGGCTGCAAGGGAAGCTGGCCGCGATGCTCGGCAAAGAGGCCGCGGTTTACGTGCCCTCGGGGTCGATGTCGAACCAGATCGGCGTGCGGGTCCATTGCGGGCCGGGCGACGAGTTTTTGTGCGAGGCCGGCTGCCATATCTACAACTACGAGCAAGGCGCCTTCGCCCAACTCAGCGGCGTCGTCGGCCGGACGGTCGAGGGCGAGTACGGCGTGCTCCGCGTCGAGCAACTCGTCGATTTGATCCGGCAGGAAAACATTCACCTGGTCCGCACGAAGCTGGTCTGCCTGGAGAACACGCACAACCGGGGCGGCGGCCGGGTGCTGCCTTACGACGGAGTCGAGCGGATCAGCCAGTGGGCTCGCTCAAACGGCGTGGCAATGCACCTGGACGGCGCCCGGCTGTTCAACGCCCAGGTGGCCAGCGGCATCCCGGCCGCGGAGTGGGCCAAGCTCTTCGACACGGTCAGCGTTTGCTTTTCCAAGGGGCTGGGCGCCCCGGTCGGTTCGGCGCTGGCCGGCACGCGCGAGGCCATGAATCGGGCCTTGCGTCACCGCAAGCTGTTCGGCGGCACGATGCGGCAGGCCGGCGTCATCGCAGCCGGCGCCCTCTATGCCTTGGAACACCACATCGACCGGCTGGCCGAGGACCACGCCAACGCCCAGCGTCTGGCCGAGGCGATTCGCACGATCGACGGCCTGGAGCTTCGCCCTGCGGAGGTCGACACGAACCTGGTGATCTATCGCGTCGATCCGCGGCTCGGCACGGCGGCGGACTTCTCCGCCCGGCTCAAGCGCCGCGGCGTGCTGATCAGCGCCTTCGGCGGCCCCATGATGCGGGCCGTAACGCATCTCGACGTCAGCACGGCCGACATCGACCG
>DATKRK010000440.1:0-2246 GCA_035532215.1 Pirellulales bacterium | reverse complement strand
CCAGTTTTCCGGCCGTGTTGTCGGCCGCCGGCCGCAGCAGTTCGTCGAGCAGCGGCGAGTTCGATAGAAACATCCCCTGGCCGACGGTCGCATTGTACTCTTCGGCGAACGGGTCGGGCAGCTTGGCGGCCAGCTCGCGGCGTAGCGGGCGATCGTTCTGGCCTGGGAAGTTTCCGGCCGCGTCGGGCTCGTGACCGGCGGCGACCAACAGCGAGCGGCAGAGTTGCTCGGCCGAGAGCGGCTTTTCGATCGCCCGGGCAAAGCGTTCTGCAGGCGGAGCGTCGCCAGACGGCCAGCGAGAATCGAGCATGTAGGTTTCGCTCAGCACAATGCCGCGCACGAGCCGCTTCACGTCGTAGCCCGAACGTTCGGCGTCGGCGGCCAGCCAATCGAGCAGGTCGGGATGGCTGGGGCGATGCTTGGCGTCCATTTGATCGACCGGATGCACCAGCCCGCGGCCCATCAGCAAGGCCCAGAAGCGGTTGACCATCGCGCGGGCCAAGCGCGGGTTGTCTTGCGTCACGGCCTTGGCCAGTTCCTCGCGGCGCGAAAACTTGGGCACGGTCGGCCGCTCGGGCTTTTGCTTTTCCGGCGGCGGAGCGACAAGGTACAAGTCGGGCGAATCTTGCTCTTTCGCATCGGCGGCCGGCCGGCGTTCGTCGATCGTCTGGCCGCTCGGAAAGGTCATCACGGCCGGCTGCGACTCTTTCTTGAGATTGGCGAAGTTCACGAAGCCGCCGATCGCCGATTCAGCCACGCCCGGACCAGCGGTCGTGTCGACATTCTGGCTGCGGTTGAATGCCGCCACCAGCCCCCAGTAATGCCTCTGCTCGACTTCCCAGGCCAACGGGTGATTGTGGCACTGAGCGCAGTTGATGCGCATGCCGAAGGCCAGCGGCCCGATCGCTTCGGCCATCGCCTGATGGTCGTTCTTGCGCTCGAAGAGGAACGAGATCGCTCCGCGGTCGTCCGGCGTTTCGGGCCGTGCTACGATCAACTCGCGGACCACCTGGTTCCAAGGGCGATTCGTGCCAAAGGCGTGTTCCAAATAAGCGTACCAGCCTTGCTGGCGGCGGCGGTCTTCGGCGCCCGGCCCCTTGCGTTCGAGCAGCACGACGTCGAACGCCTCGCTGAAATGCCGCGCGTACTCGGCGCCGTTCAATAGTCGATCGACCAGTTCCGCCCGCTTGTCGGGCGACGCGTTTTGCACGAAAGCCTCGGCCTCGGCGAGCGTGGGGATGCGGCCGGCCAGATCGAGAAACGCGCGGCGCACGAACGTGCGATCGCCCGAGCGCGGCGCCGGCTGGATGCCGCGGCGCTGCCACTCGTGCCGGATGAAGCCGTCGATCGCCTCGCTCAGCGAAGCCTCGGCCGGCGGAGTCCACCGCGGCTGGTGCTTGCCGCGCAGCGCCGCCGCGTATTGCCGGGGCCAGTTCGGATCGGCCGATTCGGCGCCGGGCAACAGGTCCGACGCTTTCGGCAGCGCGGCAATCCACTCGGCGATCGCGGCGATCTCGTCCGGGGCGAGCTGTTTGCCGCTGCCCGAGGAGTCGCCCGGCGGCATGTGCGGGTCGAAATCGGGCTGGATGTAAAGATAGACGAGGCTGTTTTCCGGATCGCCCGGCTCGATGGCCGCGTTCTGTTCGCCGCCGCGGAGCAGGTTTTCCAACGACCGCACGTCGAGCCCGGCCTGCTGCCGCACTCCGCCATGGCACTTGGTGCAGTGCCGCTGGAAGATCGGCTCGACCCGTTCGGCCCACAGTTCGTCCGGTTCGGCCGCGGCAATGGGGTTTGGCCCGAAGGCGGCCAGCAACGGCAGGGCTGCGAGCCAGGCAAGCGGCGTGCGACGGAGATGGATGCGGGCGGGCATGTTCGTCGAAGCGGAAGGCAGGAGATTTGCCCCCGACTCCAGCGCGGGGACGGATCCGTCAAACGTTACGGCGGGATGCCGATGCTCGGCAAACGCTCGGCAGGCTTGCAACGCGGTTGCCATTGTAGCTGAACGCCGTCGAAAATGCGAACCGCGGCGAGCGCAGGTAGTGATACCATTTGACCGAATGTAAAGGAGATTCTCTGTAGGGAACGCCCTCCGTGGCGTTCCGTGAGGCGGGATAGACGGTGAACACCGGGTTCACGGAACGCCACGGAGGGCGTTCCCTGATATGGTTGGACCAGTCAAGGGTGATTGTTTCGCCTTGCGGCGGGTGCTTCATGGCGGATGTTTCACGGTGTTTAGGGAATGGCCA
>DATKRK010000439.1:0-53743 GCA_035532215.1 Pirellulales bacterium | reverse complement strand
AGCAGCCGATCGTAGCTCGCTCGCTCGATGTAGAGCAATTTGACCTGCGATTGGGCCCGCACGCTGGCCGAGTGCGGCGCGGGGTGGAAGAACGACATTTCGCCGAAGTTGCTGTACGGTTCGAGCGTGGCGAGCATCACCGGATCGGCCGCGGGCGTTTGCCCGTTCTGCGTGTGCCAAACCTCGCACTTGCCTTCCAACAAGACCCACAGCCGCTGGCTCTGCGCGCCTTGCTCGATGACCGTTTGTGCCGGGGCGTAGTCCGCAACGCCGACGATCTGCGCCAGATGCCGGGCCTCGGCCTCGGAAAGCCCGCGAAACATCGGGATTTTTCGAACGACCTCGAAGGATACCGCCGCCGCCTTCATGTAATGCCTCCCAACACGGTGGCTCGGCCGACGCGACCGATGCCGAGAATGTATGCCGCCGTGCGCAAACTCACCTTGCGTTCCGCCGACAATTGCCAAACGCGTTCGAAGGCCTCGGAAAGCACGTGATCGAGTTCCTGCCGCACGCGGCTCAGGCCCCACTGATATCGCTGACGATTCTGGACCCATTCGAAGTAGCTGCCCGTCACCCCGCCCGCGTTCGCCAGGATGTCGGGCAAAATCGTCACGCCGCGTTCGTGCAGGATGTCGTCGGCGTCGAAGTTCGTCGGCGCGTTGGCGGCTTCAATGATGATCTGGGCCTTGATCCGATCGGCGTTCTCTTTAGTCAGTACGCCGCCAAGCGCCGCAGGGATCAACAGATCGACGTCGAGTTCCAGCAGTTGCTCGTTCGAGATCCGCTCGGCTTCCGTATAGCCGGCCAGCGCGCCGTTATGCTCGTTCGCGTAGCGCAGCATGGCCGGAATATCGAGCCCCTCTTTGCGATAGTAAGCTCCGCTGACATCGCTGACGGCGAGAATCTTGTATTCGGCTTCGTCCAGAAACTTCGAGGCGTGCGAACCGACGTTACCGAAGCCCTGAATGGCGATCCGAGTATCGATCGGCTTGCGGCCCATGCGGCTGAGCAGTTTGAACGTCAAAATGCCGACGCCGCGGCCCGTGGCCTCTTCGCGGCCCGGCAGCCCGTGCAGTTCGACCGGCTTGCCCGTGACGCAGGCCGGATTGAAGCCGTGATACTTGGCGTACTGGTTCATGAACCAGGCCATGACCTTGTCGTTGGTGCCCATGTCGGGCGCCGGAATGTCGATGTCCGGGCCGATCAGGTCGTGAATGCCATCGACAAACTTGCGGGTGATGAGCTCCAACTCGCGCGGGCTGAGGCTGGCCGGATCGACCGAGATGCCCCCTTTCGCGCCGCCGTAAGGAATGTTGACGACCGAAGTCTTCCAGGTCATCAGTGCGGCCAGCGAACGAACCTCGTCCAAATCGACATCAGGATGGTATCGCAGCCCCCCCTTCATGGGGCCGCGAGAGTCGTCATGTTGGACACGGTAGCCGAGCAGCGTAGCGATTTCGCCGTTGTCGCGCTCGATCGCAACTTGCACCTGGATCTCGCGTTTGGGCGTGAGCAGCAGCCGCCGGATGTTTTCCGACAGATCCATCAGGTCGGCGGCGCGGTTGAAATAAAGCTGCGTCGAGTCGAAGGCTTTCATGTCGGAATCATATCCCTCAGGCGGAATAGGCTCAAGAAAGCCTACGGCGGGCTAACTCAGCGATCGTGCTTCTCGAACAAGATTAGCTTTGTTCGGCCTCCGCGCATACTTATCAGGCGTCGGTTTGTTTTGCTTTGCAAGGGGCGGCCCCAGCGCGGTACATTGAATTATGTTTGAAAAGCCTTCGGATTAGAGGAGTTGCGCAAGAACGGGGAAGCGGCTTCGCGGCCGTGACGAGATCTATGAGCGTTTCGGTTGCTGAATTCTGGAGGTTGGCCGTCGAGAGCCAGGCGCTTTCGGCCGAGCAAAGCCGCAAACTGGCCGAGGCCTATGCTCGGGCCAAAGGCGGACCGCCGGCCGATGCGGACGTCGAAAAGCTTGCCAAGGCGTTGGTCGGCAATGGCGCCATCAGCCGTTATCAGGCCAAAGTTTTGCTGGCCGGACGGGCCGGCCCTTTTATCTACGGCGACTACCTCGTTTTCGATCGCTTGGACGGCGGCCGCCTTGCCGGTTTGTTTCGAGCGCGGCACGTCGCGACGCGATTTCCCGTGTGCTTGAGCTTTCTCTCCGGACCAGGGCTGCAAGATCCGGCCGCCATGTCGCGTTTGGCCTCGCAGGCGGCGACCGCCGTGGCGGCTAGCGCTCGGCAACCGCATTTGACCCGCTGCTATCATTGGACCGATCTGGGCGCCTATCAATTCGTCGCGTTGGAAGACCTCCACGGAGAATCGGTCGCCGAACGGTTGGCCGTGCAAGGCAAGTTGCCGGCGAACGAGGCTTGCCGCATTGTGCGAGAGGCCACGCAGGGCTTGGAAAGCCTGCACGCCCTGAAGCAAGCCCACGGCCAGATTCGGCCCGCGAATCTGTGGTTGGCCGAATACGGTCGGGTGAAGGTGGTTGGCTTTCCGCTGGCCCAAGACCCGTTGGCGCCGCCGCAGGCGGCCATCGACGCTCAGGCGGATTACTTGGCCCCCGAGTTGTCTCAAGACGGCCGCGCTGCCGACGCCCGCAGCGACGTCTATAGCCTGGGCTGCACGCTCTATCAATTGCTCTCCGGGCAGCCGCTCTTCGGGGGCGATCGGGCGAAAAAGATCGCGAAACACGCGTCCGAGCCGCCCGCGCTCGACAAGCTGCAAGGTTTGGCGCCTCCGGCGTTGGTGCAAGTGCTGACGTACATGTTGAACAAGAACCCGGATCAGCGGTATCAAGAGGCGGCTGCATTGGTTCAGGCTCTGGCGCCCTACGCTCCGCCGGAGGCCAAGAGCGAAACGACGCCGCATCCCGGCGCCCAAGCGTATGAATTGTGGGTCAATCAACAGGCGTCTGCGGCGAGCGCCAGAGCGGTTGTGCCCGCCGCCGCCGCGCCGGCAGCGCCTGCCGCAGGCCCCAGCAACGGCGGACCGGCGATGACTCCCGCCGCCGCAGGTGTTGCGACATTGGCTCGGCCAGCGGCCGTAACGCCAGCGTTCGCCGCAGTCCTCACGATCGCTGCCCCCACGATGGCCGCGCCCGTGATGGCGCCCGCGGCGAGTTTTCCCGCAGTGCAGCCGGCGCCGGCCTTTTCTGCCGCAAACGGCAGCGTTTCATCGGCTACGGCACGCGTCAAGAAGTCGCGCGGCTCTTCGCTCGCCTTGTTCGGCAGCCTCGGCATTGGGGCGCTGTTGGTCCTCGGGGCGGTCGCGGCGATGATGCAAAGCCAAGAGCAACTGGCGCCGGCGAAAGACGGCGGCGCTCCGGCGGCGAATCCAGGGGGCGGCGCCGCCAGCGGACTCACGCCGCCGGAACTTCTCGATGCGAAGGTCGCTCAAAAGGCCGCCGCCGCTGAGGACGGAACGCCCGAGCCGATTCAGAGCATCGGCCCGCCGATCTGGCAATCGCCGACGGCCGCCGAGCCGCTGAACTTGGCTTACCTGGCGCCCGGCGCTCAGGCGATTTTGGCGTTGAGGCCGGCCGAACTCGCCGCACACCCCGAGTGGGAAAAACTGAGCGATCCGCGCACGCTCGGCACGCTCAGCGGCTGGTTGACCGCCGATTTGCCGAAAGCGGCCGGAACCGGCCTCGATAACATCGAATCGGCGGTCGTCGGCCTGCTCGACGACACTCCGGGGCCGCCGCGCGTGGCGCTGGTCGTGCGGACGATCGCCGAAGTGTCTCGCGACGAATTGCTCGCCGCCTGGGGGAATCCGCAGGCCGAGCAAGTCGAGCAGGAGACGATCTGGGTCAACAAGAACACCGCCTACTACTTGCCCGAAACCGGCAAGCAGCAGACGCTGGTGATCGCGCCGCCCGACGAAATGCGCGAAATAGCCCAGTCGAACGGGCAGCCGCCGGCCTTGCGCCGCGAGATCGAGTCGCTCGTGGAAACGAGCGACGCCGCCCGGCACTGCACGCTGCTGTTCGCCCCCAACTTCACCTTTTCGGGGGCCAAAGCACTGTTCACCGAGCAAGGCGCCAAGCTGCAAGGACCGCTCGATGCGTTCTTGGTCATGGAAAACAGCGACGGGATACTGGAACTGCCCAAGGCGGCGGAGCTGAGTTTTCACCTGACCGACGACTTATTCGTCGAATTTCGAGTCTACAATAGCTACATCGGCAAGCCGGCGAGCGTCGTCGTGCAGGAATTTCGCGACCGCATCGGCCGGCTCCCCAGGCAGGTCAGCGAGTATGTGCGCGATCTGGCCCTCTCGGACTACAGCAAGCCGGTGCTCTGGGACTACAAGGATCAACTCGAATTGCTCGACAAATACGCTCGCGCCGGCGTCGACGGCAAGCAGGCAGTGCTGCGCGCCTATCTGCCGGCCGTCGCCGCACACAATCTGGCGCTCGGCGCGCATCTGGCCTTGTTGGAAAACTCGGGTTCCGGCGGAAGAGCGGCGGCTGCGGTCGCCGCGCAACCGCCAAAACCGCCCCAGACGATCGCCGAGAAACTGCAGACGAAAACCTCGCTATCCTTTCCCCGCAATACGCTGGAAATGTCGCTCCAGATGCTGGGCGACGATCTGGGAATCGAGATCGAGATCCTGGGCGGCGACTTGCAGCAGGAAGGCATCACCAAGAACCAGTCGTTCGGTCTCGACGAACGCGACCAACCCGCGGGCGGCATCTTGCGTAAGATCATGGTGCTGGCCAATCCGGCTGGCAAGTTGGTCTACGTAATCAAGCCCAAAGCAGGCGGGGGCGAGGTGTTGCAGGTGACCACTCGCGCCGGGGTCGAAAAACGCGGCGATCAACTTCCGCCCGAACTCGAAATCAAGAAATAAGCCGTGTCGCTCTTTTCCATTCACTGCACCACTTGCCGCGCGCGCCTCAAGGTCCGCGATGCGGCGGCCATCGGGCAGATTCTGGCCTGCCCGAAGTGCGGCAGCATGGTGCAGGTGCTGCCTCCCGAAGGCTGGGAGCCCGGCGATGAATCTTCCGTGAGTTCGTCGGCGCTCTCGGGCAGCCAGGCGAGCGCAAGCCAGCCGAGTGCGAGCCCTTCGAGCGGCGAATTGGCGGGCTTGGGCCGCTGGAAGGACGAGATCCCCAGCGGCGGCAAGACGCGAGGCGCCGCCCGCGAAACCGAGATGGCCGGCGTCGGGCGCGAGCAAGCGCCCGGTCGCTTCCTGGCCATGCCCGGCAGTGCGGCATGGCTGAAATGGACCTTGTGGGCCGGTCTGCCGACGTTGGCCGTCTGCGCAGCGCTGGTTTCGTGGCTGTGGTCGAGCCGCTTGCCGCAAGCCGAACTGGCGCCTCTCGCCGCGGCGGCGAAGATCGAGACGCCGACGGCCGATGCCGAACCTAAGCCGCCCGCCAAGCCCGAGCCGGACAAGCCGGCGGCGATCAAACTCGATCGCCGCTTCGTTCCCGCGGGCGCACAAGGCCTGGTCAGCCTGCGTCTGAACGACTTGAGCCAGCGGCCGGCCGCCGTCGCCGTGTTTCGGCATCTTGGCGCCATTTGGCAGCGAGGGGTCGAACCGCTCTGCGTCGGCTTCAATCTGCCGCCGGAACAGATCAGGCGTTTGACGTGGGTCACGACGAAAGCCGGGCAATCGCCCGGCGAGCGCTGGCTGCAAGCGGGCGTGGCGGTCGTCGAGTTGGAGCCGGCGGCAAGCAAGAACCGCCCGACGCTCGGCGATAGCGATGCGCTGGATTGGAAGTTCGCCGGGGCGGCAGTGCATCCGGCGCCCGGCGACGCCTGGCCGCATCCCTTCGCGCTGGTACACCCAGCGACGATCGTGACTGGTCCTGAAGCGTTGCTCAGGCAACTGGCCGACCGTAGCGACGAGCATTTGGAAAACGCGGACTTCGAACGCCTGCTCGACCGACTTGATTTTCGCCGGCAGGCGGTCGCGGCCGTCTCGCTGGAAGCGCTGCGCAAGGCCAAGGCGATGCCCGAATGGCTGCCGCTGGTCGATGTGTGGCAAGTCTCGAAAGACGACTGGCGCGTGGTCCGCGACTCGCCCGCCGCGCTGGGGTTGGAACTGGGCTTGGGCGATTCGCTCGAAGCCGAGTTGCGGCTGGCTTGCGAATCGGAAACGGCGGCCGAGCAGGTCCGCGAATCGCTCGATCGCTTGCTCGAAGCGATGGAAAGCACGCTGGCCGGCGAAGTCGACGGGCTAACCAAGAAGCTGCTGGCCGGCCAAATCACGACCGCCGATGCCAGCCGGCTGAAGCAATTGCTGGCCGCCGGGCGCGAGGCGCTCGGTCGGCGCGAATCGGGCGTGGAGGGCTCGCTGGTTTGGGCGCGCACTCCGTGGCAGGGCGACTTGCCGAACCTGGCCGTGGCGGCCTTGGCCAGCGTGCCCGATCTGGAAGCGAGCCGGCTGGCCGCCGCGCGGACGCTGGACGAAGCCAACCAGCGGCAACTTTTGCTGGGCCTGTCGGGCTACGACAAGGTCGAAGGCGCGTTGCCCTTCGGCGCCGCCGATGCGTCGTTGCTGCCGCCCGAGACGCGGCTGAGTTGGATCGCCACGCTGTTGCCGTACTACGACCGGCTCGACTGGCACGGCGAATTGAACTTCGCCCGCTCCTGGAACGACGCGGCCAACGGCCGCGTCACTCGCCGGCCGCTGGACCCCGTCATCAACCCGGCGCTCGGCCTCAGTCACACGAAAGCCGGCTTTCCGGTGACGCACTACGTCGGCCTGGCGGGAATCGGGCCCGACGCCGGCTCGTTGGAAGTCGACGATTCCCGAGCCGGAGCGTTCGGTTTTCGACGGCGGATATCGCCGGCCGAGTTCAGCGACGGCGCCTCGAACACGATCGCGCTGATGGGCGTGCAGAGCCGCCTTGGCGCTTGGGCGTCGGGGGGCGACGCCACGGTGCGGCCTTTGACGCAAAAGCCCTATATCAACGGCCCCGACGGTTTCGGCAGCGGTCAGCCCGAGGGCATGTTCGTCGGCATGGCCGACGGTTCGGTGCGGTTCTTATCGAAAGACATCGACACAAGCGTGTTGGAGGCGATGGCCACGATTCGTGGCGGCGAGAAGCTGCCCGCCGCCGACGCCACGCAATTTGCGAGCAACAAGCCCAAGCTCGAAATGCCCCTGAAATCGCCCCACGAAACGGAGGCGGCGCCCGCCGCCGAGCGTCCGCACCGCGCCAGCGCGCCGGGGATTGACGTAACGGCGCGGCTCGACGATCCGTTGCCGGGCCTTCAGTTCGAAAACACGCCGCTCGACGAAGCGTTGGCATTGCTGTCGCAACTGAGCACCGTGCCGATCATGATCGATGCCGAGGCTCTGGCCCAGGCCGGCGTCAGTCCCGCTGCCAAGATATCGTTGCAATTGAGCGATACGACCGTCGGCGGCGCCCTCGCCGCGGTCGTTGCGGAGCGAGGCCTGGAGTACGTAGTCGTCGACGGCCAGGTTCTGGTGACGAACCCCGATCGACGAGAACAGAAGTTGGAGACCGTTCGCCTGCACGTCGCCGATCTGATCTCCGGCGAGCGATCGGCCGAGGATTTGGCGAAGCTGGTCGAGCGTTTTGTCGAGCCGACTTCGTGGCAATCGGCGGGCGGTTCCGGCACGATCAAAGCTTCGGACGGCAAGTTGAGTATCGAGCAGACTCGTACGATCGCCGATCAGACGTCGGAGTTTCTCGACAAGTTGCGACTGGCGGCTGGCAAATCGCCGTCGGGCAAATCGGCGAGCGGCCCGCGCTCGCTCGCGACCCGGTACGCTTCCGCAAAATCGCTGCTCGCCGCCCCGGTTACGGCGAATTTCAGGCAGCCCGTGGCGCTTTCGCAAATCGCCGACCACCTGGGCAAGGCGGTCAAGGCGAAAATCGCGTTCGACGGATTAGCGTTATCGGGCGCGGGCGCGTCGCCCGCCACTCCGGCCCAGTTGACTGTGGCCGAGCAGCCGTTGGCCGAGACGCTCAAGTCGCTGTTGGAGCCGCTGCACCTCAGCTATCGCATCGCGGGTGCAAAGCAGCTCATGATCAGCACGCCCGAGGCGGTGGGCGAACGGCTGGAAGTCGAGTTTTATCCAGTCGCGACGCTCATCGGCGAGGAGCAAACGGCCGATGCGCTCATCGAGCGCATCAAGAGCGAATTGGCGCCGCGCAGTTGGGACGACGCCGGCGGACCGGGCCTCATGGAATACGAACCGGCCGGCTATCTCATTGTCCTGCAAACGCAGCCCCGCCAGATCGAATTGGAGCAATTACTCGACGCCTGGCGAGCCGCGGCGAAGCAGAAGAAATAGATGTCATCGCGGTCCGCCAAAGAGGGAACCACAGAGTCCGCGGAGAGCACGGAGAGGAAGAACAAACGAGCCACGGATTTGCACGGATCGGACACGGATTGTTTTTTTATCGGTGAAAATCCGTGTCAATCCGTGGCTGCAAATCTTACGTGATCTGATGAAACTCCGTGATCTCCGTGGACTCTGTGGCTAGCCCCCGTTTGGCAGCGCTGCGGGACGATCTCAATGCGGCGATTGCACGCAAAATACCGTGAGCGAGCGCGGGCCGTGGGCGCCAATTACGAGCGATTGCTCGATATCGGCCGTTTTCGAAGGGCCCGAGATGAAAACGCCGAAGCCGGATTGTTCGAACTCCAGCCGCTGGTAAGCCTGGTGCATGTTGTCGACGATCTCGTTCGCCGGCAAGACTAACGCCAGGTGTTGTGCGATGAACGCGACGGCGCGGTGCTTGACGCCCATGTCGGTCATCCAAACGGCGCCATTCTCGGCGACGGCGAAACAGCCGGGCAGGATCGCAAAGTCGAGATCCTCCAGATCATGCGGATCAGCGATCTCGTTCAAATCGACGTTGCCGCGGCCGATTCCTTCCGCCAGCGAGACGATCTTCTTCGCTTCGCGATAGGCCGGCGCTTCATCGAGCGCGGCGTCGATCGCCGCCCGATTTTCCACGAATCTGCAATGCCCGCCGACCGATTCCAGCATTTCGGCGAACTGCCGCGGTCGGTCGTGGTATTCGATCCAAGCCTGGTTCAGCTCGGGCAGCGGTCGCGGCGGCAACGGATGCTTGCGGATGGCCGCGAGAATGGCCACTTTACTCGTCATGCTTTCGGCCTTTCATCCGCGGCATCCGTGAAATCCGTGGCGACCTGCTCGCCGTTTCCTTGCTCCCGGCTCAGCCGGTAAAGCTCGCGGAAACTCTGCTGGGGAAAAACCGGCAGTTCGCGCTTCTGGCCCCAGGCGTTGAGCCGGTTGTAAATCATGAAACGCGGCAGCCGCGGCACGATCGCCCGGGCCAGCTTGCCCGCAAGCGTATAAAGCCGCGAATTGCCCAGCACGAGGCTCGCCAATTTCATCGACCAGCGCTTCGAACGCGGCAGCAAGCCGCGATGGGCGATTTCCTTGCGCCAGGCGAGCAATTGATGGTGCAGGTCGATCTTGACCGGACAAACGTCGGTACACGAACCGCAGAGGCTGCAGGCGAACGGCAGGCTGCCGTGGGCCGCGGCGTCGCGGGCCGGCGCCAGAATCGAACCGATCGGCCCCGGCACGGTCGTGCCATAGCTGTGTCCGCCGCTGCGGCGATACACCGGGCAGGTGTTCATGCAGGCCCCGCAGCGGATGCAATTCAGCGAGCGGCGAAATTCGTCGCTGGCCAGAATCTCGCTGCGGCCGTTGTCGACCAACACGATGTGCAACTCGCCGCCCGGCCGCGGCCCATGAAAGTGCGATGAATACGTGGTGATCGGCTGCCCGGTCGCCGAGCGCGCGAGCAGGCGGAGAAAGACGCCCAGGTCTGCGGCTCGCGGAATCAGCTTCTCGATGCCCATCGAGGCCACGTGCAGTTTCGGCAGCGAAACGCCCAGGTCGGCGTTGCCTTCGTTGGTGCAAACGACGAAGCCGCCGGTTTCGGCGATCGCGAAGTTGACGCCGGTCAGCCCGGCGTCGGCCTCCATGAACTTCTCGCGCAGATGCTGTCGCGCCGCTTCGGCCAGATACTTCGGGTCCGAGGCCCCGGCTGCGGTGTGCAGGTGGCGGTGGAAGATTTCGCCGACGTCTTCCTTCTTTTTGTGGATTGCCGGCAGCACGATGTGGCTGGGGGCCTCGCCGGCCAGTTGCACGATCCGCTCGCCCAGGTCGGTGTCGACGACGGCGATGCCGTGCTGCTCGAGAAACGGGTTCAGATGGCACTCTTCGGTCAGCATCGACTTGCTCTTCACGAGCCGCTTGACGCCGTGCCGCTCGAGGATGCCCAGCACGATCTCGTTGTGTTCCGCCGCGTTGCGGGCCCAATGCACCTGGGCGCCGAGCCGCACGGCATTGCGCTCGAACTGTTCGAGGTAATCGGCGAGCTGCGAAATCGTATGGCCTTTGATCTGCGAGGCCGTCTCGCGCAGCAGCTCCCACTCGGGCAAGCTTTGCGCGGCCTTGTCGCGTTTGGCGCGCACGAACCACAGCGCGCCGTCGTGCCAATGGGTGCGCGGTTCGTCGGCGACGAAGGCTGCGGCTGCGGCGGCATGGTCGGCGCTCATCAGGTCTCGGCTCCGGCGAGAATTTCAGCAATGTGCAGCACGCGGATCGGCTTGCCCTCGCGGCGGATCAGGCCGTCGAGGTGCATCAGGCACGACATGTCGTTGGCTGTCAGCACTTCGGCGCCGGCTTGCTCGTGATCGCGGACGCGATCCTGGCCCATCATCGCCGAGATGGCCGCTTCGTTCACCGCGAACGTCCCGCCGAAGCCGCAGCATTCGTCGGGCCGCTCGAGCGGAACCAGCTCTACGCCGTCGATCAATTCCAACAATTGGCGGGCCTTGCCGAAGGCCGGACCGACGATCTCGCTCGACGAGCCCAAGCGCAGCTCGCGCAGGCCGTGACAACTCTGGTGCAAGCCAACGCGATAGGGAAAGCGGCCTGGGAGCTTGTCGACTTTCAACACGTCGGTGAGAAACTCGCACAGCTCGTAGGTCTTTCCTCGCAGCTCCTCGAAACCCGGCTGCCCGGCCAGGTATTCCGCATAATGATGCCGCACCATCGCGGCGCAACTGCCCGAGGGGCAAACGACGTACTCGTAGTCTTTGAAGATTTGCAGGAACTTAACGGCCAACGGCCGCGCCTCGTCGGTACAGCCCGTGTTGGCCATCGGCTGACCGCAGCAGGTTTGCGCTTCGGGAAAGTCGACTTCGACGCCCAGCCGTTCCAAGAGCCGCACGGTCGCCATGCCGACCTGGGGAAACAACTGATCGACGTAGCAAGGGATGAAGAGTCCGACTCGAAGCATGTTGGCTCAAACAGGGGCTGCGCAGCGTGCGGCGGGAGAGATCGTCAGGGAACCGCACAACGCTGGCCCGGCGACCGCCTGTCGTTAGGCCGGTCGAGTCGCGTAGCGCGCGGATGCTGTCTACACTTCTATAATCCCTGAAATCCCGCCGCTGACAAGGCTCGATCATTTAACCCAAGGGCAAACGATCTATTTTATGCACTTTACGCAAACGTATCGCAACCAGCCCTGATTGTCGCGTTTCCTGCGGATCTTGATGGGGGGCGCATCCTCGCTGGCAAGCGACCGGCGAACGCAGGCAAAAGCCAACGATTGTAGGAATAAAACGAGGGATTCGAAAACCCCGGGAAACCGCGGAAGATATCGACTTGCGGGGACCGAGCTATTAGACTGTGGACTACGAAATTCGTCGCCTGCGGCCAAAAGGCGAGCTTGTGGGGCGGCCAGGAAAGCATGAGGCTTGTTCCTCTGCCCGCTGTAAGAACCATAACTCGCAATTGGCTCCGCCGAACTCCAGGATGTTTCGAGCGGCTGCTCCCGCCTCAACGCCGCAACCCGCCGCCGACCCGGTTCAACGTTTCATGAGAGCCAGCTTTTACGAACGCAACAGTTTCAAAATCTTGCTCATCGCGGCTTTGTGCTATGGGCCGACCATGGTCGGCGCCTTCCGAGCGCTGAAGAGCAACAAGAACGACGTTGCGCAGTGGCTGCCGGCTCAGTATGAAGAAACCACCACTTTCAAGTGGTTCCGTCAGCACTTCGCGGGCGAGCAGTTCATCCTGGTCAGTTGGGACGGCTGTACGCTCGACGACCAGCGGCTGCGGCTGATGGAGGCCAAGCTGGCCCCGCCGAAACCAGCCGCCGAACCCGCCCCGGCGCCGACCGAGCGGGAACTGCTGGCGGCAAGCATGGCTGTACCGGAAGGCGAGCTCGAAAAAACAGCAGCCCTGCAGGAGCGGCCGCATTACTTCAAGGAAATCGTGACGGGGCCGCAACTGCTCAAACGCCTGACCAGCGATCCGATCAACCTTTCGGACGAGGAGGGCCTGGGGCGGCTGAAGGGCACGCTGATCGGCGAGGATGGGAAAACCACCTGCCTGGTGCTGACGCTGTCGGAAGAAGGCAAGGAACATTTACGCGAGACGGTCAACGTCGTCCGCCAAACCGCGTCGCAAGAGTGCAATATCGAACCTGAAGAGTTGCACATGGGCGGCGCCGCGATCGACAACGTGGCGATCGACGAAGCGGGCGAACGCAGCCTCTACAAGCTGGCCGGCTTCGCCGCGGTGATCGGTTTGGTGGTCTCCTGGTGGTGCCTGCGCAGCCCGCGGCTGATCGTGATGGTGTTCTTCGTCGGCATCTACGGCGCCGCCGCGAGCCTGGCGATCGTGTGGTGGTCGCCCCTTTTGCTGGGCCACCCGCCGGGCTGGATTCGGATGAACGCGATCCTGCTCACCATGCCGTCGCTGGTCTATGTGGCGACGATCTCGGGCGCGATTCACCTCTCGAACTACTATAAGGACGTGCTCTCCGAAGGCGCCACTCTGCACGGCGCCCCCGAGACTTCGATCCGGCACGCCGCGCTGCCGGTGACCTTGGCGACGGTGACGACGGCCGTGGGCTTGCTCACGCTGTGTTACAGCGAATTGGTGCCCATTCAGTTATTCGGCCTCTATTCGGCCTTGGGCGTTGTGGTCAGCGTTTTGTTGCTGTTCTTCGTGCTGCCGGCCTGCTTTCAGACCTGGCCGCTGCACGTGTTCGCCGTTCACCAGCACGGGCAAGCTCTCGAGCACGTCGCCAGCCCGCAGCCGGCTGGGGGGCTTACGTTCGACATCGCCGCAGTGCGCATTTGGCGACAACTGGGCGAAGGCATCATCCGCCGCCATGCCCTGGTCTCGTTCGCCTGCATCGCCATCCTTGTCTTTTGCGGCTACGGGCTGACGAAGATTCGAACGTCCGTCCATCTGATGCGGTTATTTCCGCCCGACGCAAAGATTCTGCACGATTATGCCTGGCTCGAAGAGAACTTGGGCGACCTGGTGCCGATGGAGGTCGTGCTCAAGATCGACCCTGAAAAGTGCCGGCTCGACTTTCTCGAGCGGATGGAGCTCGTCGAGAACGTGCAAAAGCGTCTCAAGGAGATTCCCGAAGTCGGCGGCGTACTATCTGCGATCACCTTCGCGCCGAAATTGCCGCGGCCCGAAGACTATGCGCGTTCCAAGGGCACGGTCGGCGCCCTCGAACGCATCGTCGTCCGCAATAAATACAAGTTGGCTCGCCGCGTGACGGCCAAGAAGCTCGAATCGCACCGCAACGAATACATCGAGGGCGACTACCTGGCCGACGAAGACGGTTTCGAACTGTGGCGGATCAGCGCTCGCGTCGGCGCGCTGAAGGACGTCGATTACGGCCAGTTTTTGGAAGAAATTCCCAAGCACGTCGAGCCCGCGCTCAAGGCTGAATTCGAAGAGAAAGGCATCCCCGACGGCAGCGTGCAGGCCATCTACACGGGCCTGGTGCCGCTGGTCTACAAGGCGCAGCGTTCGCTGTTGGACGGGTTGGTGCTGGGCTTCGTGAGCGATTTCATCTTGATCACGATCGTGATGATGTTCGCCGTTCGCGACTGGTCGGCCGGGTTGATTCTGGCCCTGCCGAGCATCTTCCCGGCCGTGGTGATTTTCGGCCTGATGGGCTGGTTGGGGATCGTGGTCGATATCGGCACGGTGATGGCGCCTAGCGTCGCCTTGGGCGTGACGGTCGACGACGTGGTCCACTTCATGATTCAATACCGCGGCGGGCTCAAGCAAGGTTTGAGCCGCCGCGAATCGGTGATGTTGGCCTACAAGGGCTGCGCCCAGGCGATGTACCAGAGCTGGGGCGTGATCGGCCTGGGCCTGGCGGTGTTCGCCTTCAGTCCCTTCACGCCGACGCAACGCTTCGGCTACATGATGGTCACGCTGCTGACATCGGCGCTCGTTGGCAATCTGCTGCTGTTGCCGGCGCTGCTCGCCGGGCCGCTGGGCGGCTTGTTCGGTCGCCGATTCACGAAGAAACGTCCGTCGGCGAGCGGCAAGCCTGAAAGCGAGCGCGCAACTTCTTCGCAACTTCCGGCCAGCGCCGGCGTGCGGATGCACCCTCACGAGCCGATCGGCGGCGAGCACGCCCGCCGCGGCATCAACGCCTAAAACCGCCGAGGGCGACCCATTTCTCGCCGCCGCCGCGCACCGAAGTTTTCAAGGTTGCGCTGCGTCAAACCGAAAGTGCGTCCCTATCTCGCGACGGCCGCCGTGACGTAGAATTAAAGGAATGCCCGCGCGAGCGGGAAGCTCCAAGAAACGACCAGCGCGAGCGAAGCGTCTTTGCAACCTTGGGCCACGCGCCGGTCATTGCGGGGAACGTGAGTTAGAGCCCTATGGCAGGCAGCGTCGATCTGCCTTTGACGGTTTCCGAGTTGGAGGCGGCCGTAAGTTCGGTCGACCCCGCTGCACTGCTTGCGCCGCCGCGAATTTTGCGGCGGGTGATCAAGCAGCACCGGCAGATCAGCGGGATCGGCCTGAAGGTTCCCCATCGCAAGACCTATGCGATCGACGCCGACGAATTGCTCACGATCGTCGACCGCGACGAGCTGGGCGTGCCGGCGAGAGCCGAATTGCCGGAGCAGGTCATCTTGCTGGCGCGTCCTGACGCCGAAAGCCTGGCCGCGCTGACGGCGGGCGAAGCGTTGGCCAAGTATTGGCGGCTGCTGTTTCATATTCGCGTACACGTCGCGCTCGAGCGGCGGATTGCCGCGGGTGAATTGAATTCGGCGGTCGTTCGCCAGCGCATCGAGCGGATCGGCCAGGCGGCGTTCGAAGAGGCCAAGCTCGTGTTGCGGCAAGAAGACATTCTCTTGCCGCCGGTCGACGAGCCGTCGAGTTACGTCGAATTCGTCGCCGTCTACCTGGAGTTGCGATTTTTCGCGCCTGCGCTGCTGCCGCGATATTTTCCGACGTTGCCGGCGGCGGAAGAGATCGACCAGATGCTCGCCGCCGACCTGGACGCCGCGGCCCTGCTCGCCGCCACCCGCTTGCCCGGCGCGCCCTTGCCGGCGCCGCCGCTGGAAGAGATGGAGGAAGAAGGGCCCGACGACGCGGAAGACGAAGAGTTGGACGTTTCGCCCGCGAGGGCCTCGGAGCGGCTGTATCGCAAGTTGAACCGCCGGGCCGATCGGTCCGCGACGCTGGGCAACGCCGTGCGCGCCGCGATCCTGCGCACGCGCGCGGCGCGTCACGTGCGGCCGAGCCTGGCGGCTCGCGCCCAGACCGCCGCCCGGCTCGACCTGGGCCGCTTGACGGAGCGGATGCAGGCGGCGCTGGGTTTCAGCGATCGCGAACGTCGCCGCTGGTCGAGGGTCTTGTTGGCGCTGCTCGGCCGCTCGGCGCACGGCTACTGGACGCGAGAAAGCCGCACGCTGTACGACTTGCAAAAAGTCTGCATCGACTTCGAACGCGACGTCTACAAGTTGGACCTCGTCGAGTGGATCATCTCGCGCGGACGCCTGCCGATCCAACGTCGCCTGCCCGGCCAGCGCGAAGTGCTGATGTCGAAGCACCTGCGCGTGGCGTTGCGCCGCTCGGTCAAAGCGCGGCTGCCCGAGCGCGACCGACGCCGGCTGGTGTCGCTGCTCGAGCGAGCCGTGGCCGACGCCGAACGAAGACTGCGAGACCGTTTTCGCCCGGTGATCGACGACGCCTTGGAGCAAGTCGGTCTCAGGCCCGGCAACCTGCCGGAGCAGGTCGCCCGGCGAAAGCTCGTGGAAGAGCTGCTCGACCGCATCGTGGCCGACGGCTTTTTGACGATGAGCGATCTGCGCGACGCCGTTTCGCGGAATCAACTCAAGCTGCCCGACCTGAGCGGCGGCGAAGATTTCCGCTCGGGCGACGAACTGTTGCGGGCCGACCGCCAATTGGCCGGTTCGCTCGACGGGGTCTACCATCGGGGCGAAGTCTACTTGCGGCTGCCGCAACGGCTCAGTTCGCTGGCCTTCGGCACGCATCCCGGCCGTTTGCTGGTGCGGTTCGTGGTGCTGCCCTACGGTGGCGCTTATGTGATTTTGGAAGGGCTGAAACACCTGGCGTTGATGATCGTGGGGGGCCCGTCGCCGGCGCCGGTCGATGCCGCCGCGCATGCGCAGGAAGCGGTCCAGCACGCGGAAATCATCTCGTCCGCCGGCATGCTGCTGCTGGCGGCGCTGGTCGGCACGTTTTTCTCGGGCCTGATCCACATCCCGCGATTTCGCGAGGCCTGCGTCCGAATGTTGCGAGGCGCCTTTCGCGCGCTGCGCTGGACGTTGATCGACGTTCCGGGCCGGCTGATGCGCCTGCCGTGGGTGCAACGGCTCTTGAAGAGCAAATACTATTTGTGGGCCGCGCGCTACATCGGCAAGCCGCTCGTGTTCACGGCGCTGGCTTTGGCCGCCTTTCCGCCGCTCGTTCAGTCCGAGCACGGCGCGGTCGCCAACGGCGCGTGGATCTTCGTGCTGGCGAATTTGCTGGTCAACTCGCGAGTCGGCCGCAACGCGGAAGAGGTCGTTACGGACTGGGCCGTGCGCGGCTGGGAGCATTTCCGCATTCGCATCTTGAAGGCGCTCGTGCAGAGCGTGATGGAGTTCTTTCGCCGCGTGGTCGATACGCTCGACCGCTTCTTGTACTCGGTCGACGAGTGGCTGCGGTTCCGCAGCGGCCAAAGCCGCGCGGCGGTCGCGGCGAAGTCGGTGCTGGGCGTGATCTGGTTCTTCATCACCTACGTCGTGCGGTTCGCCATCAATTTGCTGATCGAGCCGCAGATCAACCCCGTGAAGCACTTTCCGGTCGTGACGGTCTCGCACAAAATCCTGATCTCGTTCAGCAAGCCGCTGCACGCGCTGTTCGTCATTCCGGCGGAGCAGTTTTTGAATCCGGTGCTGGCCAACACGATTTTTGGGGCCGCAATTTTCCTGTTGCCCGGCGTGATTGGCTTTCTGGTCTGGGAACTCAAGGAGAATTGGCGGCTGTACCAGGCCAACCGGCCGAAAGAATTGGGGCCGGTCCCGGTCGGCTCGCACGGCGAGACGGTGGTCCGCTTGCTGCGCCCGGGCTTTCATTCCGGCACGCTGCCCAAGCTCTACGCCCGCTTGCGCCGCGCCGATCGCCGCGCCTATTGGACGGGCAATTGGAAAGCCTCTCGCAAATACCGCGAGGCGATCCAGCACGTCGAGCAGGCGGTCTGCGATCTGATCGAGCGCGAACTGTTGGCGCTCTTGTCGCAAAGCCGCCGTTTCGGCGACCGCCCACTGAGCGTCATCCGGCTGAAAACCGGCGCCAGCAGCGTGCGGTTCGAGTTGCACTGCGCCGAGCACGCGGCGGCGCCGCTGGCCATCGCCCTGGAGGAGCAATCCGGCTGGCTCGTCGCCCGAGTGGTCGAACCCGGTTGGTCGGCCGCGCTCGAACGCGGCGCGCAGCAAGCGCTGGCCGATGCGATGACCGGCTTTTACAAAATCGCGGGCGTCGAATTGATCCGCGAACAGATCGTCTCGGCCCTCGAACCGGGCGCGCGTTATGAAATCAACGAAAACGGGCTCTTGGTCTGGTCCGAGCCCGATGCGCGTCGGGTTGAATACGACTTGCGAAAGCGATCCGAAGAGGCCCGCACGGCGACTGCAGCGAGAGCGTTCGACGGCATCGATCTCGAGCAATTGGCGTTTTTTGCTTCGCCCGTCACCTGGGAACTATGGGTCGAGGTTTGGGACCGCGATCAGACGGGCGGCCGTCATCCGCCGCGGCTGGTGATCGGGGCCAATTTGCTGCCCGCCGATGGCCCGCGGCCGGCCGTGCAGCCGACCTAGTGCCTCATCAAAGCCATTTTGACAGTCGGGTGGCTGGCGGCTGAGCCTAGGCGAAGCCCCAATTCGCTGGGGCATCGCTTCGCTCTGCCGCCAGCCACCCTCACTTATCAACGCAGACTTGAAGAGGCGCTAGGAACCGCCGGGCAGGTCAGGCTACGGGCCGCCTGCGTTTCAAAACCCCGACTTGGGCGGACCACCGAAGTCGCCCGCCCAAGCCGTGGGTTTGCTTCCGGCTTGGCGGAAGCCGGAATTCTCTTTGAGCAATGCGCCGCTCGATCAGGCGTCGAGCGCGAATTGGAAGCCGTGATAGGCTTCGTTGCCGTGCTCGCCGTAGTCGAGGCCTTCTCGTTCCTCTTCGGGCGAGACGCGGATTCCGATCGTGGCCTTCAGAATCACCCACGCGACCAGCGCCACGGCCAGCACGTAGCCGGCGCAAGCGCCGACGCCGATCAATTGCGTGATCAATTGGTCGGCGCTGCCGTCTTTGACCAACAGACCCGGCTTGGCAGCCGGATTGCCGGCGCGGATAAGGCGATCTCCGGTGGCGAATAATCCGACGCAGATCGTGCCGAATACCCCATTGAGCAAGTGAACCGACGTGGCGCCGACCGGGTCGTCGATCTTCAACCGGTCGAAGAACATCACGCCCATCACGACCAGCACGCCCGCGACGGCGCCGATCAGCACCGAAACAGCAGGGGTCACGAAAGCACAAGGCGCCGTGATGGCCACCAGGCCGGCCAGGCAGCCGTTGAGCGTCATGCCCAAGTCGGGCTTGCCCAGCAGCATCCAGGCCGTCGCCGTGGCGGTCAAGGTCGCCGCGGCCGCGGCCAGATTCGTCGTGACCGCGATTTCGGCGATGGCGCCGGGGTCGGCGGCCATCGTGCTGCCGGGATTGAAGCCGAACCAGCCGAACCAGAGCACGAAACAGCCGATCGTGGCGACCGTCAAGTTGTGACCGGGAATTGCATGGACCTTGCCGTCGGACGTGTATTTGCCGATCCGCGGTCCAAGAATCAGGATGCCCGCCAAGGCCGCCCAGCCGCCGATGGAATGCACCTGCGTCGAGCCGGCGAAATCGAGAAAGCCCCTTTGTTGCAGCCAGCCGCCGCCCCAAATCCAGTGGCCCACCACCGGGTAGATGGCGATGGCCATGATGAAGCTGAACAAGATGAACGAATGGTACTTGATCCGCTCGGCGACGGCGCCCGAGACGATCGTGGCGGCGGTTCCAGCGAACACGAGTTGGAAGAAGAACTTGGCCAACAGCGGCACGCCGGTCCAATTCAACGCGCCATAGACGCCCTTGTACGCGTCGCCCGTTAAGGGACTGCTATCTTCGCCGGAGAGCATCCACAGTCCCTTGGTTCCGACGAGCCCGTGGCCGTCGTCGCTGCCGAACATCAGGCCCCAGCCCAGCAGCCAGAAGCCGATCGTGGTGACGGCGAACACGATGAAGTTCTTCGAGAGGATGTTGACGCAGTTCTTTTGGCGGCAAAAGCCCGACTCGACGCAGCCGAAGCCCAGGTTCATGAAAAACACGAGCATGGCCGCGATCAACACCCAGAGCGTGTCGGCCGCCACCTTCAAATCGCCGGTCGTGGGCCCGGCAGGCGCCGGGGCGGCTTCAGGCCCGTTTTCGTCAACAACAGTTGACTCCGAATGCGGCACAGCGCCGTCGGATTCCGCACCCTGAGCCAACAATTCGTGGGGCGCGGCGAATGCTAGAAAGATCGCCACGCAAAATACGCCAAGCCACGGCGCTGCTTTGCGAACCCCAAAGGGGATCAGCAGGGACATATTCACGCTCCGCCATTGAGAAGGAAGTAACGATTCTCCGCCGTACGGACATCCGCCGACCGGGAAGACGGTCTTGGGACGTTTGCGTCAACGCGACGCCTTTGAATCGTTTGAGTCCGGCTTAGCAGGTAGCGTGCCAGTCGTTATCCAAGGCCGCTCGCAAAGGTTGCGGATCATATCCGTAAGTCATTATGGCAAAAGGCTTAATCAAGAATAACCGACGCTAGTTCAAATTGCGGGCACATCGAGGGATTGCCTAATTGCTGGGCATTTACCGCTTTATTTGACAGCACTTTTGGCGTCTGCGTTGAACTGGTGTTGCTGCCGCCTCGCGATGGACAGAAAGTTTTTTTTAGTTTTTCCGTTCGTTTTGGCGGATTCCGGCGTTAAAGGAGTTGAGGGCCGATAGCCGACGCACGACGACGCTCAGCAAAGCGGCTACATGTCGGGGGCAAGTTCGTTCCCAAGCGGGAATCGCCTACCCGGTGATCGAACGAGTTCTTCAGGATACGTCCGCGATGCTGTACTTTCTGTTGGGAGATTCAGCGGACCACGGGCAAATGTGGGCCAATTCCGCGGTGTCGGACGACGGCCGCATGGTCAATACGATCGCGTTTGGGGAACGCCTCCAAATCGGCCGGGCCAAGTCCGAACGACGTCGCAACGGCAGTTTGACCGACAAGCTCTTCTCCGCCAGCAAGGATCTGCTGGTTAGCGCGCGCGCCAAAACGCTGCTCGAAACCGCCCGACTGCCCGACGACCTGAGGTTCATTCCGACCGACCTCGTCGACCGGACGGGCGACGTGCTCGGCGAGTATTTCGTGCTGGTGTCAGCCGCACAGTTCGACGTCGTCGATTACGAGCGCTCGGAACTGAGACACTTCGTTTCTGGAAGAGAGACCGTCCGATCGATCCGGTCTTACTGCCTCCGTCGCAGCCAAATGCCAGACCTCGACCTGTTCCTGACAAAACACGACGATTGGAACTGGATCGCTTCGCAGCGCGTCGCGAGACTCTTCGCGAGAGACGGTTTAACGGGCTTTCGGTACATTCCGGTGCAACTGGCCGATTAGCATCCTGCCCGGCGGACGGTTAAAATCGCCGTGCCGCGCGCCCCGCTCTGCCTTGCCGGGCGATTGCCGCCGGCGAACCCGCGAACCCGCCTTCCAACGCCGCACGAGCGGCAGGAGCCTACTCGATGAGCCGACCATCGACCCATTTCAGCCGCCGCAGTTTTCTCGGCGCCGCCGCCGGAACCTACTTTGCCGCCGCTGGTCGTTTGCTGGCCGAAGAACGGCCGCAAGTGACCGAGCCGCGGGCCACATCGGGCGACGACGTTGTCGAGCCCGATTGGAAAGAGCGGCTCACGCTCTCGGTCGGCACCGACAAGGGCGATCTGGTCGGCGCCACCGACCGCGCATTGCAAGCGGCCGTCGACTACGTCGCCCGGCTCGGCGGCGGGACCGTGCAGATTCTGCCCGGCAGGTACCTGCTGCGAAACGCCGTCTACTTGCACTCGAATGTCCGCCTGCTCGGCAGCGGCGACGAAACGGTGCTGGTCAAGGCCCCTTCGACGACGACCAAGCTGGCGGCCGACTCCGATTGGTACGATCAGGAAATCACGCTGGCCGACGCTTCGGGTTTCCGCGTGGGAGACGGCGTGTGCCTGCGCACGAAAAATCCGCACACCGGCGGCATGGAAGTCGCCAAGCGCACGCTCGTCGCGCGCGACGGCAACCGCTTCAAGCTCGACCGGGCTTTGCGGAAGAACTTCTGGCTGATGGGCGATTCGACCGTTTCCACGCTCTACCCGATTCTCAGCGGGGAGGAGATCGAAGGCGTGGCGATCGAAAATCTCGCGCTCGACGGCGACAAGGAGCACAACGAGAATCTCGACGGCAACTACGCCGGCTGCGTCTTCCTGCAAGACTGTCGCCGGATTTCGATTCGCGGCGTCACGGCGCGCAACTACAATGGCGACGGCATCAGTTGGCAGATTTGCCACGATGTCGTGGTCGAAAACTGCCGCAGTCACGACAACGCGGGCTTGGGCCTGCACCCCGGCTCCGGTTCGCAGCGGCCGATCATTCGCAACAATCGGCTGGAGGGCAACGAGATCGGCATTTTCTTCTGCTGGGGCGTGAAATACGGCCTGGCCGAAAAGAACGCGATCCGTGCGAATCGGAAGTACGGCGTGTCGATCGGCCATCGCGACACGAACAACCTGATCTGCGACAACGAGATCTTCGACAGCGGCGCGGCCGGCGTGCTGTTTCGCCCCGAGCGCGGCAAAGACTTTGCGCCGCACCGCAACCGGCTGGAGCGCAACCGCATCGAGAATAGCGGGGCCGAGCAGGGGATCGGCATCGACGTTCAAGGCCAGACCGAAGCAGTCACGATCGCCGCCAACGAGATTCGCGAGACGCGCGACCCGATGCAGCGCATCGGCGTCCGCGTCGGCAAGCTCGCGCGCGACATCAAGCTCGCCGGCAACCGCATCGAAGGCTTTGCGCAGCCGGTGTTGGAAGTGCGCTAGTGCCTCTCGACGGCCCCTCGGTTCCAACTCGCGTCTCCAGTGCCTCTTCAAAGCCATTTTGACAGTCGGGTGGCTGGCGGCTGAGCCTAGGCGAAGCCCCAGTTCGCTGGGGCATCGCTTCGCTCTGCCGCCAGCCACCCTCACCTATCAATTCAGACATGAAGAGGCACTAGCCTCGCAACATCGGCTATATCGAAAGAGTTGCACGTTAGACATTTTTTCGAAGATTTCGGTAAGGGGGCTTGCATTCCGTCCGGCCCCGAGTACATTGCGCTTCGCGTGAGGAGAGTAAGCGGTTTCGTTCTGGACGCGTCCTTCTCGGCGGCAGCGGGGTGATTCATGCGACGGCGGGTCTTTTCCGTTGTTGTGCGGCGCGTTCGCCGGCCTGACGGCGTAACGCTCGTCGAGACGCTGGTGGCGATCGGGCTCGTCAGCTTTCTCGCGGCGCTCTTGTTGCCTGCGGTGCAGGCCAGCCGCGAGTCGGGCAGGCGGACGCAATGTCTCAACCATCTGCGCCAAATCGGCATTGCGTGCAACTCGCACGTTTCGGTTCACGGCACGTTCCCGTCCAACTTGGTACTCAAGAATGGCGATCCCAAAGAGAGGCAAGAGGTCTCGCCGCACGTTCGCTTGCTCCCCTATTTAGATCAATCCGCGGTTTACGACCGCGTCGATTTCAATGAAGTGGTGCAATACCCGGCAGGGTCGCCGCCGACCAGCAAGGTGAACCAGGCTCTGCTTTCGATCGGCATTCCCGTGTTTCTCTGTCCGTCCGACCGCTTCGAACCTGGCGCCAACAGTTATCGAGTGAATATGGGAATCACCCCGAACAATGGGGTCCGCCTTTCCCCCCCCGAGTTGGCAGCGCTCGATAGGTCGCGTTTCGGCGCATTTCGTTGGTGGGGGGCCGTTGCCCCCGCCGCGATTTCCGACGGTTTGGCCCAGACGGCTTTGTTTAGCGAAAAGCTGATCGGCGGCGGAAATTCGGCGTATTTCGATCCGCCGCGCGATTACTTTTTTGTCGCGGCGCCAATCAACCATCTCGCGGAAGCGGAGGCGCTTTGTCCCGCGCCGCCCAGCCTAAATCCGCCTCACGACTCTTATTGCGGCCGAACGTGGCTCACCTGCGGATTCAGTCAGACCTGGTACAACCACATTTTCACTCCGAATTCCCAGACGCCCGATTGCGGCAGCGGGTCGCTTGGCGGCGGCCCCGGCGCCTTTTCGGCGCGCAGCCTGCACCCGGGCGGCGTCAACGTCCTGTTCGCGGATGGCGGTTCTCGTTTCATCAGCGAATCGATTAGCTTGCAGGTCTGGCGCGCCATCGCGACGCGAGCCGGAGGCGAATCGTTCAACGAGGATTCCTTTTGAAAAATGGTGCGTGACATGCGACGTCTCAAACTATGCTGCTGGCTATTTCTCTTTGCCGCCGCAATGGTCGGCCGGGCTGCTGCAGCCGACCAAACGATGACCTTGGAGTCTCTCGCCGCGGCACTGCAAGCGCAGCTTTCTTCGATCCAGTCGATCGACGTCGCCTACGAGCTTGAGTCCGACCTGAGCCAAGCCATGAAAGATGCTGGCCTAACTAACCCGCCAGGCCAACTCCTGGAATGGGCGGAGCAGGGCGAGTGCGTACTCTTCGAAGAGTACGACCGCGAAAACCCGCAACGCCTCAAGAGCGCCGTGACGTTCGACGGTCGACGCGGACATCAATTTGTCGTGCGGACCAAAATGGACGGGTCGCCCCTCCCTCCACAGATTGTGATCACAAAAGCGGTAGGCGACTCTTATCAAAAGGCGGCGACCCTTGGGTTTACCTATGGAAAGCGAGGCTCGCTCGCTGACAAAAGTCTTCCGGAATTGATGAGGCTTCCCGGCAGCGCCCTCGTCGGCGAAGAAACGATTTCCGGTCGGCGGTGTTACAAAGTCGATATCGCCAGGACCGAAGGGCCGGCAGGGAAGACGGTCAAGATCGACGTCTGGCTCGATTGCGAACACGACTATCTGCCTGCTCGCATCGTTTGGCGCTACGATACCGGCGATCCGCAGTTCGACCGCTTCGTGACGACGATGGAAATCAAGGATTATCTGCGCGTTCGCGACGCCGCGAGCGGGGCGGAGCGCTGGTTTGCCAAGCTCGCTACGGCCGGCAATGAGTACTCCCATACCTCCACACTTAAAGTGAAATCCGTAACGATCAATCAACCCTTGAAACTGGAGCGGTTTCGGCCCAAGGCGCCTGATGGAACGACTGTGATCGATATGAGCGGCGCAGGCGAGCCGAAGTCCTACACGCTGGGCGGCCAGAAAGCCCAACAAGCGATGATCGAACGCGCCGCCGAGCAAACGAAGCGTGAGATGAGGTCCGCGCCAAGTTCGCAGGAGGTGGCTTTGAACGCCCGCCCGCAACACGGCCTGCCGGTCGCGACCTATGTGCTGGTCGCCGTGGGGGCTGTATGCATGTCGATTGTGGCGTACCGAATGTGCCGTAGGTAGCTTCGAGAAAAGGAGAAGTCATGTTGCGTCCTGTGATGTTAACGGCGTGCGTCCTCGCGCTATCCTTGGTTGCGAGGATTGCTTGCGCTACGCGCGATTCCGAGCTGATGGCCCCTCCCTCGCTCGAAGGAATTAGGGCCGGCGCCGATTGCTCGGATTTTGGTGTTACGGGTGCTGGATGCGCTAAATGTTTTGCGGCGCCTGGACCCGGGGGTTTTTATTGGCAATGCAATATAATACTGCCTAGCTCCGACTGCACCCCAATTACGGGTCCGTGCGTCGCCTGTACGTCCAGCTATACGGCATGCCCTGGAGTCTATGCGGGTTATCTCGATAGCACGTGCAATACCCCGTCGGCGCCGCCCCCAGGAAACAACACCACACTTCCGTGCGGGACTGCGGTCGGGTATGCGCAGTCGTATAAAACCGCTGTTGGCGGCCTGCCGTGCAGCCTGCCGGGCATGACGTGCTTAGACCCCTGACAGGTACGCATGACGCTGATTCGGTTTCTTTAGCATGCGGCCGATCAATTGGCGTCCGCACCACCACACGATGGCGCCGACATTCAGGTATTTGTTGCATACGTTGTCGTTGTGTTGCTCGCGATGCTTTCTGGTCTATCTCGGCGGCGCGTTGGCGTGGCTCCGTCGGTCATCTTCAGAGCACAGGGGGCCATGCCAAGTTATGTCGCGCGTTCGCTTCCGGAATTACAGGGCGCGCTGCTGGTTCAGCGCTATATCGATGATTAGGTTATTTGCCGTTGCACTTTTCGCCTCCGCCGTGCTGATCGGGCCTGCCGCTAACTCGACAGGCGCCTGTAGCGTGCTTGATAGTGAAGGCGAGTCCGAATCGGCGCCGATTGGCCGCACAGCACCTGAACTATTGCGGTGTGGGCCTGTCGCGTTGCAATTGTGCAGCGCAATCTGTGACCGCCCGTTACGTGCCGACGCAATCGACGAGTACTTCGAGCCCGGCTCCGACGAAAATACACTCGCGGAAGTCCGCGATGCGGCCCACGCCGTCGAGTTGCACACGCTTGCGGTCCAGTGGCGCCGAACGTTGCCGCCGCCGAACTCTTCGCCTGCAGTCATTCCGATCGTCAACGCGCGCGGCAGACGACACTTCGTGGCCATGGCAGCGTGCAGAAACAGCCTCGCTCTGATTGTCGATGTCCCCCAACCACCAATGTGGGTATCCGAAGAAGCGTTACGCACGAAACTGCACTGGCACGGCGAGGCGCTGCACGTTGCGGCTAGCGACGCGGCGTTGGCGGGCCTTCGTAGCGAGTTCGAATCTCGCGGCCGTTATCGCGCCGCGGCGGCGGGCGGTGTCGCCGTCCTGTTCTGCCTTGTCGGGCGAACTCTTCGGAACAAACGGCGAGACGCCGTTGCGGCGCGGGTGCGTTGATTACCTCGGCCAGGGAACAGAAAAAGCTGCGCGACAGAAACGACGCATTGTCTACAGTCAGGCTCCGAGCAAAAAGGGGTGATCGCAATGGTGGAAAGCAATGTCGAACATACGGTGCAACCGGTGCAACCTCCTTCACGCATCGGCCGGCGCCGAAGCGCTCGCGCGACAATCGGCACGGCGATCACCTTGTGTCTAGGGCTTGCCGCGGGCGGTTCGGGCCTCTATCGATTGGCGTCGAGCCGGACGCCTCGCGGCGCGGATTTGCTCATCGAACCCGCCGAGGCGACGATTTCCGGCGATTCTCCTCAGCGGATCGAACTCGTCGTGACCAATCGGCGGGCGAAGACGGTCCGTATCGCGCGAGTTCAAACGAGTTGCGGGTGTACCGTCGTGAAAAAGCCGGCTTCACCAGCGATCGCCCCCGGCGCCGCGACGACTTTGACGGCCAGCGCCACGCCGCCCAGCTTGGGTGAGAAGCCGGTGAGAGTCGAAGTCTACATCGAGGGCGAAGCGCGGCCTCTCGTCGCGAGAATCACGCTGAAAGGCCGCGATCCTCCCGTCCCGGCCGTGAACTGGCAGCCGTTGGAAGTCGTGGCGCGGGGCGCGCCCGGCTCGGAGCAGGTCGAAAAGTTCGAGTTGTTGTCGACCGAGCATAAGGGCTCGCAGCCGTGGATTAGCGGCGCCAAGTGCGATTCTCCGGGTATCAAGGTCGAGCTAGCCAGTCCCCACGAAGAACGCGGACCTTCGGCGGCGACCGTTCGCAGGAAGTATCCAGTGAGCGTCGCCTTTACCCTTGAAAAACCCGGGCGGATCCGGCTGGGGACGATCTCGCTCGAACTTTCTTCGGTGCCCGACGGATCGGCGCCGCGATCGATTCCGGTGTTCTCGGATTGCCGGCCCTCGGTCGAGGCGGCGCCCGATACGGTTTTCGCCTCGGTAAGCCCCGACGAACTTCCCAAGGAAATCGTCGTTCGATTTCGTGCGCCCTTGATGAGTTCTCCGCTCGAATTGAAGCCCGATCCAATCGAGGTCGCCTGGCTCGAGGTCGACGAGCCAAGGGCATCCGGCTCCCCGTCTCTCTTTTGCGCGGAATTGCCGATCCGAATTACTGCAATTCCGGCCGAAGGCAATGGAACGCCGCGCCGCACCACGATCCGGCTCCGCACCAACGCCCCGGACTGCCCGCTCGTGGAAATCCCCGTCTACGTGCAGCCGAAGTCATAGGCCGCGCCGAACCTATTGCCTCTTCAAGTCTGATGTTGATAGGTGAGGGTGGCTGGCGGCAGAGCGAAGCGATGCCCCAGCGAACTGGGACTTCGCCTAGGCTCAGCCGCCAGCCACCCGACTGTCAAAATGGCTTTGAAGAGGCACTATTTCTCGGCGTGGCGAAGCGAAGCTATTTCTCGGCGCTGACGCAGTAGAGATGCGTGCTGGAACGAAGGAGCAACTCGCCGTCGGCGATGGCGGGCGTGGCGCTGAAGTCGCCCGCGTCGCTGGCGAAGCGGTTCGAGGCGAGCTGTTCGAACTTGTCGGAAAGCCCGGTCACGATCGTTTCGCCCGAGCGAGTGACATAGTAGAGCATTCCGCCCGCCACGACGGGCGAGGCGTAATCCTGCCCGCCCATGCCGCCGCCAAACCCGCCGAAACCGCCAAAGCCGCCGCGACCCCGCGGCGGGCCTTCGCGTTGGGCGGTTTCCGGCCGGGCGCCATCCGCCGAGCTGGCGCTCGAACGTTTGACGCGGGCTTGATAGACTTCCTTGCCCGTCGCGGCATCGAGGCAAACGGCGATGCCGCCGCCGACGGAATAGAGCCGGCCATCGTAGTAGAGCGGCGTGCCGATGCGCCCTCGCTGGCGCCCCGTCCAGAGCACGTGCGTCTTCGTCACGTCGCCTTGGCCGCCGGCGCGAACCGCGATCGAGCCGCCCCCGCGACCTTCGATCACGTAGACCACGCCGTCGTGCGCCACGGCGCTGGAGCAAACCGATTCGGAATCGGTCGACTCGCAGTACCAAAGCAGCTTGCCGGTGTCGGGATCGAAGCCCCAGATTTCATACGGCACGCTCATCACCAGTTCTTGGCGGCCCTCGGCGACATCGACCAGGATTGGCGTGCTCCAAGTCGCTCCGAAGCCGTCGGCTTCTTTCTGCCACGCCACCTTGCCCGTCTGCTTGTCGAGCGCCACGAGGCTGTGGCTTTCGATGCTCGCGGGAACAATCACCAGGTTCTTGTACAGAATCGGGCTGCCCGCCGTGCCGCGGCCCATGGGGTCGAAATCCGTGCCGACGCTGGTTTGCCAAAGCTGGTTGCCGTTCATGTCGAAAGCCAGCACGCCCGTCTTACCGAAGAATACGAACACCCGCTCGCCGTCGGAAACCGGCGTTTGCGAGGCGTAGCCATTTTCGACGTTCATGCCGCGAAACGGCTCTTCGGGCAGCACGGGATCGATGGTTTTCGACCACAGCGTTTTGCCCGTCTGGCGATCGAGGCACAGCAGATGCCGCTTCAGGTCTTGCTCCGTGGCCTCTTGATTTCGGCTGTCGCCGTAGCCGCTCCAGCAGGTGACGAACACCCGATCGCCGACGACGATCGGGCTCGATAAGCCCGGCCCTGGCAGCGCCGCTTTCCACTTCAAGTTTTTCGTGTCGCTCCATTCGAGCGGCGCCGCAGCGCCGTCGGCGCCGACCCCGGCGCCATTGGGTCCCCGGAAACGCGACCAGTCGCCGGCGGCCAACGGAGTTCCGTGAAATCCAACGGAACAGATAATCGCCAAAACAAACTTCGAACGAAACGCGACCGTGCCGAGCCGCATGGGCGGTGCTTCCTTGAGAGCAGAGTTTCCGTGAGATCCGACGACTACACTAAAAGACGCCCGCAGCCTGGGGCGAAGAAGCTCCAGGCTGCGGTGTTCACCGTCTGCAAAGACTTGAATGAGGCAAACCGTTTGGCGCCGGCGTTTTTTTGGCCGGCATGCCTGGCGGCCTGTTATTCGGGGCGCCGAGGACGCCGCGGCTGGTCGCCGTCGGCGCCGCCTCGTCCGCCTCGACCGCCGCCGAAGCCGGCAAAGCCGCGACCGAACTGCTCGGCCCATTTCGTCAGTTCTTCTTTGCTGAGCTTGCCATCCTTGTCGGCGTCATACTCCAAGGCTCGATCGACGAATTCCTCGGGGCGAGGCGCGCCAAACCCGCGGCCTCCCGCGGCGGGGCCGCCGCGGCCTTCGCGGGGCGCCCCGGCGCCTGGGGGCCCGCCAGCGCCTTCGCGAGGAGGTCCGCCAGGACCGCGACCTTCGCCGCCTCGGCCAAAGTTCGGGCGCAATTCGTCGGCACTCACGGCGCCGTTCTTGTCTTTGTCGAGCGATTTCAGCGCAACCGTTGCGTTTTCGATTTCCTTCTCCGACAAGTCGCCATCGCCATCGGCATCCAGCGCTTGCATCACCGGCAGTTGAAACCGACCGCCGAACCCGCCTCGCCCGCCGCCCGGGCCGCCGCGCTCGGGGCGATCGCCTTCAGGGCCCGGGCGATCACCTGCAGGGCGTTGTGCATCGACGGCGGTTACGGCCAGTGCCGCCAGTAGAGCCAGCGATAGTGTGAACAGGGCGCGTCGCATGAATGGGATCCTCCAGAATTGCGTGATATGTCGCTCGTTGCAGAGACTTGTTCTTCGAAGAGACGGGCGCCGCGTCGATGCGGCGAAAATTCAAGTAGTGCATTGTCAGGTCTTGATTTTTGGGTAGTCGGGCGCCTGGGGCAGAGCCTGGGCGAAGCCCCAGTTCGCTGGGGCATCGCTTCGCTCTGACGCCAGCCACCCCCCCCGCTGCTTGAAATTGCTAACCCCAATTCCTAGACCAGACAATGTACTGGGCCGCTGCGCAAATCGTTGGTTCGAAAGCCACGGCGGCGCCAACTCGCGTATGAAAGTGGCACTGCTAACCCGAGAGGTTACATCCTCGCGGGTGCGAGCTGTGAAAGCCGCTTGCAATCTGCATCCCCGCCAAGTGGTCCTGAAAACTGCAAACTGCCTAACTTTCCCTTCGCCGAACCGCGCCGCCGACTGTAACCGCCGTCAAGCGGCGTTCCACTCAGTTTTACGCCGGAAGTTATTGGGCCGCTTGGCGTAGCTATCGCCTGCTCATTCGCCTATCGTCGAGCGGTTCGCGCTTCATCGGCCTTTCGTGCCGGGCTTTTCGACGACAGGGCGGGCCATTTGTCCGGACCCAATTTTCTGACGAAAATGGTTTGAGAATGCCATCAAAATCAAATCTCCCCTGAGCCAAGGATTAGCTCGACGCATGGTCCGACTCAAAAAGGCGCTCGTCGCTGTCGTTGTTGCTTGCGTGGCCGGGTTGTGTCTGGAGCACGCGGCCAATGTCTTCGCACAACCGCCAGGCGGCGATCAGAGGGGCCGATGGCCCCGCATGGGTGGGCGGGGCAGGGGCATGTTTGGCGGGCGGGGCGGCATGTACGGCCGAGGAGGACCGCCGTCTGCCGAATCCGAAAAAAAAGACGACGAAAAAGCCGTAGACGATAAGAAGGGCGACGAGGCGGAGAAGAAAAAAGTCGACGACGAGCCTTGGCGTCCCGAGCCGGTCCGACGCTCTCCCTGGCCTCGCTGGCCAGCCAACCCCGCCGAGTTGGAAGCTTGGCCTGACGAAGACGGCTACGTTTCCTTCCGCTTTCGCGGCCAGCCTTGGACCTCGGTGCTGGAATGGCTGGCCGATATCTCCAAGACGACTTTGCAGTGGGAGGAGACGCCCGAGGGCTATCTCGATCTTGAGCCGCGCGGCCGATACACGGTTGACGAAGTGCGCGATTTGATCACCTCGGTGCTACTCAGCAAAGGCTTCGCGCTGTTGCGCAAAGGCGACGTGTTGATCGTGGCCGACGCCAAAAAACTCGACCCCAGCCTGGCCCCGCGCGTCAGCGTCGACGAGTTGTACGAGCGAGGCAATCACGAGTTGGTGCGGGTGTTGTTTAGTCTCGACTGGATGCTGGCCGAGTCGGCGGCGGAAGAACTCAAGCCGATGCTCGGCCCCTATGGCAAAATCACCGCACTGAAAACCGCCAACCGGCTCGACGTGCTCGGCGCCGCCAGCAACTTGCGCCGCATGTACGAACTGCTCGAAGAGGAGCAGTCGGCGACCGTTCGAAAGCGGCTCGTGCGAGAGTTCCGCTTGCGCCACACCCGCGCCGCCGACGTGCTGGAAAAGCTCGAAAGCTTGCTGGGCGTCGGCGAATCGAGCGACCCGGCTCAAGCAATGCTGGCCCAGATGATGTCGCAACGGGGCGGCGAGCAGGGCAGTCGCGATCGATTTCGCGGGCGAGGGCGCGGTCGAGGCGAGGGGGAACGCAGCGAGGGCGAACGCCCGAATGTGCCAGGGCCAATGCCGTTGGCGGCCGAACCGCCCGCCGACTTTTATCTGGTCGCCAACGTGCGAACCAACAGCATCCTGGTCAATGCCCCACCCAACAAAATGGCCAAAATCGAACAGGCCATCGCCGTCATCGACGTGCCTCGGAATAACGATGCCCCGTTGCTGGCGAATTTGCCTCGCGTGCAAACCTATCGCCTGGCGGCGATCGATCCCGAAACGCTCGTCAAAGTTTTGAACGAGTTGGGCGGGCTCGACGCCGCCACGCGGTTGGAAGTCGACGCCGCGAACGCGGCGCTGATCGCCTACGGCTCGCTGGCCGATCAGATGTTGATCCGCTCTTTGGTCGACGTCTTGGACGGCACGAGCCGGAGGTTCGAAGTGATCCAACTGCGCACCTTGAGCGCCGAATTCGTGGCCGGTTCGATCCAAACGTTGATGGTCGGCCCCCAGCAGAACGAGAGTACGCGCAGCCGGTTTTCGTCCTCGGCCAGTCCAACGGAAGCCGATCGCTTCCAGGTGGAGGCGGATATCGAGCACAACCGCCTGCTGCTGCGAGCCAACGACTCGGAACTCGCCGAAATTCGCTCGTTGCTGATGAAGTTAGGCGAAATCCCCGCGCCTGGCAGCAAGGCGAGCACCGTCCGCCTGATCCCTGCCATGCCCGGCAAAGAGACCGATCGGCTGTTGGATCAAATCCGCCATATATGGCCCGCGCTTGGCCCCAACCCGCTGGAAGTCGAACCGGGCGAGAATCCGCCCGAACCGGGCCGCGGGCAAGATCGAAACCCGGACGAGCCCCAACAGCCGCCGGAGGAGCCGCCGTCCGAGCTTGCCGACCCGCAGGCATCGCTATCGGGGGAACCCTCCGACGGGCGCGATGCGACGCCGCGGCGATTTCGTTTTGCCCAGCAGCGTCTTGCCCCGAACGACGAGCCTTTGGAAGACGCCCGGCCGGAGAGCGAACCGCCAGCCAACGAAGAACCGGAAGAACCTCTGGGCTCGCTCGGCCGACCGGCGCATGAATTGCCGCGCGCGGCCCATGCTCCGGTTCGCGTCACCGTCGGGCCGTACGGTCTCGTCATTTCGTCGGCCGATGCCGAGGCGCTGGATCGGCTGGAAGAGTTGACCGGCAACCTCATGCCGGCCCGGCTAAGCTACAAGGTGTTCGCGATCAAGAATACTTACGCCAAGGATTTGGCGCTGCTGCTGCAAAGCATCTACAAGAATGACGACCAGAATCGCGAAACGGGGTCGTCGGAATCGTCCGGCTTTTCACGGCGGTTCGGCTCGCGCAGTTCGACCCCGGAGACGCCCCGCAACAGCCTTTCCAGGCGCCGTCCGCTGAGCTTCGTTCCCGATTCGGTGACGAACACGATTTTGGTGCAGGGCGCCGACGCGAACCAGCTCGCCGAAATCGAATCGCTCATCAAGCTCTACGACGGCGACGACGTTCCCGATTCGAAATCGGTTCGCGAGACTCAACTGGTAGCCTTGCGCTATGCGAAGGCGGTCGAGGCGGCAGAAGTCGTCAAAGACGTCTATCGCGACTTGCTGAGCCCCAACGACAAGGCGCTGCAACGGAACCTTCCGAACCCACAACAGCAACAACGCGAGGGCGGCTTTCGCTCGCAGTCGTTCAGCTATTTGAGCGACGACGCCGACGCGACCCAAAATATCCCGCGATTCAAAGGGATGCTTTCGATCGGCATTGACGAACGTTCGAACTCCCTGGCGGTCTCGGCGCCCCAAATCCTGATGGCGGACGTGTTGAAGATGATCGAGCGTCTCGACGCGGCCGCCAAGCCGACTCGCCCGGTGGTCAGGATTCTGAAGCTTCGCCAGCCGGGCAGCGCCTTGCAGATCGAACGCGCTTTGATTCCCGGCAGCGGAGCGACCGCCGAAGCGGCAGCCGGTTCCCCGGCTTCGGCGACGCCGCCGAGCGAAGCGCCGCCCGCTGCCGCCGGGCTGGGCGGGGGCGGTCGCCGCGGACGTAATAACAGCGCGGCCAATTGACGGAAAAACATATCCCGCCCGCTTGAGGATGAGACGTCGATTGGTCGTGGGGCGGCCTTCCTCACCCGTCGGCCATTGACGGCCTGGAAGGCCGCCCCACAAGCTTCCTCGAGATCTCGTTGGCGCGCGCGGACAGTATAGCGTCTGCCGGGCGCCGCTCGTCATCTCGGCACGACCGCGGCTTCGCAATTCATTTCGCGATCCACGGCCGGTCGCCCGGCGGGGCATGCCGCGCGGTTTCTTCGGTCCACACTCGCAGCCGTTCGAACGCCGGCGACAAGAACATCTCGGCGGTGGCGCGCCAGGTCCAATTTCCTTCCGGATCGCCGGGCACGTTCATGCGGGCCGAGGCGTCGAGACCGAGCACGTCTTGCAAAGGCGCCATGGCCAGCGCCGCTCGCGAGGACCAGGCCAGGCGGACCAAAGCGTCGGCGATTTTGTGGCTATCGCCGTCCGGTCGCTGCAAATACTTCCAGATCGTTTCCTGTTCCGCGTGCGACAACGACTCGTACCAGCCGCGCGTGGTGTTGTTGTCGTGCGTGCCGGTGTAGGCCACCACGTTCTCGACGAAGTTTTCCGGAAGCATCAGGTTCTTCGGGTCGCCGTCGAAGGCGAACTGCAGCACCCGCATCCCCGGCAAGGCGAACTCGTCGCGCAGCTCTCGAACGTCGTCGGTGATTAGACCCAGGTCTTCGGCAATCAGCGGCAAGCCGTCCAGCGCGGCGCCAACCGCCTTGAAGAACTCGGCGCCCGGCCCGGGCTGCCACTCGCCGGTTTGCGCGGTCAGCGCGTCGGCCGGCACGTGCCAGGCCGCGGCAAAGGCCCGAAAATGATCGAGCCGCACCAGGTCGACGCGCGATAGCAGCGCCTTCAGCCGGTTGATCCACCACTGAAATCCGGCTCGCTGATGAGCTTCCCAATCGTAGATGGGAGTGCCCCAGAGCTGGCCGAGCGGGCTGAAATAGTCGGGAGGCACGCCCGCCACGAAGCTCGGCCGCCCGTCGTCGCCGAGCAGAAACAATTCCGGATTGGCCCACAAGTCGGACGAATCCAAAGCGACGAAGAATGGCAAGTCGCCGATCAGGCCCACGTGCTTGTCGCGCGCGTACCCCTTGAGACGCTCCACCTGGCGGAACAACAAGAATTGGGTGAAGCGGCGGCGATCGATCGCCTCGGCCAGCCTCTCTCGCGCTCGGGCCAAGGCGGACGGTTCGCGGCGCACCAATTCCGCCGGCCATTCCAGAAACAAGCCGCCGCCGTGTTCCGCCTTGAGCGCGCGATACAGCGCATAATCTTCCAGCCAATAGGCCTGATCGCGGCAAAACGCCTCGAAGGCCGGCCGCAGATGGGCGCGATCGCCCGCCCGGAAGTTTTTCCAAGCCTGTTGGAGCAATGCCTGCTTGAACGATAAGGCGCCTTCGAAGTCGACTTGATCGGCCGAAAACGAATGGCCGGCGGCATCGTTCGCCGTCAGCAAACCGTCTTCGATCAACCAGTCGGGGCTGAGCAACAACGGATTGAGCGCGAACGTCGAATGCGGCTCGAACGGCGAATTGCCGTAGCCCGTCGGCCCGAGCGGCAGCACTTGCCACCAGCTTTGTCCCGCAGCGGCCAGGCGATCGATCCAAGCGCAAGCGCTCGGTCCGAAATCGCCGACGCCGTAAGGCGAAGGCAGCGACGTGACGTGCAACAGCACGCCCGAGGCCCGATAGCCGGCGGAAAAAGGGGCGTGGTTCATAGGTCCCCTCGGCCGGCGGGCCGATGGAAAACGTTCATGCGTGGCCTCGTTGCGTGCGGCGCCCAAGGGCGGCCGAATCTTGACGGACAAAACGGATCGTGCTGTCAGCGGCGGGGCGCCGCCCTATTCAAGCGCGCGGCGTCTTTCGCTTACGGATTCTGGCATTTGCCGCTCGATCCGTCAAAACGCCGATTTCATGGCCGCATCTCTAAGTCGCTCATGGCAAAAGCTCGCGTTCCAGATTGCCGCGCGGACGCCGCGGACCGTCGTTTGAATCGTAGCACGCACGCCGGCGCCGCTTGATGGTGGGCGAGGTTCGGCCCGTCAGCTAGACGACAATCGCTGTTTCGGCTGGGGGTTGCTCAAAGAGCAAGCCGCAATTCGACCGGCCGGGCTCCTGTTGCAAATTGATCGAAAAGCGGCCCCGAGGCAAATTCATGACGGCGCCGCCTGAGGCCCCATCGATCCGAGCCAGCCCGCCCAAACCGTCTATTTATCGCAGCCGAAACCGACGGCGCCGTCGGAACTTTCCGACGTGCAATCCTGCCGCGAGCCGTCTCGCGAGCCGTCAAAACCCGGCAAAATTCCTGCAAATTGATGCGTCGGACCGATGAACCTGATAGACTAAAAAGGCTCAGGAATCTTCGTCTTTTCGCCCGAGGCCGGCCGATGTCCAAGCATTCTCTTCTTGCAACTCTGGTTGGCGTTACGTTAAGCCTCAGCGGCAGTGCAGTTCTGGCCCAGGGCTTTGGCGGCGGAGGGGGCGGGGGTGGTTTTGGCGGAGGAGGAGGCGGCGGCGGGGGCGGAGCAGGAGGGCAACGCACTCCCGGCGCCTCGACGCAGTCGCTAGGCGCCAACGTGAATCAGGCCCAGCCTTTGCCCTTGATCACGTCTCGACAGGTGCAAAGCATGTTCGGCGCGCGTACGCTAAGCCAGCCGTTTCAGCAGCGCTATCGCGGCCTGATGGGCAGCAGTCAAAACGGGCGCGGCGGTGGCGGCGGCGGACAATATGCCACCAGCGGGCAGTATCGTTCGGCACGGCAAAGCCCCTCTTCAGGCAGCTTCAGCAGCTTTTCCTCGAGCGCACAAGGCCAACGGCCACAGACGAGCCAGCCCATCCGCCGCTCGAGGAGCGGCGCGGGCAATGCCGCTCCGCTCAGGGCCGGCAGCGTCGGGGTTGGCTTCGAGCTTCCGAAAAGCGTGATCGGCCGGATCACTGGGGATTTGGAGCAGCGGATGGGCCGAGTCCTGGAGGCATCAGCGGTAGAGATCCGGTTGCAGGGGCGGACGGCCGTATTGCGGGGCTCGGTCGCAACGGACCACGATCGCGCAGTAGCGGAGCAATTGGCTCTCCTAGAGCCCGGGATCTCTTTTGTGCGTAATGAGTTATCCACGACTTCCCCGCCGGAGTCGGAGACCGCTGGGCCAACGAAGCCGTCGTCGGCGCTCCCGCCGGCAGAGAACCTGCCTGACCCGCCGCAGCTCCCTGCTGCGGAAGGGAAGTCGCCGTAGCGGCGTCGGCGGAGCGATTCTGCATCTGCCATTGGTCCGCGAAACCGGGCTGGGACGGCAGCGTCGGCCGCGGCCGCAGCAAGGCGGTGGGCGTGCGGCCGCCGTGGCCGAAGGGGATGGCGATCGTCGTTGTGGTCATCCGTTGCGGCTCCCCAGTCGTCGGCGGTTGTTGCTGTTCGGCAAATCGGCCGTCCTGGTTCTCGACGATTTGCTGATGTTGGACGAGTTGCACCGGCGCGACGCGGACGTTCTGGGAATTAGGCGGGCCGCCCGCGTTGGCTGCGTATCTGCCGTTACCTGCGGCGGCTGGCATCGTCCCAGGCAAGAATTGCTTGACCTGCTCGCTGATCACGACCCCGCCCGCGGCGGGCACGAAGCGGACAATCAAGCTGATTTCTTTCGACTCGCCGCCGACCGGATCCCAGGGAACCCAGACGCTATAGGAATGGCCTAATTCCGATTTGCTGTAATGCTTTTCCAACTGATCGGCCGTGAACACATACTTGCGATCGGGCCTCGCATCGGTCTTCGCGCGGCCGGCTTCGTCGAAAGCGTAGACGGTGAGCGTGCCCGAGACTTTGATCGGCGCGTCCTTGTCGCCTTCGTAGAACATCAGCCGCGCGCCGAAACCCCGAATGGGAACCGTGGCGGGGTTCGTCAACACGGTGTCGGACCAGATCGCCACCACGCGCATCGGACGCCGGAACTCGCCTGTCTCGCCCGTCAACTGCGACCACTTGTCTCGTAGATTGAATTCGGAGCAGCCAGGAACGAACGACAGCGCCAGCAGCAAGGCTGCCGCACGCAGGCCGGGAATCAATGTTCGAACGGTGCAATCAGTCATGGTCGGCTCGGTGACTTTGATCGATCCGCGGCCGAGGGACAGCTTCCCGGCGACATCCCAAGGCGGCGGCGCCAACAACGAAATGAAACTACGAAATAACTTCTGGACTTGGTTTCAACGACGGTAGCGCTGCCGATCGGTCGGCGCATCGTAGATGACGCGTTCCACATAACCTTGGGGCGGAGCGTTTCGCGGACCGTACGCTTGCGGCGGCGTCGCCCGGTAATCGGCGGGAACGACCTGGTTTCGCATGCCAGGGGGCGGCGCATGCTGAGCGGCCGGGCGCAAACGCAGTTCGCCGGCCGGGGCGCGCTCGGCGGGCCGCGGGGCAACCGACTGCACGGCCGGCTGACGCTCCTGGCGATCGGCAGGCACGGCGGCCATGCGGCGAGCGCCGTCAGACGCGGCGCGGCGCGCCGAGTCGCCCGGCGGCATCGCCGGGGCGTTGGGTTGCGGAGCAGGAACGAGCTCGCCCCCTTGAGGCTTCACGCCGGCCGGATCGTCGTCGGGATAAATCGTGATCGTTTCATCGTCGGTCCAAACGTCGCCGCGACCGCGCAAGCCCGCGTCGCCGTGGATTTTTTGAATATCGGCCAGGCACCAACTCATCCGCGTGGCTTCGAGCTGCTTGACGTCATCGGCGTCCATGGCGCTGCGGACGATGCGCGGGGTCATGACGATCAGCAATTCGTTGCGCGCGGTCTGCGTGAAATCGTAGCGGAACAAGCGGCCCAGGAGCGGAATTTGCGACAACCCCGGCACCCGGCGTTGAATCAATTGATTGCTCGATGCGAGCATGCCGCCGAAGACCACCGTTTGACCATCCATGGCGCTGATCGTCGTTTGCGCCTGGGTGATGTCGATCCGCGGTTGGCGGATGGGGGCGCCGTTTTGCGTAACGCCGACCTGGATGCCTTCGCTGGCCGGACCGATCTGGGATTTTTCGGCGTCGATTTCCATGACCACCATGCCGTCGGGACTGATCCGCGGCGTGACCGCCACGATCAGGCCGACGTTGCGGTAATTGACGCCGGCGATCGTGCCCGCCAGCCCCACCGACGAACTGCTCAACAGCGGCACCGCCTGGCCGACTTGGATATAGGCCGGTTGATTGTCGAGCGTCATCACCTGCGGGCGGCTGAGCACTTCCAGCCGGCGTCGTTCGCGCAAGGCCCGCAGCAGCACGTTGATCGCGTCGCTGGAAGCCGAGAGCACCAGACCGCCGTAGCCCAGTTCGTTGTTGATCCGTCCCAGGCCGAAATTCGACAAGCCTTGCGCGCCGACCTGGCTCGCCGTGGCCAGCGAGCTGGTGGCGCCGCTGTTGGGCAGAGTAATGCCGGCCGGCGCGCCGGTGGCCGACAGGCCGGAGTTGTTGAAATCGTAGCCGGGCGTGAGCGTGGCGGCGACGACGGGCGTATTGGTGGCGGTGATCGTCCCGCCGCCGGGCACCGCTTGTTGCGTCGATTGGGTGATCGTCGCCAGGCTGCCCAACAGGCTGCGGTCGAAGAGCACCGAATTCTGCAAGCCCACCTCGATGCCGAATTCGTCGGTGCCTTGCAGCGAGACCTGGGCGATCAACACCTGGATCATGACCATCGGCGGGCGCGTGTCGAGTTCTTTGACGATCCGCTCGACCTCGTCGTAGAACCGCGGCGTGGCGCTGACGATCAGGCTGTTGCTGACGATTTCCGGCACCACGACCACTTCGCGTTCGATTTGCTCGAACGGGCTGAGCAACCCCGGCGTCGTCTGTTGGAACTGCCGCTCGGTGCGCAAGAATTCGTTGATCGCCAGCGCCACGTCGATGGCCGGCGAGTTCCGCAGGCGGTAGACGGTGCTCTGGCGCTGGCGCGTCTTGCTCTCGTCCAGGCGCAACAAGATCGCCTCGACCACCGCCAGGTCGGCGGCCGAGCCGGCGACGATGATGCTGTTGGTCCGCGAATCGACCGAGAAGTGCAGCGGCAAGGGCGGGCCTTCCTCGTTGCTGGGCGCCATGCCTTGTTGCGCTGGGCCGCCGAACCCGCCTCGGCCTTGGCCGCCGCCCCCTCCGCCGCCGGTCGCGACCGCCTGGCCGAAGAGCTCTTCCAACAAGTCGGTCATGGCCGTGGCGTCGCCGTTGACGATCGTAAACACCTTGATTTGCGCCGGCGCCTGCATGCCGCCCCGGTCGAGCTCGTAAATCAAGGCGGCCAGCAATTCCATGTTTTCGGCCGGGGCCGAGACGATCAGCGAGTTGGAACGCGGATTCGCCGTGATCCGCACGTCGCTGAGAATGCCCGAGCTGATTTGTCGTTGGCCTTCGTCGTCGATGGTCATCAGACGGAGCATCAACGATTTGGCCTGCCGAGTCGTCGCGGCGGCGCCTTCGCCGGGGGCCGTCGTCGGCGCGCTCGCCGGCACGGGGGCGCCCGGCGGCGGCTGCCCGCGTCCGCCGCCCTGCCCGCCCGGTCCTTGCGTCGTTGGCGCCGCCCGCGCCGCTCCTCCCTGCGGACCGCTCTCGCCCGCCACCGCAGCTTGCAGAATCGGCGCCAGCTCTTCGGCCAGCGAATTCCGCAAGGGGAAGATGCGCATTTCATTCACGGCCGCGCTGGTCGGCGTGTCGATCCGCCGGATCAACTGCGAGATTTCAACCAGATCGCGCGGGCTGGCTTGGATAATCAGCGAATTCGAGCGCGCGTCGGGGGTCACGGTCGCGGACCCGGCCAACCCCGCGCGATTGGCGAAGAACTGCGTCACCATGCCGCTGGCCACGGAGGCCGTCGCATGTTTCAGGCGAAAGACCCGGAATTGGTTCGCCGGGTCGCCTGGCAAATCGAGCCGCGAGATCAGATCCAAGGCGCTCTTGATGCTCCCCTCTCGCCCGATCAACAGCAAGGCGTTGGGCTTGACCAGCGCCGTGATCGACACGGCGCCCTGGTGCGGCGCGAAGTGCGTGCCGTACATCGGCCCGATGATCTCGGCCATGGCCGTGCTGGCGACGTTCTTCAGGTAATAAATCTCGATGGTCGGCTCCGCTTCGGCGCTCAACCGCTCGATATCTTCGATGATTTGCATCACTCGCTCCACGTCGCGATGGCTGCCCCGCACGATGATCGCGTCCAACCCGGGAAGCTGTTCGATCTCGACCGGGCCGACCAGCGCGCCGTCCTCGTCGTCAGCGGGTTCGGCTTCGTCGGCGTCCGCCATCGCCGGCGGAGCCGCTCGTTGCGGGGCGGCTTGATCGTCGGGAGCGTTTTGCCCGGCCTGGTCGGCCTCGGGCGCTTGCTCGCGAGACTGGAACATCCGCGCGGCCAATTGAAGTGCGCCTCTCGATCCCTTGGCCACCGCGGCGGCTCGCGGCCCGCCGCGCCCGTCGACGGCGCTCAGCGCCCGCTGGACGTAGCTTGCCGACGCAGCGTGAATCGGTACGATTTTCGACTCGCGCTCGGGCGACGTTTCGCCTTGGTCGAGCGTTTCGAGCAGCTTCAGGCAGGAAGCGACGGCGGTCGCAGGTCCGCGCACCGCGACCTCGCGCGTGCGGCGGTCGATTTGCACCTCCAGGGCGAGCTGACCGGCAAAGGGCACGACCAAGGTCGCCGCGTCCGGGTCGGTTTGGGCGACGGGCGCCAGCCGGCCTTGCCACAGCTCTCGCAGTTTTTGCTCGATCTCGCGGGGCGCCGCGTGCGAGAGACGGACGGCGGTTGGCGCCGCCATGGCGACCGGCGTGCGCGGCGGGGCCGCCGCCCGGATTTCCTCGGTCCCGTTGGGCGACGATTGAGCCCGCTTGTTCTGTGCAGCGAGCAGTTTGGCGATTTCCGGCTGCAACTCTGCCGGCGCAACGACCAGCAGTTGGCCGGTGCGAACATCGGCCGCCACGCGGACGCCGCGATGGGGATCATACTTGGCTTGAATCTCGGCGGCGATCGCTTGCGGGTTGGGGCCGACGTAGGCGTATGTCCTCAAAACCGGCTTGCCCGCCGGCGCAGCCTTGTTCGCTCGATCCAAGGAACGGATCAGCTCTTGAGCCAGCCGTTGCGCTTCGGCAGAGCCTCGCACCAACAGGCGATTGCCGCGGGCGTCGACGGCCACTTCAGCGTCTTCGTTCAGCGCCGAAAGCGCCTGCTGTAAAACAGGCTCGACGGCGTCGGCCTGAGCGCGACGCAAGGCGTAGGCCCTGAATTCGCCTTGTTCTTCCTCGCCGCAAGCAGCGGCGTGGGAAAACACGAACAGGCACGCCGACGACACGAGAGCGCCGGCGAGCCATGTCGTCGCTCTTTGCCGGCGACCAACCGCGACTTCGAATTTCACGATTTTTGCCCGTCACCCAGGTTTCCCCCCCTGGGAAAGCAGGGATTCTCCCTGCACGCCGCCTCATTCGGTGGGCATAATCGACAAACTCGACGCAAATCTCCAGAAAAACCGTTTGATTTCAGCGCCGATGACCCAGCTTTTTGCAAACCCGAGGCGCCAGGGAAAACTAGGCAAGCAAGGCTGAAGCCGCATTGCCTGTCCAAGCGATGCTGAGGGCGCCATCAGCCAGCGGGCAGCTCTTGGCCTTCGGCCAGGCTCTTGCCCAGCGAGACCCGGCGCCGCTTGCCGTCCGACTCGATTTCGATCGCCTGCTCGCGGATGCGGGCCACCGTGCCGTGCAGGCTGCCGACGTCGAGCTTGTCGCCCTCGTTGAGCTTCAGCGTCCTTCCCGAACTGCGCAGGCTGAGCCAGGCTTGCAATCGACCCTCGGCCCGAGTGATCCCGGTGAAGTACGCGTCTCGCGCCTCGTCGATCCGTTCGGCGTAGGGGGCGAACAGGTTGCGCTGAGTGATCGGGATCCGATATTCGTCCAGTTCCTTCCAAGCCAGCCGCTCGCTGACGGCATCGTTGAGCTGATCGCGCCGATCGGCGCCGGGCAGCACCAGGGCTTCGATCGTCAACGATAGATCGAACTGCAAAGGACCGCGCGGGTCGAATCCCGCGCCGACGGTCGCGAAGGGACTGGGCCGACCGAAGCCCGTGCTGACGGGCGTTAGTTGCAACCGCTGGATTTGGTGCAGATGGTCCGCCTTGTAGAACTCGTAGAGCAAGCTGGCGACTTGATCGAGGCTGCCCGTGCCGCGGACCGTGAACGGCAGCCGATTGTAGAAATTCAGCCGCGGCATCGCCGGCCCCGACGTCACCTCGGCCTTGTCGAAACGGAGCCTTTCGACGGCATTGGCCAGCCAATTCTGATACAGCGAGCGAGCCTGGTCGAGATCGGCGGGCAGAGAGCGGCGCTCCCACTCTTTCAGCCGCCGCTGGGCGCGCTTGCCGCGAGCGATGATCGCGTCTTTGTCGGCCAATTCCTGCTCGAGCGCGTCCACGCGGGTTTGCCGCTCTTCGAACGCGCCTTGTACGAACATCAAGCCGAACTGGGCCGCGGCGATCAAGGCCACGACGGAAGTAATCTTCAGCAGCAAACGTTCTCGCTGTTGCACGCGGATTACCCTTGCGGGCCCTCCTGCTTGCCTTGCGCGCCGCCCGACTCGCTCGAATTCTTTTCGTTCGAACTCTTGTCGGCGCCCTCGGTCGATGGGCTTTGCGGCTGGGGGTTGTCGTCGGGTTGGCCCTCGGGCGGCCCTCGATCGCCGCCTCTGCGGCGGAAGTCGCCGCGGCGGTTGCCGCCTTGGTCGTCGGGGCCTCCCTCGCCCGGAGCGGAACCCATGCCTCGGCCGCGGAAGCCACCGCCGCCAAATCCACCGCCGCCGAAGCCGCCGCCCCGTCTACCGCCGCGGCCTTGCGTGCCGAAACCGCGCCCGCCAAACGGACCGCCGAAGCCTTCCTCTGCCGTCTGCTCGGGTTCGGCCGGCCGCGGAGGCCGTGCGGCGTCGTGTTTGCGGTACGTTTCGGCGTCTTGCGGCGTAACGACCAGCGCCAGGGTAAAACGCCAACCGTAGCCGGGTTTCGATGAATCTTGCAACAGGTTCCGACCTTCGACGCGGTGCGACTCGTCGCGGAGACTGGCCTCGAACTCATCGGCGTTGGCGGCCTCGCGCAAGTAGCCTTCCAAGGCGATTTCGCCGCCGGCATCTTGGGCGCCGGCGCTCCGAGGGCCCATCCGCAACTGCGTGATCAAGACCTCTCGGGCCCGCGGAAAATCGCCCGAAAGCTCGCGCAATTCGTCGAGCCAATCAATATCGCCCGCCCCCCAGGCGTCGATTTCCTTGGCCGCCAGCTCGAACTCTTTGTATCGGGCGACCAGCTTGTCGGCCTCTTTCGATTGCTGGGCGAGCTGGGCGATTTGCTCGTCGCGGCGGCTCAATTCCGACCACAGCCAGCCGCCGGCGACAAGCAGCACGACGGCCGCGACGGCCCCGGCCAAGGCCAGCTTGCGGCGCTGGTCGGGAGGCGCCGGCCGGCGCCGCGGATTGAGGAAATCGATGGCCGGGGCGGCGTGCTGCGCCTCGTCGAACAGCATGCCGACCAACGGCGCGAAGCGGCCGGCGCGAGCGGGCGGCGAAAGCGTCAGTTCTTGGCTCAGGCTCAAGCCGGCGAACGGATCGAACAGCCGGCAGGGCAACTCGATTTCGCGCTCAATCAGTTCGGCCAGGGCCGCGTGGTCGGCGCCGCTGCCGCACAGGTGCAGCGCTTCGACCATGCGGCCGCCCAACTGATGCCGCGCCGCGGCGATCGTGCGGCGAATTTCATTCAACAGCGGAGGAGGGCCGTCGGCCGAAAGCGGATCGCGCGGCAGCCGCGCCGTGCGGAGAAACACGACCTGACCGTCCACCAAGACCGTTAAATCGGCCTCGCCCGCCAGCAGGTCGACCAGCAGCCGAACGTGCTCGGGATCGCGAATCTCGGCGCGCCGCAGCAACGAAGCCGCTGCGCACGGCCGCAGCACCAAGCGCTCGGGCTCGAGGCCCGCCTTGCGCGTCGTCTCGCGAATTTGCTCGACCAGTTCCGGCGAGATCGCCGCAGCCAGCACCTGGCGGGGCTGAGCGGGGTCGCGCGTCAAAGGAATGAAGTCCAGCGGCCAATCTTCGTCGAGCGTATGGAAGTCTCGCAGCGCCTGGAATCGCACCAGGTCCGGCAATTCGTCGTCGGGCGACGGCGGCAGCGTAAGTTGTTTCAACTCGATGTTGGCGCGACCCACCGCGGCCAGGCATTGCACGCGGCCCAAACGCCGCGCCGCCAGCGCCGCGCCGATCGCACTGCCGCGAACGACGTCGCGATCTGCGTCGCCCGTCTCCTCCTCGCCTCGCGGCGGCAGAGGCACGGCGAACGCCTCTTCGATCGAAATCGACTCCCCGCGCGCCGAGGCCACGACCACGCGGGCTTCGTGCTGATCCCATTCGAGTGCGAGCAAGCGTGCCATGAGTAACGAGCCGGGAGTTGGGAGTAGTGAGTGGGGAACCGCGAGTAAGAAGTTCGGAATCGGAGCGGTGAAAGCGGAGAACGAAGCAGGAGTAAATTAGCGAGTCTTCAAGTCTGAGTTGATAGGCGAGGGTGGCTGGCGGCAGAGCGAAGCGATACGAGAGCAAACTGGGGCTTCGCCTAGGCTCAGCCGCCAGCCACCCGACTGTCAAAATGGCTTTGAAAAGGCACTAGCGATCGGCCGCGTTCGTTCGATTCGCCTTTCCGCTCGCTGCTCTCTTCTCCTTATTTCGTACTTGCGACTCCCAGCATTGCCGGGGCGAACCCGCGGCCCAAGTGACTCAGATCTCTCCAGAATAATAGCCGGGGGATCGGACTGGTAGCGTCGACTACGGCTTCGATCCGGCTGGCCGGCCCCGGGCGGTCGAAATGTCCGACCACCTGGGCCCGGAAAACCCGGCCCGACGACGTGATAAACGGCATGATTTGCTTCATCGTGTTCAGGTCGATCAGTCCTTCGGCGTAGGGCCACGTCGGGAACTGGCGGTCGGTATTGAGCTGGCTGGGGTCGATCGGGCGGCTGTTGAGGATCTGGTCGACGACCTGGGCCGTCATGTTCGGGATCGTCATCAGCACGGTCGGCGAGGCCTGGTTGATATTGATCCGGCCCGGCACGGTCGGCGAAGGCACGATCGTCGTACTTTCGAGCAGTTTGGGCAGGTAACTGCCCATCGCCGAAGGAGAGGGGTTGAACGGCGAGGCGATCGTGACCTGCTGCGAGCTGCCTTGGAACGCGACCTGCACCGAGGCGCCGACCAGGTCCAAGGGCGAGGCGAGTTGGTTGGCGGCGGGCTTCGTCAAATCGAGCTGACGGCCGCTGACCGACTGCGCCGCCTGGCTGTTGGGCGGCGTCGGCTGGTTGGGATTGACGCCCGTCACGCTGCCCTGGCGATAGGCGACAATGTAGGTCGCCGTATCGGGGTCGAGAGCCATCGAAAGATCTTGTTGAAGCTGCGAGAGATCGCTGGAGTTCAAGTTGATCTTCAACTGGCCGTTGGGCCGCAGGTTCGATTCCATGCTGTAGATGGTCAGGTACTGGGCCCAGCCTTGAATGTTGCTGGTGGCGAACGGGTTGCTGACGGTCGACGAATTCGACGACGAGCCGCCGCTCGACGAACCGCTGCCGTTGGATGAGCCGCCGCTCGACGACGAACCGCTGCCGCTGGATGACGACCCGCCCAACGTACCGCTGCCCGACTGCCCCCCTTGCGGCAAGCCGTTGGTAGCTTCGCGCGCGTCGATCAGTCCGTTTCGATCGTAATCCATGCCGAACAACATTTGCGGCGTCACGCCGCGCACCAGCAGCAATTCTTCGACCGACTCCAACGGGCCGTTTTTGGGCGAATAGCCGGGGCTCAGCCCGTTGTAATATTCGCGCTCGGCGCCGTTGGTGCGCGTCGTATCGTCGGCATCGATCCAATCCAGGATGGCGTCGGCGACGTCGGCGGTCAGGCCGGGCAGCATCATCAGCGCTTGGGCGCCTTGGCCGGATTTCTGCTGGTCGAGCAGCAACAAGGTATTGAGATTCAGCCGCGAAGACTCGTCTTCCAGTCCGTAACGCATGCCCACGACCGAGCCCATCTGCATCTGGGGCGAAAGCACGGTGAAGCGGCCGGGAATCGGATCGAGTTCGCTATGGGTCACCAGCACTCCGCGAAACAAGCTGGGATTGTTGTACCAGCCGCCTTGCTGGGCCAGCGAGGCGGACGACTGCAGCGATTGTTGCTGCATCCAGGCGACGCCCGAGTGCGCCAGCGCCTGGGCCTGCATCCCCTGGCCGTGAGCCCAGGCGGCTTCGCGCTCGGCGAACATCAGTTGGGCGAACGTATACCCGGCCAGGCTGAGCATGACGATGGCGACCAGCACTACGATCAACACCATGCCGTGCGGAGGGCGCCGGTGTCGGCGAACGTGCGAGCGATGCATTAGTAGCTCCCCATGCCGGCGGCCCCGGTCGACGTGGACGAAGAAGAAGACGAGCCGGAGGCGGCGTTGTTTTCGGCCTGAATGGCCATCGAGTTCAAAACTTGCAAGTTCGGCGGCCGCCAGGCGGGGATCGGCACGCGCAGCACGTATTCTTTGGGCGGGGCTTGCCCGGCGGGCCGCTTCGCCGACGCGCGTTCGGCAGGCTCGGCGACGAGCGTGAGAGTGATTTCCACCGCCCGCGGCAAAGAGTAATTGACCCTCGAGTCCCAAGTGGTGGTCCAGGCGGAACCGTTGAAATATTGAAACTTGAGCGTGGCGATTTCCGGCGCCAATGCCTCGACCGCCGGTCCAAGGCCCGACGAGCCGCCGCCGTAACTGGCCCAGGCCGTAACGACCCGATCGGCTTCGCGACGCATCAAGCCCTGCTGGTTGCCGCCGGCCATGCTCGACGAAAGCCCCGGCGGCAGCGCCTGGCCGGCGCCGCCGGCCAGAAAATAGAAGACCGTCTTGATCTCGCTGATGCGATCCCGCATGGCCATCGAGTTCGCCGCGGCATTGCTTCCCGAAGAATTACTCGCCGACAAATTCCCGCCCGACATATTGCTCGACGAGTACTGCATGAAGGCGTATTGGTCGGGGCGCGGCAGATGGCTGATATCGACTTGCAGCCAGTTTTGCCCGCCCACGAACATCGGCAACGGCATGGGCGTCGTGGTGGTCGTCGAACTGCCGCTGGAACTGCTGGCTGATCCGCCTCCGCCCGAAGAACCCAGGCCGCCTGATGAGCCTCCTCCTCCTCCTCCGGAACTGCCCGAGGAGCGACTGCCGGAGCTGCCCGAGGAAGAACCGCCGCCCGAGCCGCTAGCGCCGCCGCTCGTACCGCCGGAACCGCTCGTACCGCTGGAACCGCTCGTACCGCTGGAACCGCTCGTGCCGCCGGAGCCGACCGAACCGCTGGAACCGCCCGAGCCGCCCGATGACGTGCTGGCGAGCGAGGAAACCGAGGGCGGTGCGACCATCGAGAACGGATCGACCGGTTCGTACCACACCGCAGACCGTAGATCGGCGCCGATCCGCTCCAACGCGGCGCGCGCCAATTGCGCTTGCGCGACGTCAGTGCGCCCGCTGTGAGTGGCCTTCATACTGGTCTGAATCGCCATCGCCAACACGCCGATCAAGAGCGCCGACAAGCCCAACGCCAGGATCACTTCCAAAAGCGTAAATGCCGTGCGCGGGGAGCGGTTGCGTTGCATGTTATTGCCCTGTGCCGCCGGATTGAGAACTGCCGCTTTGCGACGCGCTGGCCGCAATGCCCGGATCGATCAGCGGCTGCAGTTGCACGGCCGACACGGAAGGGTCGATCATCCATTGCGAAAGCGAAAACTTCACCGGGTTGCGCTGCTGCTGCGGATCCTGCTCGACGGTCACGCGAATCTTGTACAAGCTCACCGTGCCCGAGAAGCCTTGCGAGCTCGTCCCGCTTTGCCCGGTCGACGACGAGGAGGCGTTTTGCGAGCTGGTCGTTTCGCGTTCGACCGAAACCAGCCAGCCGGGATGATTGGGCACGGGCGTCTGGCTCGCCGGTTCGGCCGCAGCCGCCCCGGCTTGGATTTCGGCGAGCTTCGTTTCGCAAAGCAACTGGGCTTGCGACAGGTCGCGGGCCATCTGCGCATTCCGCAAACCGCTGCGCATCAACTCGCCGATCACCGCCAACGCACCGATCAGGATGCTCAAGGCCAGGATCAGTTCGAGCAACGAAAACGCTCGATGCTCGCGGCGCCGGCGGCTCTCACGCAGATTGCCGGGCTCGCGCTGTAACGTGCTTGCGTTCATGGCGCCGCCTCCGCGCCGCGGATGATTTCGCCGACCGTGACGCCGCCGGTCAAGCTGCGCACCTCGATTTCGATCGAGCGGCCGCGCTCGCCCAAGACGCGAATCTTGGCCCAAGTCGCCGTGCCGTCGGGAAAGAACAAGATCGGCTGCGACCAGGACGCGTCGTTGATCGAAGTGAAGCGGTCGTTGATCGAGACATATCCCATTCGCGAATCGGTTCCGACTTCGCCGGGCTTGAACGTCACGCCATCGGGCAGCTTGTCTTCGACGGGCGGCAAGGGGTCGACGGGTGTTGCGCCCGCCGCGCTCGTTTGGCTCGATGCGCCGCCTTGGCCGGCGGCGCCGCCCGTCATCCCGCCGGTCGCCATGCCTCCGCTGGCCAGGATGGCGTTGTCGTTCGATTGCTGCTCGACGCGGAACTGCCCGCCGTCGAGCTGATATTTGAACGACACGATCTCGCCCGACGTGATGGCCTTGGTGCGTGCGCGGAGCAGATTCGTGCGCACCAGGTCGGCGGCGCCCTTCAGTCGCTGAGTGTCGAGCGAACGATACAGCGACGGCCAGGAGATCGCCGCCAAAATCGCCAACAGCGCCAGCACGAGCAACAGCTCGAGCAGCGTGAAGGCGCGGCGCAGCCGGCGTCGCCGTCGCTGCTTAATCCCAATTGCCGATATCGTCATCGGTGCCATCCGCGCCATCGGGCCCCAGCGACCAAACGTCGTAGCCGTCGGCATTGTGCTTGCCGGGGTTCGCGAACTGATATGCGCGCCCCCACGGATCGACGGGCACGGCGGATTCGAGATACGGCCCCTGCCACTTCGAGTCCTGGACGTCGCCCGGAGCGCTGCGCAGCGCTTCCAAACCTGTGGAACTCGAAGGATAGCTGCCGACGTCCAACTGGTACATGTCCATCGGCGTTTTGAAGCCTCGGACCTGGGCTTTGGCCGCGTTGACGAGCCCTTTCTTCTGAGCGCTGCGGATCGAGACGCCGGCCAGCGAGCCGAGAATCACCAGGATCACCAGCACCAACAACACTTCGATCAGCGTGAATGCCTCGCGGCGTCGACGGCGACGTAACATGGCGTGTTTCTCCTTGCACGGATCGTATTGCGAGACGTAGGTCAGGCTTTCCTGCCTGACAGGATTTTTCCCAGACGCCCGTCAGGCTGGAAAGCCTGACCTACGGTTAAACGCTTAAATCGTCGTACTCATCTTAATGACCGGCAGCAGCAAGGCGATGACCACCACCAACACGGCGGCGGCCAGCACCAGCAGCAGCAACGGTTCCAGCAGTCTCACGAACAGGTCGAGCTGGCGCCAGGTGCGGCGCTCCAGGCCGTCGGCGATGTTGATCAGCACGCTTTCCAAGGTGTTCGATTCCTCGGCCACGCCGATCATTTCCACGATGGTCGGCGGGAAATGGCCGCAGGCGGACAAGGGCGCCGCCAAGGTTTCGCCGGCCGAAATGTTCTTGGCGGCGTCCTGCACGGCCTGGGCCAGCACGCGGTTGCCGGTCGCCTCGCTGCTGATCTCCAACGACTTGAGGATCGGCACGCCGTTGTGCAGCAACGTGCCCAGCACCCGGCAAAAGCGGGCCACCGCCAGGTTCAGCAGAATGCGTCCCGCGCCCGGAATGCGCACCTTCCACTTGTCGCGCCACAGGCGGCCTTCTTCGGTGGCCAGCTTCGTGCGGGCGAACATCCCCAAGCCGGCCAGCGCGCCGAGCAGCAGCCAGCCCCAATGCCTGAGGAAGTCGCTGGTGGCCAGCAGCCAGTCGGTCACGGCCGGCAGCTCGCCCTTTTCGCGAAGCTGGGTGAACAGCTCGGCGAACTTGGGCACGAAGAACACCACCAACACCGTCACCACCGAAGTGCCGATGACCGCCAGCACCAGAGGATAGGCCAAGGCGCCCATCGTGCGGCCTTTCAGGTCTTCCTGCTTTTCGGTGAACTCGGAGACGCGGTGCAAGGCGTCTTCCAAAAAGCCGCCTTCGCCGCCGGCGCGGACCATATTGATCGCCATTTCGCTGAACACGCGAGGGAAGCGCAGCATGGCGTCGGAAAGCGAGCTGCCTTCTTCCACCTCGGCCTTGATCTTGCCCAGCACTTCGGACAGGCCGGCGTGCGAGCTTTGCCGCTGTAAAACCTCGAGCGAGCGCAACAGCGGCACGCCGCTGCCGAGCAAGTCGCCAAGCTGCCCATAGGTGGTAGCCATCAACTGCGGGCTGACGCGCCGGCCGCGCCAGCTTTGCGCGGCCGTGCGCTCGGCTTGCACGGAAAGCGGAAACAGCGCCTTCTTGGCCAGCGCGCCGAGCGCTTCGCGCTCGCTGGCGGCATTCAGCTTACCGGTGATGCGCTGGCCGGCTGCATCGCGGGCGACATAGGCGAAATCGGGCATCGGACGCGTTTCTCCCGCTTAAGTCTAGCCGATCCGGTCGCTTTTGGTCACGCGCATGACTTCTTCCACCGTCGTACGCCCGGCGAGCACTTTGGTCCAGCCATCCATGCGCAGCGTGCGCATGCCGTCGGTCATGGCCGCCTGCTTCAGCTTCCAGGAACTGGCCCGCTCGTGGGCCAACTGCCGCACCGATTCGGTGGTGACTAGCAACTCGTAGATGCCCATCCGGCCCCGATAGCCCAATTGCCGGCACGCCCGGCAACCGGCCGGCAAATACAAGGGCTCGCCCGAGGCCCGCCATTCGTCGAACGGGAAGTCCGCGGGCAGGTCTTCGTGCTTTGGCTCGTAGAGGCGCCGGCACTCTTTGCACAGCGTCCGCACCAGACGTTGGGCCATTACCGCTTCGACGGTGCTGGCCACCAAGAACGGCTCGACGCCCATGTCGATCATACGCGTGTAGGCGCCGGCGGCGTCGTTCGTGTGCAAGGTGCTGAACACGAGGTGGCCGGTGAGCGAGGCTTGGATCGCGTTTTCAGCCGTTTCCAAGTCGCGGATTTCGCCGACCAGCACGATGTCGGGGTCGTGCCGCAAAATGCTGCGCAGCGAAGCGGCGAACGTCAGGCCGACCTTGGCGTGTACCTGAATCTGGTTGATGCCATCGAGCTGGTACTCGACCGGGTCTTCGGTGGTGATGATCTTCGTCTGGCTGTCTTTGATTTCCAACAGCGCGCTGTACAGCGTGGTCGTCTTGCCCGAGCCGGTCGGCCCGGTGACCAGAATGATGCCGTGCGGCAGGCGGATCAACTCTTGAAACGTCTGGTACAGCTCCGCGTCCATGCCCAGCTTGCGCAGCGAGAATTCCATGCCGCTCTTGTCGAGCAAACGCATCACGATGCCTTCGCCGTGGATCATCGGGATCACCGAGACGCGCACGTCGACCTCGCGGCCCGCGACCTTGAGCTTGATGCGGCCGTCTTGCGGCAGGCGCTTCTCGGCGATATTCAGCCGGGCCATGATCTTCAAGCGGCTGATGATCGCCAGTTGGAACTGGCTGATTTCGGGCGGCGTGGGCTGGGCGTGCAGCATGCCGTCGATGCGGTAGCGGACGCGCAGCCCGTGGGCTTGCGACTCGAGATGCACGTCGCTGGCTCGCGATTCGATGGCTTCGAGCAGAATCTCGTTGACCAGCCGCACGACCGAGGCCTCTTGGGCCATTTCGGAAAGTTCCGAGCCGTCGGTCTCGATCTCTTCGAGCAGCTCGATCGGGCTTTCGGCTTTTTTGGCCATCAAGCCGTCGATCGTCTCGCTGCCGACGCCCAGGTGCGTCTTGATCAGCTTGGCGATCTCGGTGCGGCTGGCCAACACCGGTTCGATCGACAGCCCGGTCGCGGCGCTCAGTTCGTCCAGCGGGTACAGGTCGAACGGATCGCTGGTGGCGACGCGCAGCGAGCCATTGTGCCGCTGGATCGGAAAAATCGCCTGGCGGTGGATCAACCGCGTCGAGAAATCCTTGAGCAGCGAAAGGTCGACGTCGGTGGAAGCCAGATCGATGAACTCCAAGCCGATTTCTGCGCCAATAGCGGACAAGGCGGCTTCTTCACTGACGAGGCCCATTTCGATCGCCACCTGATCGAGCCGGCGTCCGTCGCTTTTGGACTGCCGGACCAATTCCAGTTGGCGCTCGTCGAGCAGGCCGCGTTTGGTGAGCAGTTCGCCTAATTCCATGACCGCCTATTCATTAGTCCCCGAAGTGAAAACCTTGAGTCCAGCCGACTTGGACGCAAGATCAAAAGGCGATAGGACGCCGACGGCGAGTCCTGGCTGTTGCGAGCTTGCGGAATTCGGACGGCGAAAGCGTCGTCCAAGACCGGCCCGGCGATCCCCAGTTTCAAGGTTAGCCGCTCGCCAGAGTCGTTTCAACACAAGTCCAACGCAGCCCGCCGAGGGATGTCGTCGCCGTTTCCTTGTAACTTAATATTATTAACCGTTTGATCTTTCGACCGAACCGGGCCGATCCGGCGGCAACGCACCGCAAACTTCCCAGCCATGCGGCCGATGGCGCAATATCGCCGCCGGCCCCGAGGGGCTAGTGGCCGACTCGAACGTCAGGGTTACCCTGGACGAGCCGATATTCCCTATCGCGGCGCCACTTCGCCGCAGCGAGGCAGCGCGGAAGAACGGGTTCGCGCGGTTGATATTGTAGACAAAATGGTTGGACCAGTCGCCCGCGTCTGGCGCGGATTACCTTTGAAATCAGGGGGTAATCCTTTTTCTCAGGCAGTGCCGCAACGAGAGGACTGGTCCAATGAAAACAAGTTTACGTTACCTCGGTTTGGAC
>DATKRK010000438.1:0-5351 GCA_035532215.1 Pirellulales bacterium | reverse complement strand
ACTTTCCAAGAATTCCAAGCGGCCATTGATGGTTGCTTGGCAAAGATTCCCACCGAGCACCGAGAGCAACTGCAATCCCTGATGACCCATAATTTCCAGACCTTCAACCCGGCCTCATTCTTGGCCGCGTGACGTATAAATGCGCAAAGTTGCGCATTTTGCGGAGCGAAGCTGCAAATGTGCAAACTTGCACCTTTTCCGGAGCGAAGCTCCAGATGCGCAAAGTTGCGCATCTGGCGGAGCGGCAAATTCGCCGCTCCACGGAGCGAAGCCAGCCACCTTCGCAAATTTGCAGAGCTGGCTGGCTTGGGGCGGCACGGGTCTGCGGCGGTCATCTCGGCGCCTAAGCTACGTTGTTCATCGGCCCCGCGCTCCCGTTGGCTTGGGAGAGCGTGCGGGACCGACGGGCAATATAGCCAAAATATCTTATATGGTCAACCATATTTAATAAATATAGAAAACCTCGGGGCGTTTACGCCTCGTCTTCGTCTCGCAAACGGTTTTGCTCGCGACGCAGGGCCTTGCGCTCGGCTTTGCTCAGCGGGCGGTTGTTTCGATCGTCGGCCGATTCATCGCGGCGGTTGTCGTGCCTGGAGCGGCGAGCGTGTCGCGGAGCGTCGTCGTCATCGTCCTCGATTTCGGCAGGCCGCGCAGAGGGTTTCGCGGCCGCGGCGACGGGCGGCGGCGATTTGGCGCCCTGATGCTTGGGCGCCGGAGGATGGCCGTGAGCCGGGTCGATCTTCGACTTGCGGAACCATGAGCGCGACGGCGCCGGTTCGGCCGCGGCTGGCTCGGCTTCCGCCGCGGCCGTCCTGTCGACCTTTTCCGGCTTCGCCTTCTCGGGCTTGGCGGGCTTTTCGGCCTTGGGCGGTTTGGCGGGCTGCTCTTGCTTGGCCGGCAACAGGCCCTGGGCGTCGAGAATCACGTAGCGGGCGTGCAAGGTCATGGCGAACAGCAAGCATAAGTCGCCCGCCATCTCGGCGCCTTCTTCGACCATCACTCGCAAGGCGCCGGCGCCCGGAAAAATCAAGTCGAGCTTCGCCAAAACGGCGGCCGCGTAGCAGCCGGCGGCGACGAACAGCGAGGCCGTCGAAGAACGGCAATCGCGCATTTCCAGCGCCAAGCGAGTCCCGACGGCGCCGAGCGCAAAGCTATAAAGGCCGATCCACCAGATCGAGCCGTCGCCGTAGCCGCGCCGGCCGGTGGCGCCACTCATCAACTCCCGAAATGCTTCGTGCAGGCTGCCCCCCTCGTCCATGCTCATTACCAGCCAGCACGCGGCGGCCCAGAGCCAGATGCGATAGCGGCCGTGATAGTCGTCGGCCTTGTGGCGCCGAATGGAATACGTCACGACCGCCACCGCGGCCGCCAACGAAAGCGTGCTCGACGAGAACCAAGCCGCCAGGCTGCCTTCGGCCTCCAGGTCGAAGGCGGCCAACGTGCCGTCGGCCGTCTTGCTCGCCAGTTCGGGCAGAAAGGCGTAGAGCGCCTCGAGACCGGCCACCGCCGTGACGCCAGCCAGGAACAACAGTGCTAGCACGCCGTAACGCCGAGGGATGAGATCGGTGATTCGAGGTTGCTCGTCGAGCAAAGCTGTATCTCCATAAGGTCGCACGGCCGCCGCCGAACGGCGCCGCCGCGAGGAAGCTTTCGAGAGGGAACTCGCCGCCGAAGCCGAGTCTGGCCCGGCCCCGCCGATGACTTCTTCCGTCAGCACGCGACGGCGGCGGTCGTCGAGTTGGCTGCTGCGTGGCAATTGCATAACGGTTCCTCACTTTCGGAGTCGGCATTTTCGGGCCGCAAACTCTAATGCTGGATGCGCGGATTTTGACGGCGAAGCCGGACGCGCCCTTCGAATCCTTGGCCGCGCCCACGCAAACTACGCTTGCGCCAAAGTAGCAGGCACACTCCTGTGTGCCGTCGCCGACCCTGCGATGAAGTTTAAACCCGCTTCGGGCGACGGCACATGGAATGTGCCTGCTACTTTGGTTGCGGCCGAAGGCCGCGCTGGGGAATCCGTGGTTGAATTAAGGTAATAAGGAACATGCGTGGCCTGGGCGGCCGGGCAGAATGGGCAAGAGGCGCTTTTGGCGGAGGCGAGCCACGGATGAAACACGGATCGAACACGGATCGGATAGGGTGTTTTCCAATTCGGCTCGTCACCGGCATCTCACTTACCAACGCCACGTATATTTGCCTGGCAACGCCTTGGTAAACGCAACCCCAACCATGCTAAGGGCGATAAAATCGCTCATGGATCCTGCGGAAGAGCCTCATTCTGCATTTCATCCGTGTTTTATCCGTGTTCCATCCGTGGCTCAATTGGTTGCGGCCGAAGGCGGCAAGGCCCACGGAATCGTTCGTCGAAGAATAGAAGAATACGTGCATTCGAGGAGCGATTTCGCGGCCATTCCGGCCTGTCTTGCCTCGGTTGGCCATCCGCTGTAAAACTCGCCTCTCTGGTGCGGATCAAGGAAGCGTCTGGGGCTGGTCAAGGAAGACATTGCGCATGCCGTTCGCCGATTTGCTCGAAACGCTGGATCATCTCGGTCATCCGAGAGTTTTGGTGCTGGGCGATTTGATTCTCGATCGCTACACCTTCGGCGACGCCGAACGCGTGAGCCAGGAAGCCCCGGTCATTTTGCTCCGCGCCGACCAGCGCGAGGCCCGGCTGGGCGGCGCCGCCAACGTCTGCCACATGCTGCGCGGCCTGGAAGCCCGCGTGACGTGCGCGGGCGTCGTCGGCGCCGACGCCGACGGCGAGCTCGTTCGCCAAATGCTGGACGCCGCCGAAGTCGATCGCGGCTGCTTGCTGGTCGACCATTCGCGGCCGACGACCGTCAAGGAACGCTTCATCGGCCGCGCCCAAGGCCGCCATCCGCACCAGATATTGCGCGTCGACAGCGAAGTCCGCGACCCGATCGGCGAGCGGCTCCAGCGCGAAATCGCCGAGCGGGTCGTCGGCGAGATTTCCGCTTATGACGTGGTGCTCGTCTCGGACTACGACAAAGGAGTTTGTACGCCGCGACTGCTCGAAACCGTGATCGAGGCGGCCCGCCGCGCCGGAGTTCCGCTGCTGGTCGACCCGCTTCGCTCGCGCGATTATTCGCGCTATCGCGGGGCGACGAGCATGACTCCCAATCGGCTGGAAGCGGAGTTGGCCACGGGGTTGAAGATCGTTACGGCTGAAGACGCGTTTGTTGCGGCCGATCGATTGCGCCGCGAGTTGCGGCTCGAATTTGGCATCGTCACGCTCGACCGCGACGGCATGGCGCTGGTCGATGCCAGCGGACAAGGCTCGATCTTTCCCACGCGGCCGCGCGCCGTCTACGACATCACGGGCGCCGGCGACATGGCGCTGGCCATGATCGGCGTCTCTTTGGCTGCTGGAGTATCCGCGCCGCAAGCGTTGCGGCTGGGCAATATCGCCGCGGGCTTGGAAGTCGAAAAAGTCGGCGTCGCCGTCATTCCTCGGGCCGAGATTCGCGCCCGACTACTCGAAGAACAAGCCGCCGCTGAACGCGAGCGCTCCGTACCCGCTGCGGATTCCGCGCTCCGCGCCCCGCACGCGAAGATTCTTCCGCTCGACGAACTCTCGCGGCAAGCCGCCCGACATCGGGCCGCGGGCGAAAGAATCGTGTTCACCAACGGCTGCTTCGACTTGCTGCACGTAGGCCACGTCAGCTATCTGGCCGAAGCCCGGGCGCTGGGAGATTTGCTGATTGTCGGCCTCAACAGCGACGCCAGCGTGCGGCGCCTGAAAGGCCCGAGCCGGCCGGTGATCGCCGAACGGGACCGGGCCGCCATGCTGGCCGCCTTGGCCGCGGTCGACTACGTGATCGTGTTCGAAGCACCGACGCCCCACCATCTGCTGCACCACCTGCGGCCCGACGTGCTGGTCAAAGGCGGCACGTATCGGCCCGAAGAGGTCGTCGGACACGAAGTGGTCGAAGCCTATGGCGGCAAAGTCGGCGTGGTCGGGCTCGTGGAAGGCGTATCGACGACGGCCATTCTGGCCTCGCTCGCGGGCGAAGGTCTCAAGGGCCCGCACTTCGACGCCGCTGCTGCGGAGCAGAGGCAAACGAGAAAGGCATCCTGATGAAGATCGGCGTGTTTCTGCCCAACTGGGTCGGCGACGCGGTGATGGCCACGCCGACCTTGCGCGCCCTCAGCGAGCACTTCGGCGATCGGGCCCGATTGGTCGGCATCCTGCGGCCTTACGTGGCCGACGTGTTGGCCGGCACGACGTGGCTCGACGAACAATTGTTGTTCGATCCGCGCTCCGCCGATTCGCGGCAGCGCGGGCTGGGGTTTTTCCGGCAGTTGCGGCGGCAAAAGCTCGACATGGCGATCGTGCTGCCCAACTCTTGGCGGGCGGCGCTGTGGGCCCGGGCCAGCGGCGCCCAGGAACGCATCGGCTACGTGCGCGGCGGCAGAGGCTGGCTGCTCAATCGCAAGCTCGATCCCCAACAGGCGAACGGCCGCTTCACGCCCTCGCCGGTACTCGATTATTTTCTCGATCTGGCTTACGCGGCCGGCGCGGCCCCCAATTCGCGACACGTCGAGTTGGCGACCTTGCCCGCTGACGAACGAGCCGCGGGCGCGGTGTGGGCCAAGTTTCGCTTTCCGTCCGGCGGGCAGGTGGTGGCGCTCAATTCGGGCGGGGCGTTCGGCGCCGCCAAGCTCTGGCCGACCGGCTATTTCGCGTCGTTGGCGCGGCGGATCGCGGTCGAAGATCGCCGCAGCGTGCTGGTCGTTTGCGGGCCGAAGGAACGCGAGCTGGCCCGCGAAATCGTCCGCAGCGCCGCTCATCCGCGAGTGCAAAGCCTGGCCGACGAGCGGCTGGGCATTGGGCTGACCAAGGCCTGCATTCGCCGCAGCGGATTGCTGGTCACGACCGACAGCGGCCCGCGGCACTTCGCCGCCGCGTTCGGCGTGCCGGCGATCACGCTCTTCGGCCCGACCGACATCGCCTGGAGCGAAAACTATCATCCGCGCGCCGTCCACTTGCAGCTCGAGTTGGATTGCGTCCCGTGCCAGCAGCGCACCTGTCCCTTGGGGCACCATCGCTGCATGCGCGACTTGTCGATCGAGGAAGTCCATCGCGCCGTACGCAATCAGCTCCAAATGACGCCGCAAACGGCGGCGGCCTGAAACGAATGGATTGCGAAGTCGACGATGAGGGGACCGCAAACTGAAGACACGCTTTTCGAAAGGGGATGTGGGGATGAGGAGGAGATGAAGGAGATAGGAATCAAGGTGTGCGTGTTCGAACTGCTTAAAGGAAGAGGCGGACAGGTACTCACATGGAGGCGCGGAGCCGCGGAGAGTTTTTTCGTGTTCTCCTTCTC
>DATKRK010000437.1:0-8755 GCA_035532215.1 Pirellulales bacterium | reverse complement strand
GAAGTAACTTGCACGTTCGGCCTCCTTGCCGCAGGTTGCCTGGGAAGTTGAATTCACCACAGGTTTACCCGTTTTTGGCACGGAGGCCGATTTCAATTCGACCGAAATTGCCTGGCGAAAACCGCGAAACTTGAACTAAGTGCTTACGTCAAATGTGAGCGTTATTGTACCACGGCGCCGGGCCACGGAATGACGAACCGTGGATTTCTGTTGCGTTCCCCCGCGCCGCCGCCGCTGGACCTGCCGCCGGAGTGAAAAAAGCGATTGCCTCCGCCTGGTAGTGTCCTTACGGTTTTGACAGAAAGTTTCTAATTCCGCCGTGGCTCGCATACGATTGATCTGCTACGGGGCGCCGCCACTTTCCGAGTTTCACTTTTCTCCAGGAGAGTCCCATGAAACGCTTGCTGCTTGCCGCCGCCATCTTGCTGTTCGCCTCGTCCGCGTTCGCGCAGCGGATCGATGGCAAGGTCCACTGGCGCCAGAACAACTCTTGGACGAGCAACACGTCGTATTCGCCCTATGGCAACAACAGCTATGGCTACGGGCCGAACGGCGGCTGGACGAGCAACACGTCATATTCGCCCTACGGCAGCAACAGCTATGGCTACGGCTCGCCTGGCGGCTACGGCGGCTACGGTTCGCCGTATTACGCCAACCCGTACTACGGCGGGTACGGTTTCGGCTATGGCGGGGGCTACTAGCCGCGCTTTCTCACGCGAATTTCGCCGCGCAGCTTGCGCAGCGTCTTGGCCAAGGCAATCTGGCGCTTGGTCTGCGAGCGACGTTCTTCGGCGGCATGGCTTACGTCTCGCTCGCCGACTTGGCCGCCTGGGGCGACAACCGGCGGTCGGCCATTTTGCACGTTGGCCCAACTTGCGCGCGATGCGTAGGCTTTTGCCCGCGCCGCCGAGCGCGGTAAACTGCGCCCAGGCCGGGTAGCTGCGGCGGTTGCAAACGACCGCGGCTCAACGATCGGCCCGACGGCGGTTGCGTTCTGTCTCCCGCCCTGCCGTCGGGCCGGCGCCCGAATTGGAGATAGGTTTCATGGCCGAGAATGCTCCCCGTCCCGCTGCGCAAACTGAACGCCCCGATCCAGGCGTCGTTCTGGAATACAAGCTCAAGGCCGCCGATGCGCTGGCCGCCGACTTGAAATCGATCTTCGAACAAAGCGGCGGCTACGATGATGCACGCAAGCGGGTGGCGCAGTTCATTGAGGAGTATTCCGCACCGATGCCCAGCGATCGCTATCACTGCGACCGGCTGCTGTTCCACGGCGACGGCTCGGATATCAACAACCTGATGGACTGCGATACCAGGGCGGCGTGGCCTGCGTACTTCCCGACGCTGCCGCCGCTAAGCGAGGAAAAAAAGGCCGTTCATGGCCTGCTGGCTTTTCTGCCTTGGTTCGTCGTCGGCGGTCAAGAGAACACGGCACGGCGCCCAGGGCTGTTCGACGAACTTCAGAAGTTGTGCGCTGCCTACTTGGTGGAGCGACCGACGGCGCCGCCGCGGGAAGTGTTGATTCTGAGGGAGCCGGCAATCGGCCGCCAGCAAGACGCCGCGCGGGGAAGGCCGGCAGCGACCGAGGGGGGCGAGCAAGTCGAAGGGGATATTCCCAAGCTACCGAGGCGATGTTACCTATCGCTTAAAACGTTGCTGATGGAAAAGGCCGTATCGGCAGACAAGTCGATGACTGCGGTACAAATTACGCGCAAAGCGGAAGGGAAAACCGCGAACCCTGAATCGTTCAAAAGACCGCTTTCGGCACTCAAGAAGCAAGGCTATACAGACTCGAAAAAGGGCGCCGATGGCGGATGCTGGTTGACAGTGAAGGGCATCGACTTGGCCAAGAAACTCTGAACGGTGCGCAAATAGTGCGCGCACCATAGTGCCACCTAGCCGCTACTGATGTGGTAGGTGGACCGTGCGAGTATGGCAGTGTCAGGCGAGCATCGCGCTCGCCACCGCTACCGACACCGGAGACACTGCCATGTCTACCCTCTCCGCCGGCTCTCCGCCGGCCCACACCGCCCCCGCCATGCTCGACGTGCGAGCCGTGGCCGCGCTGCTCGACTGCTCTACCCGCCACGTGCGACGGCTGGCTGATGCAGGCCGCATGCCCCCGCCGCTCAAGCTCGGCGCGCTACTGCGATGGCGACGGGCCGACCTGGACGCCTGGCTGGCCGATGGGTGCCGCCCGATACGGAGGGCCGGCCGATGATCGTCCGCACCGACCTCGACGGGGCCGCCCGTCGCGACCCCGCGCTCGACCTGCTCGCCGAGCGCCGGGAGGTATACGTGCTCCGCGGCCGGCGTGCGCTGCTGACGGCGCTGCTGACGCGCGGCACGGCGACGGCCGATGACGTGCGGGCCGCCGTCGAGTTGCCCGACAGCATCGATCCGGTATGTCTGGGGGCCGTGCCGCTGCCGCTCGTGCGAGCCGGCATCATCGAGCGGGCCGGCTATGCCGCTACCGCTCGCCCCGAGGCGCACGCCCGGCCGGTAGCGGTCTGGCGGCTAACCGACCGGGCCGCGGCGGAGCGATGGCTCGCCGCGCACCCTGACCGGCCCGATGACGATGACCAGGGCGACGCCGTACAGACGACGCCCTGGTGACTCGACATGCCGGGCGCGGCGAGTGACGCCGCCGCGCCCGGCTTTCTACTTTTGAGACTTCCTTACAGGTATTTTTGATATGCCAAGAAAATCTCTGTCGGACATTCTAAAGAACGGCCAGCAACAAAAGCTAGCCGATGCCTGGGGCAACACCGAAGCGGCCGAAGATTTCAAGCCGCTGCCCGTGGGCGATTACATCGCCACCATCGAAGCGGGCGAACTGTTCAACGCCAAGACCAAAAACACGGCGGGCTACAAATTGGCTTTCCGCGTCGTCGAGGGCGAGCACACGGGCCGCCGATTCTGGCATGATGTTTGGCTCACCGAGGCCGCGTTGGCGATGGCCAAACGCGATTTGCTCAAGATCGGCGTTACTTCGCTCGCCCAGCTCGAACGGCCGTTGCCGCAAGGCATCGTCTGCGCCGTCAAGCTGGTGCTCCGTCGCGATGATGACGGGGCGGAATTCAATCGCGTGAAGCGGTTCGACGTGCTGCGCGTCGAGACGCCGAAGGCTGATCCGTTTGCGCCGGCGAGCGATAGCGTAGGTCAGGCTTTCGAGCCTGACTGTCAGCCTGGAAAGGCTGACCTACCCGGCGAAGCGGGGGACGCGGCAACATGAAAACGCACCCCTACGGCTTTCGCGTCGTGGGGGCTACGCGGGAAACGCGGCGGCTGGTCGATGCCGCCGCCGCGTTGGCTGCGCATGCCGCTTGCGACCCGCGCGCCGAACTCGACCGCGAATGTTTTCTATCGGCGTTTCAATTCGGCGACGACTTCCGCCGGCATTTGGAATCGACCGGCTCGACGGCGGAGTTTGCCGGCGAGTGCTGCGCGCCCTGGCTCTGGTTCGACATCGACCGGACCGACCGGGCAGTTGCTTTGACCGATGCCCGCCGGCTCGCCCTGACGCTCGACGAACGGTACATGCTGGCCGAAGGCGATTTGTTGGCGTTCTACAGCGGCGCCAAGGGCTTTCATTTAGGGCTGCCGACTTCGCTCTGGGCGCCGCAACCATCCGCGACGTTCCACAAGATCGCCCGCCAGTTTGCCGAGCAGTTGGCCGAATTGGCGCGGGTGGCGATCGACACGGGGGTCTATGACAAGGTGCGGTTGTTCCGGGCGCCGAATTCTCGGCATCCCAAGACCGGCTTTTACAAGCGGCGGCTTTCGCTCGACGTGCTGATGCAAATGTCGATCGACGGCATCCAAGAGTTAGCCGCCGAGCCGGCGCCGTTCGACGTGCCGACGCCGACCAGGCAAAGCGACCAGGCCGCGGCCGACTGGCTCGACGCCGAGCGGCAGGTAGCGGGACAGGCCGAAGCGAACGCCGCACGGCGGGCCGAACGCAACGGCTCGCCAACGCTGAACCGCTCGACGCTCGACACGATTCGCGGCGAGACGCTGCCCGCCGAAGGCGACCGGCATCGGCTACTGTTCAGCGCGGCCGCGAACTTGGGCGAGTTTGATTGCCCGGATGAATTGGCTTTGGCCCTGTTGCTCGACGCGGGGCTGCCGCCGAAGGAAGTCTTGCGACAAATCGAGTGCGGCTTAGCGCACGGGAGAGGGAACTATGCCGTTTGAAGCGGCTGGACGTTCGATACCTGCGACATTGCCGCAATCACGAAGCTGTCTTTTTCGGGGTAGACGAGCATCAGGTTGCTCTTCATCAAGATCGCATTTTCGGGGTGGCGGACCTCATGGATTTCGCCATTCGTTAAATGGACCTCGAACGGTACGAACGGCTGGCGCCGCAGCATCGCTTGAATTGGTTCGGCGTTCATGCCCTCAGTTTACTACGGGGGACGGCGAATGACAAACGCGAACTTTCAGACCGCCGGCGACGTGTTCGACGGCTGGCGCGACGACGTGCTGACCGGCTCGCCGCCCGTGCTGTATCCAATCGGGGCCGGCGAGTTGGGCCGCATTGAAATCGGGCCGGGGCTGGTGACGCTGTTGGGCGGCGCGCCGGGCGCCGGCAAGAGCGCCTTCGCAATGCAGGCCGTGACCGACGCCTTGCGATTGACGCCGACGTTGCGGGCGTTGGTGTGCTCGATTGAGATGCCGCCCAAGGTGCTACTCGACCGCCAGCTTGCCCGGCTGAGCGGCATCGACTTGACCACGATTCGCTATCGGCGGTTCGACGCTTCGCACGCCGATCGGCTCGACCAAGCCATGCACACGCTGGAAGCGCTGGGCGAGCGGCTGGCGTTCGTCCGTCCGCCGTTCGACTTGGCGAACGTGGCATCAAGCGCCGACGACTTCGACGCCGGGTTGATCGTGCTCGATTACATCCAACGCATCCCGCCGCCCGGTCAATACGGCGACCGCCGCGGGGCCGTCGATGCCAGCATGAATTACTTGCGGCAGTTCGCCGAAGCCGACGTGGCGGTTGTCGTCGTGGCCGCCGTGGCACGGGCCAAAGACAGCAAGGGCCGTTCGTCCTACGACGGCGAAGGCTTGAACCTGGCATCGTTCCGCGAATCGAGCGAGCTGGAATTCGGGGCCGACGACGCTTTCATTCTGGCGCCCGACGGCAAGAGCGACGACCAGGTTGTGCTGCGCCACTTGAAGGCCCGCCACACGCAAGCCCAAGACCTGGTGCTGCGGTTCGACCGCTCGCACCAGAGTTTCACGCCGATAACCGCCGGCGAGCCGTGGACGCCTGAAAAAGGCCGGCTGCAAACGGCGTTGGCCGCCATGTGGAACCGGACCGACGCGGCCGGCGACGACCAGGAGGGCGACGAATGAGTGCTCCGCCGATTTTGCCCGGATGCGACGTGCTGCCGCCGATGAGACCCGCGACGAACGGCAAGGCCGGCTCGACGAACGACAACGCCACCAAAGGCAAAGGAACCGACAAGGCGAAGCGAAAGAGCGGCGACCGATTCCGGTTGCTCAACGCCTTCGTCGATTTCACGGCCGCCGGCTTACCGCGGGCCGAAACGCTGGTCTGGCTGATCCTGTTCCGCGACACCAAACCGGACGGGCTGGCGCGCACTTCGCAAGCCGATCTTGCCCGGCGGGCCGGCGCGAATCTTCGCACGGTCAAGCGGGCCGTCGCCCAATTGGAGCGGCGCGGTTTGCTCAAAGTTGTTCGCCGCGGCGGACTGCGCCAAGGGCCGTCAACCTATCGCGTGAAATCATTGGAGCCACCCGGCGGAAGGTGACATGGGCGTCACCCTACAAGGTGACATTTCGCGCCCGTTGTAGGTGGCGTGGGTGTCACCCTTCCCATAAGGGACCATAAGAGCGGTCCCCCTTGAAGCCGCTGACGCGGCCGGGGGCCGCTCGACCAGAAAAAGGGAGTTCGATCACCATGCCGACCGATGCCGCCTTGCTGGCGCAACTGCAAACGCTCTGGCAGGCCGTGCCGCCGTCCGTCGAGCCGGCGCTGCGGCTGCCGACCGCCGAAGAGGCCGCCGAATTGCAGGCCGAGATTCTGGCCGGCATTCTCGACGGGCTGCCGGCCGGCGACCTCGCCCCGTTCGACTGGTTCGCGCTGATCGACGACGCTGAGCGGCACTATTTGCTTGGACGACACCGCTACCCCGAGCGTTGCGGATTCTGCGGGGGCCATTACTTGCACAACCCGCGTTGCGTGGCCTTGTGCGACGAATGGGCCGTCAAGATGCCGTTTGGCAAGCATCGGGGCTTGCGCGTGACCGAGGTTCCGCATGATTACTTGCGATGGTTGCTGCGCAACGGCATGGAATTGGACGGCGACTTGCGCCGCGAAATCGAGCGGGTCTTGAAAATCGAGCAAGCCGCTTGACACGGCGGCCGATAATGTGATAATTAGGACACCATGAGCAAGAACAAGACCAAAGCGCCGATTACCGACTTGCTGCGGCGGACGATTGCCGAGAGCGGGATTCCGCTCTTGCGACTGTCGCACGATGCCGGCGTGGCGAGGGCAAGTTTGATTCGCTTCCTGCGCGGCGAAACGTCGCTACGGCTCGACGTGGCCGACAAGCTGGCCGCCTACTTCGATCTTGAACTCACCCGACGAAAGGCGAAGTGACGATGGGAACCGTGTACCGCAAGACGTTCACCAAACCGCTGCCGGCCGGCGCGGAAATCATCGTCCGCAAAGGCGAGAGGCTGGCCCGCTGGAAAGACGCCAAGGGCAAGGCCCGCACGGCGCCGATGGTCGGCGACGATGCCGCCGAGCCGAGCCGCATGACCGTGACCGCCGGCACCTACACGGCCAAGTATCGCGACGGCAACGGGCTTGTCGTGGAAATCTCGACCGGCTGCCGCGATGCCGACGCCGCCCGCCGCGTGCTCGCCGAATTGGAGCGACGGGCCGAACTGGTCAAGGCCGGCGTCGTGACCGCGGCCGAAAACGCCGTAGCCGATCATCAGGCGACGCCGCTGGCCGAACACTTCGCAGCGTACCTTGACCATTTGCACGCGAAGAGCGCCAGCCAGATGCACCGCGACAACGTGCGTCGCCAGCTTGAACGGCTGGCCGCGGAATGCCCTTTCGGCCGGCTGGCCGACCTTGGCCGCGACGGACTGGAAAAGTGGCTCGCCGCGCAGACCAAGGCCGGCATGGGCGCCCGCACTAGGAACACCTACCTTGCCGCCGCGACGGCGTTCGCCAACTGGTCGATCGAAACAAACCGCGTGGTCGCCAATCCGTTCGCGAAAGTATCTCGGGCCGACGAACGGGCCGACTGCCGCCGCAAGCGAAGAGCGATGACCGAAGCCGAATTGGTCCGGTTGCTCGACGTGGCCCGCCGTCGGCCGTTGCTCGACGCGATGACGATTCGACGCGGGAAACGAAAGGGCGAACTGGCTGCCAAGATTCGCGACGAAGTGCGGCAAGAACTTGAACGGTTGGGCCGCGAACGCGCCTTGATCTACAAAACGCTCGTTTTGACCGGGCTGCGCCGCAGCGAGTTGGCTTCGCTCACCGTAGGGCAGCTTGACCTCGACGGGCCGCTGCCTTCGATCGTGCTCGACGCGGCCGACGAAAAGAACCGGGCCGGTTCGACGTTGCCCTTGAGAAGCGACCTTGCCGCCGACTTGGCCCTCTGGGTCAAGGTACGCGAACAACGCCATAGCGGCGATGCTGGCGCGTTTGAGGGGGTGTTATGTCTGCCGAAGACTGGCGTACCGCATTCCGACAGGCTGCCGGCCGATACGCCGTTGTTCAACGTGCCCAGCGGTTTGATTCGGATTCTCGACCGCGACTTGAAGCTGGCTGGCATTCCCAAGAGGGATGAACGTGGCTGGACCGTGGACGTTCATGCGATGCGCACCAGCTTTTGCACGATGCTGGCCAAGGGCGGGGTGGCGCCACGAACCGCAATGGCCGCCGCCCGGCATAGCGACCTGAAGCTGACGATGCAAACCTACACCGATCCCAAGGTGCTCGACGTGGCCGGCGCGCTGGACGCCTTGCCGGCCTTGCCGCTCGACGGCACGCCCGCCGATCGGCGGGAACAAAAGGCGACGGGGACCGACGGTAACTTCAGACAATCCGTCTGTTTGCTTGCACCAACGCTTGCACCAAAATCTGGCGAACGTAGCAAAGCGGGGTCACTTCCTGTCAATTCGGCAGCCAATGACGGCGACGACGCCGGGCCGGCGAGCGTTGACGCAAACCGTTACGCCGTCAAACGAAACAACCCGCTGACATTTGCTGTCAACGGGTTGCACGAAGAGCGGGCGACCGGACTCGGACCGGCGACATCCAGCTTGGGAAGCTAGCGCTCTACCAACTGAGCTACGCCCGCATCGTCAGCCTGACAGGAAAACGACCAGCCGCGATCGCACGACGAAAACGCCTGGATACGACGGCTGGAAATAGCGAGGTCAGGACGTTCAAGCCACGTATATCTTGACGTGCGGGCGGCGTGGAAGCAAGTGGAGAAGCCAACTGCGGCCAACTGAGGGTGCATAAGGGGATTTGCGCCGGGGGCAGATTTCTTGGAGAACGTCAATCGGAGAATTAGCGGATTTTTTGCATGCTGGGCGCGGAGATGGGCGGATTGGGAAGCCCTGTGAGCAAACTACCTGCGTTCAAGGATGAACACGATGGGCCGTGAGAAGATCAGTGCGAAGGTCAACGGAGATGAGTGGCAGGCTTTTTTGGATGTGGCTGACCGGCTGGGGATCCCGGTGCGGGAGC
>DATKRK010000436.1:0-16678 GCA_035532215.1 Pirellulales bacterium | reverse complement strand
GTGCTTCGGCCCGCTCGCTCAAGAAGCGATTTTGGAAACGAACCGGCCGGCGATCTCGTAGAACAGGCCCACGGGCCGGCAGCGGAGCACTTCGAGCAGGACGTGCATCTTCTCGCCCGAGGGCGCGGAGAGTTCGAGCGCCAAAAACCTTTCCGACGTGCCGCGCGTGTGGTAAATGGCGATCCCGCCGCTGGAAATGTCGCGGCTGGCGGCGATAAACCCTTCGCCGATTTTGTTCAAGCGCTCGTTGACCGGCACGGCCGCCACGCGCAGCGACACGGCGTGGCGCCGCTCGGAACGGACGTCCGGCCCGTCGTAATACTTCGAATTCCTAACTGCTCGCTCGACGAAATCGGCGACCGCCTGCGGAGGCCGCGCGAGGCTTTCCGGGTCAAGCGAAAAGAATCCCTGGGGGACCGTCAAGGTTGCCACTGCCGCTCTCTCGCGTTTGACTTTCTCTCGAACGACTTTCTTGTCGCCAGCCGCGGTCTCCCTTTCGATGCTTTTCCAGCGGCCGCCGTGCAGCGATTGCCCCTTGGGGTCGCCAAACATACGACCGCTGGATGGCGGGCGCCGCGCACCCGTTGAATTGGCACAAGCCAAAGCTAGCACGAGACGCGCGCCGGCGACGGTCGGCCGGCCGACTCCTTGAATTCGGCACGGCTCATGTACTCGGAAGACTCGGCGCCACCGCGTCAGCCAGAGGTTTGCTGATCGCTTTACGTTGCGTTGCCTACGGACGACGCCGCGCCGCAGTTACGACCGTTAGAATTCTTACCCGGCCCGCCATACCGACTTGGCGAACGCCTTTCTTGACCGTCCCAGTGGATCGAGCGAGCCGGCTCGGCTAATCTGAAACAAGCAGCGCCTTTGCGGCGACGCAGAGGCGGGCAAGCAGGGCTTGGTCGGATTTTGGCGATTCGGAAACGTCGAGTATGCAAGTTTGCCTGGTGACGGGTTCGGCGGGATTGATCGGCGCAGAGGCGGCCCGCTTCTTCAGCGCCAAGGGCTACCGCGTGCTGGGCATCGATAACAACCTGCGCAGGGAGTTTTTCGGCGAAGAGGCCTGCACCCACTGGCGTCGCAAGGAACTGGAAGCGAACCTGGCGAACTATTCGCATTTCGATCTCGACATCCGCGATCGCCAGCAGATGGAGAGGCTGTTTTCCGAGTTCGGCTCCGAGATCGCGGTGGTGATTCACGCCGCGGCCCAGCCGTCGCACGATTGGGCGGCGGCCAATCCGCACGCCGATTTTTCGGTCAACGCCCTGGGCACGCTGACGCTGCTCGAGGCCGCGCGACAGTTCAGCCCCCAGGCCTGCTTCCTCTTCACCTCGACCAACAAGGTTTACGGCGACAATCCGAACAAGCTGCCGCTGGTCGAACTCGAAACTCGCTGGGAGATCGACCCGACGCATCCTTACTACGCGCACGGCATCGACGAGCAGATGTCGGTCGATCAAACCAAGCACTCGTTGTTCGGCGTCTCGAAGCTGGCCGCCGACGCCATGGTTCAGGAATACGGGCGATACTTCGGCATGAACACCGTCTGCTTTCGCGGCGGCTGCCTGACCGGCCCGGGGCACTCGGGAACCAGGCTGCACGGGTTTTTGTCGTACCTGGTCAAATGCGCCTTGACCGGGACGCAGTACACCGTCTACGGATACAAAGGCAAACAGGTCCGCGATAATCTGCACGCGCTCGATCTGGTCAAGATGTTTTGGGAGTATTGCCAGAACCCTCGGCCCGGCGAGGTGTACAACGCGGGCGGCGGGCGGCGCAGCAACTGCTCGGTGCAAGAGGCGATCGCCCTGTGCGAGCGCCGCACGGGCGCCAAGATGAAGCTGGCCTATAGCGAGCAGAACCGGATCGGCGACCACGTCTGGTACATCAGCGATACGCGCAAATTCCAATCGCACTATCCGAACTGGAGTTGCGAATACGGCGTGCCGCGGATCATCGATGAAATCTGCGAGTCGTTTTCGGAGCGGGTCTGATCGAGCGAGCCGTCGCGGGCGCGACCGCGAAGTCTGAAAAATCGCGAGGAACCATGAACTTAAAGAGCGTGCTGATTACCGGCGGCGCCGGCTTCGTCGGCTCGCACCTGGCGATCGCCTTTCGCCGGGCGTCGCCCGAGACGACGGTGACGGCGCTCGACAATCTCAAGCGACGCGGCAGCGAGCTGAACTTGCCGCGGCTGGCGGCGGCGGGCGTGCGTTTCCGTCACGGCGACGTCCGCTGCGCGGAAGATTTCGACGAGTTGCCCGAATTCGACTTGCTCGTCGACGCCTCGGCCGAACCGGCGGTGCAGGCCGGCCTCAACGGTTCGCCGCGCTACGTGTTGGAAACCAACCTGGCCGGCACGATCAATTGCCTGGAGGCCGCCCGAGCGCATCGAGCGGCGTTTCTGTTTTTGAGCACCAGCCGCGTCTATCCGATCGCGCGCTTGAACGCGCTGCCCTATGTCGAGACCGCAACGCGGTTTCGCTGGCAGCCGGACGCCGAATCGCCCGGCTTCTCGGAGCACGGCATCGCCGAGGAGTTTCCGCTGGACGGGGCGCGGTCGTTCTACGGCGCCAGCAAGCTGGCCTGCGAGCAGTTGATCCAAGAGTACGTCCACGGCTATCGTATGCGGGCGCTCGTCGATCGCTGCGGGTTGTTGGCCGGGCCTTGGCAGATGGGCAAAGCAGATCAAGGCGTGGTGACGCTGTGGGTGGCCCGCCATTATTTCGACAAGCCGCTGAGTTATCTTGGCTTCGGCGGCGGAGGCAAGCAGGTGCGCGACATCCTGCACGTCGAAGACCTGTGCGAGTTGGTGCTGTTGCAGGCGGCGGCGATCGACCGCTGGGACGGTCGCGTTTACAACGTGGGCGGCGGTCGCGAGGCGGCGGTCTCGCTCCAGGAATTGACCGCCCGCTGCGCGGCCGAGACCGGCCGGCGCGTGCCGATCTCGCCGGTGGCGGAAACCGCCGGCGTCGACCTGAGAATCTTCGTGACCGACGCCCGCAAGGTCCGCAGCGATTTCGACTGGCGGCCCAGCCGCAGCGTGGCCAACACCATCCGCGACATCTGCCTCTGGATCCACGAGCATCGCGACTCGCTCGTACACGTTTTGTCGTGAATGCGGCTCAGCCTAAGTCCGTGCTGCCGCGCGCCGTGTGACAAAAGCGAGCTAATCCGCACGTTTCATAGTGGCGCCGCGCGCGGTCGAAGCTCGGGCGCCAGTCATCGACCGGCATCGATCGGGCCGTTTTCCGCAGGCTTCGATTTTCCGCATTGCGCAGGGTTCATTCGGCACGGCAACTGCTTCGGTAAATGGCAACCGTTGGTCGCCCGCCCCGAGGCGACGCCCCGAAGCCTAGACGCTCAGGTTCAACTGCCATGAAGGCCGCCACGATCCTGTTTCCCACCGATTATTCCGGCGCGAGCGAAGCGGCGTTGCGATATGCGATCCAACTCGCGCGGTCGTCCTCGGCCAAACTCTTGGTGCTGCACGTCGTGCCGCCGGATATTTCCTACGAAGGAGTAGTCCCGATCGACTCCGATCATACGCGGGAAGTTGACGAAGCTCATCTCGCTTCCGTCGTCGAGGCGGCGGCGGGCGAAAACGGCGTGCAGTGCGAGCGAAGAGTCATCACGGGCGACCCGCTCGCTGAGATTCTGGACATCGCCAAACGCGAGGCCGCGTCGTTGATCGTGATGAATACGACCGGCCGGTCGGGCCTCCGCCGCTTGCTGATGGGCAGCGTGGCCGAGGCCGTGCTTCGCAAGGCCCCTTGCCCCGTGCTGACCTTTTCGCCGCAGGCGGAGCCGCCCGACTCGCCGGCGCCGCACATCGTGAGCGGCGATCCGAGCGCGGCGGCGGAAAAGCCGGCGGTCAAAGCCGAGCCGGCGCACGCGGTTCCCATCGACCCCGCGTATGCCTCGAATCCCGCCCTGAGCCTGGTGGCGCGAGCGATCACGGCACGGGCCACGGACGTACACCTCGACCCGACCGACAACGAGTACCAGGTTCGCTGGCGCGTCGACGGGCGGTTGCGAGATGTTTGCCGACTCGATAATTCCGTCGGCCGGGCGTTGCTGACGCAATTCAAGGTGCTGGCCAATTTCGACATTGCCGACCCGTTCCACGGCCAAGAGGGACGCTTGCGCTTGCCGGCCTCCTTGGAGGCTCACGACGTGCGCGTCACGGCCATGCCCGTGGCGGGCGGCGAAGCCGTGTCGCTGCGCCTGCTCGATCGCGATCGCCTGGTGCGCCCGCTGGGAGAATTGGGAATTTCGCCGCCGTCGCTCGATCTGGTGCGGCAGATGCTGCAACTGGGCGCGGGGCTGATCATCGCCACGGGGCCCAGCGGTTCGGGCAAGACGACGACGGTTTACTCCATGCTGCACGCGATCGACGACGGCTTGCGGAACATCGTCAGCATCGAGGACCCGGTCGAATACCGCATCTCCGGCTTCCGCCAGATCAACGTCGACCAGCGTCATGGCGTGACCATGACCAGCGGCCTGCGCAGTTTGCTGCGGCTCGATCCCGACGTCGTGCTGCTGGGCGAAGTCCGCGATCCCGAGGCCGCCGAGATCGCCATGCGAGCCGCTAGTTCGGGCAAGTACGTGTTCACGACGTTCCACACCCGCGACGTGGCCTCGATGGTCACGGCGTTCCGCGACCTGGGCATCGACAATCGTTCGCTCGCCGGCAACTTGACCGGCGTCCTTTCGCAGCGCCTGGTGCGGCGAGTCTGCGCTGAATGTTGCCGCCACGAGGCGCCCGCGGAATCGGAGCGGAGCCTGTTCGCGGCCAACGGGGTTGCGGCGCCAGAGGCCATCTGCCGGGCGGTCGGTTGCCCGCACTGCCAGGGCGCCGGCTATCTGGACCGCGTCGGCGTGTTCGAGGTCGTGCTGCCCAGCCCGGCGTTGGTGGACATGATCGTCGGGGGGCTGCCAGAGAATGAGTTGCGCAGCGCCATTCGCGCGGCGGGGACGCCCAGCCTGCTGGCCGACGTACTCGCCAAGGTGCGCGACGGAATTACGACATTCGACGAAATGGGAAGAATGACCTGGCTGGAGCCGTCGGGCGAGCGTTGACGCGGAGATTAAACCTCATGGATCCTCAAAGCCTGTCGCCCCCGCACTTTTGGCCCAGCGTGGCGGCCATCGCGCTGGCGGTGTTCACGCCGTTGGTCATTTGGTGCATTTATGTTTACCGCATCCGACAGATCACGGCTCGGTCAATGATCGGCTTGGTCGCCGCGGAAGTCCTCGCGTTGATTGCGATCGCGATCTTGGCGAGGTTTTAGTTTCAGCCGTCGAGCTGTTTTCTCGCCATCACGACATCAGGGGCGACGCTGCGGTCGAGTTCGAAGCCGCGATCGCGAAAGATCGACAGCATGCGGACGTTCGCCGGCGAAGTCTCGGCCGTAATGCGGCGAAGCTGCCAGTCGCGGGCGATTTCAAGGCAATAGTCCGTGAGCAGGCCGCCCAGGCCGTGCGACTGCCAACGGTCGCCCACCAGCACCGCATACTCGGCCTCTTGATGGTCGGGATCGGCGACCAAACGCCCGACGCCGGCCAGCTTCTTCGCGCCGTCCGCCTCGACTTCCGCCACGATCGCCAATTCGCGGTCGTAATCGATAAAGCAAAACCGCGAAGCCATTTCGTGCGTCGTTTCCTTGAACAGGTAGCGAAACCGCGACCAGCGCGACTCGGGCGAACAGTTCGCCAGCAGCTCGTGCCAAAGCGGTTCGTCTTCCGGCTTGATCGGCCGCAGCAGGGCGCGGCCGCCCGGATATTCCATCTGCCGCTCGTATTGTTCGGGATAGGGCCGGATGGCCAGATGGCTGAACGGCCGCGGCGGCTGGGCTAACCGCCCGCGATCAATCACCATGCGAGCGTCGAGGGCGATGGCTTCCTCGGGGGCGACCAACAGGGGGTTGACGTCGATTTCGACGATTTCGGGGAAATCGGCCACGAGATACGAAAACCGCATGATGATTTCAATCAGCCGGTCGACGTTCACCGCCGGCCGCCCGCGATAGCCCTTGAGCAGCGGCCAGGAACGGAGCGATTCAAGCATGCGACTGGCGAGGCGCTCGTTGAGCGGCGGCAAGCCAAGGGCGCGATCCTGAAACAGTTCGGCCGTAACCCCGCCGGCCCCCACCAAGATCACCGCGCCGAACACAGGGTCTTGCTTGGCGCCGAGAATCAGTTCGACGCCGGCGACCGGCGCCATCATCCGCTGGACCGTCACGCCGTCGATGCGCGCGTCGGGCTTTCGCTCGCGCGCCGAGCGCGTCACCGAATCGAAACTCGCCCGCACCTGCTCGGCGCTGGCCAAATTGAGCGCCACGCCGCCGACGTCGGTCTTGTGCGTGATGTCGGGCGAGGCGATCTTCAACACCACCGGGTAGCCGATTCGCTCCGCCGCCTCGACCGCCGCTTCGACAGTGGCGGCGCGGATCGGCAGCGTGACGGGAAGACCGTAGGCATCGAGCAATTCCTTCGAGTCGTCCTCCGATAACACGGCCTGCCCGGCGCCGCCCAGCGCCGCGGCCATCTCGCCGAAGCGGCGGCGGGCCGCAGGGCGATCGAGCTTGAAGGTCAGCGGCACGTCGCGCGGCGTTTCGTAGAGCGTCTCCAGGTTGTGCGCGTATGAGACCAGGTACATGAACGAGCGGACGGCATGGTCGGGCGTCTGGTAGGTCGGCACGCCGCGCCGGTTGAGCGCTTGAATGCCCTCGCGGACCGATTCGCCGCCCATCCACACCGCCAGCACCGGTTTTGCGTGTCGAGCGGCGACCTCGCCCGCCGCTCGGGCCGCGCCGGTTGGATCGGTCATGGCTTGCGGCGTCAGCATCACCATCGCCGCGTCGACCCCTTCGTCGGCCAGCACGATGTCGAGCGCTTGGGCCAGCCGCTCGGGCGGGGCGTCGCCCAGCACGTCGACCGGATTGTTATGCGACCAGCTTGCAGGCAGCGCCGCGTTGAGCGCGGCCAACGAACGATCGGACAGCGTCGCCAGCGTTCCTTGCCGGGCCAGCAAGGCGTCGGTGGCCATCACGCCCGGCCCGCCGGCGTTGGTGACGATCGCCAGTCGCGGCCCCTTGGGAATGCGTTTGCGGGCCAGCAATTCGGCGCAATCGAACAAGTCGTCGACCTGCGTCACGCGGACGGCGCCCGCCCGCTGGAACGCGGCGTCGTAAACGGCATCCACGCCGGCCATCGCCCCGGTGTGCGACGCGGCGGCTTTCGCCGATTGCGCGAACCGCCCGGCCTTGTAGACCACGATCGGCTTCTGCCGCGCGAAGGCCCGCGCCGCCGACATGAATTGCCGGGCGTCGGTGATCGACTCGACATAGAGCACGATCGAATCGGTCGTCGGATCCGAGCCGAAATAGTCGATCAAGTCGCCCACGCCCACGTCCAGCATGTTGCCGATCGAAACGAAATACGAAAAGCCGATCTCTTCTTCCAACGCCCAATCGAGCATCGAAGTACACAAGGCGCCCGATTGCGACAAGAAGGCGACGCGTCCGGCGGGCGGAGTGGCGGCGGCGAAGCTGGCGTTGAGCTTCGAGTGCGGGGCAATCACGCCCAGGCAGTTGGGGCCGATGATCCGCATGCCGTCGTAGCGGGCGGCGTCGCGGCGAATCTCTTCTTCGAGCTGTTTGCCTTCCGCGCCGACCTCGCGAAAACCGGCCGAGATGATGACGATCCCGCGGATGCCCATATCGCCGCACTCCCGCACCACGGCGGGCACGGTCGGCGCGGGCGTGCTAATCACCGCCAAATCGGGCGGCGACGGCAGATCGCTGATTCGCGCCACGGCCGGCAGCCCCTGCACGGTCGGCCGCTTGGCATTCACCGGATAAATGGGGCCGGGAAAGCCCGCGTCGACGAGATTCTTGAGCAGCGTATAGCCTACCTTGCCCGGCTGATCGCTGGCGCCGACGACGGCCACGCTCTGCGGGCGGAAGATTTTTTCGAGATTGCGGACTGCCACGGGAAACTCCTGCGGGCTGAGACGCCGGCAAGCGAGCGTCGTCGCTTCGCTCGCCAATGCTGTTCGTATTGCGATTAGATGCCCTGGTCAAGGCGATAGGCTCTCATTCGTATGCGATTCGCGTCGGCTGTGGCGATCGTTCTGCTCGATTCGCGCCCCATTCCGCGATTTTCAATGCCGACTCGGCGTTGCGATCCGCATCTGCTTGCAACCGCATCGAATTACGGGTTCCTCTTCTCTGTTCGGAGTTCCTGGCTGTGTGAAGTGTAGCGTCGCGGTATTTCCTTGCTGGTTGCTTTTTCATTGAATTCCTAAGTCCGCGCGGACAGAGAAGAGGAACTCGTAATTGCGCCAGCTTGACGTATTGCCTATTCCTCCAAAAAGACGGACGATCTCTTTAGCCGGCGGTATGCAGAAATTCATCCCGTCGATTGGAGTTTCGCCGCCCATTGTGTGCTGAGAATCATCTGAGCCGCGCGGATGGCCTCCACCTCAATGGCCGCAGAAATCGGAGCGCCGGGCTGCGGTGTTTCTGTCTCGACGCACCAGATCAACGTTTCTGCCGGCAGCAGGTGCAAATGTTCGGCGAGTTCGAGCACGGCGCCAAGGCCCAGATCGTGCGTGCCCGCGGCGCGCAGCGCGCCGCGCGGCACGTCCGGCCAGCGCCAACAGTGGATGGCGCCGGGCGAGCCCAAATTCTCACAAGCATCGCAGATCATCAAACTCTCGATGCCGTCCAGCCAAACGAACAAGTCGGCCGGCGATCGCGCCACACGAATTGTCGTTGCGTCGTCGGTAATCGACGCCCCCAAATGCTGGGCCACGAGCCAGCCGAGTCGATCGTCTCCGTGTGCGCTGCCCAGCCCGACGACGAGCGTCGGCGTTTGGGCTGCTTTCGAGAGTTTTTGCTGTGGGGCGGTGGTCGCCATCATTCATGCCCGCTCGACGGTGACTCGCAGTCGATGCGTCGAGCAACTGATGCAAGGGTCGTAATTTCGCACGAGATGTTCGCAACTGTGCGTCATTTCCTGGTCGTCGCGGTCGAGCACGCGCGGCAGCCAGTGGCGCAGATCGTCTTCGATCTGCCCCTGGTTCTGCGAAGTCGGGGGCACGATCTTGGCCTCGGTCAACAGGCCGTCGTCGCCGATCTGATAGCGGTGATAGAGCAGTCCGCGAGGCGCTTCGGTCGCCGCGCACCCGGCGCCTGCGCGATGTTCGTAGGCGATTTTCGACGGCCGAGGCGGCTGGTAGGTCTTGAGGATTTCCAACGCCTCCTCGTAGACGTGAACCAGTTCGAGCCCGCGAGCTACGATGCCGTGAAACGAGTTCATCGAGGGCCAGGAGACGCCCACCTCGTCGGCCAGTCGCCGCGCGGTTGGCTTGAGCCGATCGAGGCTCAGATTCACCCGCGCCAACGGCCCCACGAAATACGAGGAGCCGTCGGCCTTGCGCACCGAGTGCAGGGCCGTCGAGTGCGGCGCCTGCCGCTCTTCGTAATGCCGCTCGTAGTCGAGGACTTCCACCGACTGGCCATTCGAGTCGGCCACGCGCCCTTCATTCATGGCGTATTCGTCCGGGTGGACCAGCGCCACCATCGTATACGGCCGCTCGTACTGCGGAAAATCGAAGCCGGCCACCCAACGCGTGGTTTCGACGGTTGCTTCGAGGCCCCACTCGAAATCGGCCACCAGCACCGCCATCTCTTCGCGCCGAGGCGCTCGGTAAAATCCCCCGATCGCTACATTGATCGGATGAATGGCCCGGCCGCCGAGCGTCTCGAGCAATTCGTTGCCGTGCTTTTTCAGCCGCAAGCCGCGGTTTACCTGGTCGGGCCAATCGCGGGCCATCGCCAGACCGCTTTCGTAACCGAGAAAGTCGGGCGCGTGCAGCAGGTGCACGTGCAGGGCGTGGCTCTCGATCCATTCGCCGCAATACAGCAATCGACGCAGACGGCGAATCTCGGGCGAAATCTGCACGCCCAACGCCGCTTCGAGGGCGTGTACCGCGCTCATCTGGTAGGCGACCGGGCAAATGCCGCAAATCCGCGCCACGATGTCGGGCACGTCCTCGATGGCGCGGCCCCGCAAGAAGGCTTCGAACAGCCGCGGCGGCTCGAAGATCCTTAACTGCACGTCTTCCACGTTGGCGCCGTGCAACCGGATGTGCAGCCCGCCTTCGCCTTCGACGCGAGCCATCGCTTCGACGCGAATCGTGCGAACTCGATTTTCATCCGAATGTTCGGCCATCATCGTGCAGTCCGTGCAACTCTGTTATCGCAATTTCGTTATTCTTGGGCCAGCCGGTCGCTTTCAGCGCGGAATTCGGGAGCGTAACCATTGAATCCGCGCAACAGGCGAACGGTCGCGTCGCGGGAAAGCCCTTCAGCACGGAATTGATCGGTCAGGCTCACGAGGTTCGGCTGTTCGGCCGGTCCGTAGCAGCCGTAACAGCCGCGATCGTACGACGGGCAAATCGCCCCGCAGCCCGCGTGCGTCACCGGCCCCAGGCACGGCACGCCGCGGGCGACCATCACGCAGACCGTGCCGCGTCGCTTGCAATCGAGGCAGACGCTGTGCACCGCCGTCCGCGGCCGCCGGCCGCCCAACAGCGCCTGGACGACTTCCAGCAACTGATGCTTGTTGATCGGGCAGCCCCGCAATTCGAAATCGACGGGCACGTGGGTCGCGATCGGCGTCGAGGTGTCGAGCGTTTGGATATAGTCGGGCCGCGCGTAAACCGCCTGCATGAATTCCGGCGCGTTGGCCCAATTGCGCAGCGCCTGAATGCCGCCCGCCGTGGCACAGGCGCCGATCGTGACCAGATACTTCGACTGCGCGCGGACCTCGCGGATGCGCTGGGCGTCGCCGGGCGTGGTGATCGAGCCTTCCACCAGCGACACGTCGAACGGGCCGGGCTTGATGCTGCTGGTCGCTTCGAGGAAATAGGCGATCTCGAGCTTGTCGGCCACGGCGAGCAACTCGTCTTCGCAATCCAGAAGCGAGAGCTGGCAGCCGTCGCAAGAAGCGAACTTGAAGACGGCCAGGGTCGGTTTCGTTGCAGCCATGCTCTAAAACCCCTCCACGCCGAGCCACGGTTCGATCTTATCGTAGCGAAACACCGGGCCGTCCTTGCAGATGAACTCGGGGCCGAGCTGACAGTGCCCGCAGAATCCGGTCGCGCACTGCATGTTCCGCTCCGTCGAGAGCCAAACGCGCTCGGCCGCAATGCCGCGCGCGACCGCGCTGCGGACGACGTAGCGCATCATCACTTCGGGCCCGCAGGTGAAGACGACCGTCCGTTCGGCGGCGAGCGGCCGCAAGCGGTCGAGCAACAGCGGCGCCACGCCGACGTTGCCGGTCCAGTTCAAGTCGGCCCGATCAACGGTCGTTTGCACGTCGATTCCCCCTTGCGACCACGCATCGTATTCGCGGGCGTAGATCAGCGTGTCGGGCGTCCGCGCGCCGCAGATCAGCGTGACGCGGCCGTACTGCGTGCGATTTTCGAGCACCTGGTATATGACGGGCCGCAAGGGAGGCAGACCCAGCCCGCCGGCGACAATCACCAGGTCGGCGCCTCGGCACGCATCCAGCGGCCAGCCGGCGCCAAACGGGGCGCGAAGCCCGAGCGTTTCGCCGACGACGAGCTTCGACAGGGCGCCCGTCGTGTTGCCGGCGACGCGAACCGTAAACGACCAGGTGCGCTCGGCTGCCGAATGGCCGCTGATGCCGATCGGCGCTTCGCCGACGCCGGGCACGTACAGCATGCCGAACTGTCCGGGTCGGAAGGTAAAACCGGCCGCGCGGTCCTGGTCGACGAAGGCCAGCCGATAGGTCGTCACGCCCGGCGCCTCGGCGACCTTCTCGCGCACGACCACTACATCGGCTTGCCACGGATTGGCGACGGCGCTCGGCGGTGTGACGGAGTGCATCACGGATGCGACTCTCGAATGGCGGCCACTTCTTCGGTCAGGTCGATGCCCACCGGGCACCAACTGATGCAACGCCCGCAGCCGACGCAACCCGACGTGCCGAATTGATCGATCCAGGAGGCCAGCTTGTGCGTCAACCATTGGCGGTATCGCGAGCGAATCTGGTTGCGCACCACGCCGCCGTTCATGAAGCTGAATTCGAAATTGAAACACGAGTCCCACTGCCGCTGGCGCTCGACGTGGTCGCCTTGCAAATCGGCTACGTCTTTAACCGAACTGCAAAAGCAGGTCGGGCAGACCATCGTGCAGTTCGTACACGAAAGGCAGCGGCTGGCGACTTCGTCCCAGCGAGGATGCTCGAGATTGCCCAACAACAGATCACGGATGCCTTGGGTGTCGAGGCGGCGCGTAATCTGGTCGACGGCCTGCTGCCGGGCGGCCTCCGCACGGTCCAGCTTTCCGTCGTCGACCGCCTGCGTTTCGAGCCCTGCGACGATCTCGGCGCCCCGCTCGCTGCCGACTTCCACGACGAAGCCCGAGGGCAACTCAGTAAGCGCCAGATCGAAGCTTGCCGTGGCACGCGGCCCAGTGTTCATCGACGTGCAAAAACAGGTCGACGCGGCTTGCGTGCAATTCACGGCGACGACGAGCGCCTGCTTACGGCGGGCGGCGTAAATCGGATCGACATAGGGCCCTTCCAAAAAGGTCCGATCCTGCACGCGGATCGCCGCCAGTTCGCACGCCCGGACGCCCAGAAAAGCGTACTTTGGCGTTTCGTCCGCCGGCGTTCCCATGACCCAACCCGTATCGGTGCGGTCGGCCGTGGCGACGGCGGCCATGGACGGAAAGAGAAATCGCTTCCAAGAGTGCGGACCGACGACGTAACCGAACAGGGCCTCATCGTCGCGCCGCTCGAGGCGATACGTGGCCGGCCCTTGCACGTCGGTCCAGCCGCGGGGCAAGTCGTCGACCGACTCGATGCGGTCGTAGACGATCGCTTCTTGATCGATCGTCGGCCCGACGATGACGTAGCCGCGTTCGACGAGCGCATCGAAAAGCGACTGGAAGGCCTCCTTGGCCAACCAAACAGTCGACGGCGCGGGCGAGGCTTCCTGCGGCGGCAAGGCGTCAACTCCTGATCGGACCGATCGTGGCCGGCTCGGCAAACAGATCGAGCAATTTCTTGATGTCTTGCTCTTCAATAATCATGAGTCGCAACATCGCGATTGCGTTTGGAGTACGGCGTCAAGGGAAACGACAGCCGACATCATAGAAAGATTCGCCTCGAAAGTGCAACCGCGCAAAAACGCAAAAACGCGAGCACGCTGAATTTCAGCATATTGCGGCGCCGGCGTCTTGCCGGCGTGAACGGCCGGCGAGACGCCGGCGCCGCAACAAAACAAACGGCCGGGCGATTTACCGATCGCCCGGCCGCTTGCATCGCGAAAAGCGCTTTCCGCTACCCCTTGACCTCGATATGCCGAGGTTTCGCCTCTTCGGTTTTCGGAACCACGATCTTCAACACGCCTTCCTTGTACTCCGCAGCGATCTGCTCCTCTGCCACGGCAGCCGCAAGCGGAATCACTCGGCGGAACTCGCCGTAGCTGCGTTCCACGCGATGGAGGGTCTTGCCCTTCTCTTCTTTCTCTTCCCGCTTTTCGCCGGTGATCCAAAGTTCACCGTTCTTCAACTCCACTTTGAACTCCTCGGGTTTCATGCCGGGCAGTTCCATAGTGACTTCGAACCCAGTCTCGGTCTCGGCAACGTTGACTGCCGGAACGAATCCGGTCAGCCATCGTCCCTCTTCAGGAGCAAAGAGCCTCTCCATCAGGTTCTCCATCTCCTGCTCGAACCGGACCAGACGCCGAGGAAGTCGCTCACGACGCGGAACCAAAGTTCCTAACATGGCCCACCTCCTCAACGACTTGGCGTCATCCAAAACCTTTCATTCGGCCCGGCCACAGCGGCCGAGCCTCACGTTCCGTTTTTAATACGCCCCAGATCGCCGCGCAGGTCGCGCCGCACGCCGCGCCGGCGACGCTTTGTCGAAATGTCTGGCGTTAAAAGCGCATGGCAGGTAAAAAGCGAACCGGCCGAAATGCCAAGCGTGCGTTTCCGCGCGCCGGAGTCGCTAGTGCCTCTTCAAAGCCATTTTGACAGTCGGGTGGCTGGCGGCTGAGCCTTGGCGAAGCCCCAGTACGCTGGGGCATCGCTTCGCTCGGCCGCCAGCCACCCCTCACCTATCAACTCAGACTTGAAGAGGCGCCAGTCGACTTGGTGGAACGCTTGTATCCCGCGACGGATGCGCTTGCCATGCCGCTCTCGGCGGCGCGGCATGGAAGCTGCGTATTCATTGTTTTTCGGCGCGGCCAATGCGCCCCGCACATTTTCGTCGGATGACCTGCAGATGAATGGAAACAGCCGCGCCGAGCCCGTTTCGGCGAAGCAGCCGCAAGCCCGCCCGCCGCGCTGCGCGGCCGTGCAAACGGGGTTGTGTTTGCTGTTTCTGCTGACGGGCTGGCTGCTGGCAAGCCCGCGGTTGGCGACCGGCGCGTATGCACTCGCCTATCTTGCCGGAGGCGCAGCGAGCCTGGCAACGGCGGCGGCCGCCCTGGCTCGCAGGCGGCTGACGGTCGATTTGTTGATGGTCGTGGCGGCGGCGGGCGCCGCGGCCATCGGCGACTGGGCGGAAGGCGGCGTGTTGCTGTTTTTGTTTTCGCTCAGCAATACGCTGGAAGCCTATGCCACCTATCGGACCAAGCGATCGATCGAATCGCTCGTCCGGTTGCGTCCCAGCGAGGCGACGCTGGTCCGCAACGGCCAGGAACTTCGCGTTGGGGTCGAAACGCTGTCGATCGGCGACCTGGTGCGCATCCGGCCGGGCGATCGCGTGCCGGTCGACGGCGACGTCGTCGAAGGCGAGACCTGGGTCAACGAAGCCACGATCACCGGCGAAAGCGAACCCGTCGCCAAAGGTTCGGGCGCCGGAGTGTTCGCGGGCACGATCAATGGCGGCGGCAGCGTGCTGGTGCGCATCACCCGCCCGGCGACCGACACGATGCTGGAGCGGATCGTGCGGATGGTCCACGAGGCTCAGGCGCAAAAGAATCCGACTCAGCAGTTCGTCGAGGCCTGGGAGCAATATTACGTGCTTGGCGTATTTGTCGGCGCTATAATCGTGTTTTGCGGCGCCCTCTTGGTTCACACGGGCGACGATCGCGACGCCTTGTACCACGCGATGGTGCTGCTCGTCGTGGCGTCGCCCTGCGCCGTGGTGGTGGGTTCTCCAGCCGTCGTGTTGTCGGCCATTGCCCGGGCCGCGCGGCACGGCGTGCTCTTCAAGGGAGGCCGCTACCTGGAATTGCTCGGCGAGGTCGACGTCGTCGCCTTCGATAAGACGGGCACCATCACCTTTGGCAAACCCGCGGTCGGCGACATTTGGGTGAGCAACGGCGTGCAGCAAGCCGAAAAAATGTTGCGGCTGGCGGCCGCCGTCGAACGCCGCAGCGAGCACCACTTGGCGGTCGCGATCGTCGACGAGGCCGAGCGCCGATCGCTCTCGCTGCCCGAAGTCGACGAATTCGAAAGCCATACCGGCCTGGGCGTACATGGCCACGTTGAAGGCGCCTGGGTGGGAGTCGGCCGCGAAGCGTTGTTTACGAGTCATGATCTCTCGGTTCCCGCCGCCGCTCAAGACGCGGCCGACCGCCTGCGGGCGACGGGGCAAACCGTGCTCATCGCCGTGGCGCCGCAACTGGATGTTTCGGGAGTGATCGGGCTGGCCGATCAACCCCGACCCAACGTCGCGGAAACGCTGCGGGCCTTGAAGCGGCTGGGCATCCAATCGAACGTGATTTTGACGGGCGACCACCAGCGCGCGGCGCGCAGCGTGGCGGAAGCCGTCGGGGCCGATGCGGTATTGGCCGGCCTGTTGCCCGAGCAAAAAGTGCTTGAACTTCGCCGGATTATGGATGCCGGCCACTGCCTGGCGATGGTGGGCGACGGCGTGAACGACGCCCCGGCCCTGGCCACCGCGCACGTCGGCATCGCCATGGGAGGCGCAGGGACCGACGTGGCGTTGGAAGTGGCCGACGTCGTGCTGATGCGCGATGACCTGAAAGCGTTGCCCTTCGCCATCTGGATCAGCCGGCGGGCCAAACGCCGCATCCGGCAGAACCTGGTTTTTGCACTCGGCGTGATCGGCGTCCTCGTGCTGTGCAGCTTCTTGCGACTGCCGCTCTGGGCGGGCGTTATCGGCCACGAAGGCAGCACCTTGCTCGTCGTGCTCAACGGCCTGCGGCTGTTGGTGGAGAAACCGAAGCCTTAAGTCTGCAAACAAGCGAGCGGCTAAGTTCCGTACGGACTTGCAAATCGACACGCAAGCCTCATCGCCCATTCATATTTCTGACAAAGCACTAGCCCGGATTATTCATCAGCCCCGAGAATGCTCGACAAAGCGCTTCACACCAACCCGAAGCGCTAGCGAGGTAAGGCGATTGCTCCACCTCGCTTGCGCTTCGGGTTGGTATGGGCTGATGAATAATCCGGGCTAGGGGCCGCCCTCGCGAGTTCGCCGCCCGTTACTGTCCTTCGCTCGCACACCAGATGTGTCAATCCGCTCACCGATCTGCGAGGTGCGGCGACGCCGAATGCCTGCTGGTTGCGGACCGATTAGGGCGGTTTTGCATTTGACGCACGGCCGGCGGTCGCGGCGCATCATTTGCGTAAATAAAGAATGCCGGACGCGA
>DATKRK010000435.1:0-5118 GCA_035532215.1 Pirellulales bacterium | reverse complement strand
ATCCGCGCCGCGTGCATTTCACAGGACGACCGCCTCGACCGATTCATCCGCAACCGCCCCATCTCCCCGCACTCCCCCCGCTGTCGCCCGCGCCAAACCGCAGCCCCCCGCTAAAAAAACGAACGTCTACTTACGCCCCGGGTTGCCGGGTTTTTGGCCGGCAAAACGAGCCGAATGCCGGGCGCCTTGGCGCCTTGGCGCCTGGCCGTTGCCGTTGGCGGCCAAGGCATCAGCCCCCGTTTGGCCATTCGGCGCCAAATCGGGTAGAATTCCACGCAGGAGAGCATGAACATGGCATCGATCGAGCAAGATTTAGAGTCTTTCACGCAGTTCGCCAAGCAGAAAATCGCGGCCGGCGAGTGCGCCGCGTCGATGGATGAACTGTTCGAACAATGGCGAGAAAAGCGTATCGCCGCCGCGGACGCCGCCGCGGTTCTGGAGTCGCTGCAAGATTTGGAAAGGGGAGACAGGGGCATCGATTTCGCCGCCTTTGTTGAGGAATTCTCGAAGCGGAATGGACTGAAGTTAAGACCATGACCGTTAAGTTGCGCATTCTCGCTCGGGCGGATCGCGACTTGCAAGGAATCTTTAACTTTATCGCCGAACTAAGTCCGGCAGGAGCAGAACGTTGGTGGAACGCGTTTCTTGGTGCAGCCGCCCGAGCCACTTCGCATCCCGACCAACACCCATTCGCTCCTGAGAATTCGCTGGTCGATCGAGAACTTCGCCAGTTTTTTTTCAAAACCCGTCGCGGTAAAAAATATCGAGCGATTTTTACGATCGCCGGCGACGAACTGCTGATTCTGCGAGTCCGCGGCCCAGCCCAAAGCCCGCTGACGGGCGATGATCTGCTTGACGACTGACAACGCATCGCCAACTACGCCGTCAGCCCCCCATCCACAGTCAAAACCTGCCCAGTGATGTAGGCCGAACCAGGGGCGGCAAGAAACAGCACGGCATCGGCGATTTCCTGCGGTTGGCCCAACCGCTTGACCGGAATCCGCGTTTTCACCTCGTTGACGATGCTGTCGCCCAGCGCGGCGGTCATTTCCGATTCGATGAAGCCGGGCGCCACCGCGTTGGCCGTCACCTTGCGGCCGGCCAACTCGCGGGCTACGGTCCGCGTCATGCCAATCAGACCCGCCTTCGAGGCCGAATAATTAGCCTGTCCCGGGTTGCCCATCAAGCCCGAGACGCTGGCGATGTTGATGATCCGCCCGTAGCGAGCCTGTAACATCGGCCGCGTGGCGGCTCGGGTGAACAAGAAGGCGCCGCGAAGGTTGGTATTGATGACGTCGTCCCACTGTTCGTCCGACATCCGCGGGATCAGCGTATCGCGGGTGATGCCGGCGTTGTTCACGAGGATGTCGAGCCGCTGCCATTTTTCCAGCACGGCCTCGACCGTCTGCTGGACGCTCTCGCCGTTCGTTACATCGCACGCGAAGCACTCGGCCGTTCCGCCGGCCGCGGCGATTTCCTGGGCCGTCTGCTGGAGCTTTTCGCGGTTGCGAGCGACGCAAGCCACCTTGGCGCCCGCCTTGCCCAGGGCGATTGCAATCGCCTGGCCCAGACCCTGCGAGGCGCCGGTGACCAAAGCCGTTTGCCCGCTCAGATCGACGCTCACTCGTCCGCCTGATTCTGCCATCTGGTTGATCCTTTCGCTTGCTAAAGCGCAGGGTGGCTGGGGCTGAGCCTAGGCGAAGCCCCAGGTCGCAGGGGCATCGCTTCGCTCTGCCGCCAAGCGCCGTGAGCATTCAGCATTCATCTGCTATCACGATTGACATTACGCTAGCCCATCACGCCTTCGCAGGCCGCCTTGCGATCGATCCGCTTCAACAGCCCTCGCAAGACTCGCCCCGGGCCGACTTCATGAAACTTGTCGTAGCCCTGGGCCAACATCGCCCGCATTGAATCTTCCCAGCGCACCGGCGAAACGACCTGCTCGACCAGCAGCCGGCGGATTTCCTCCGGGTCGTCGTGGGCCGCGGCGTCGACGTTCGAAATCACCGGCATCCGCGGCGATTTCAGCGACACTCCGGCCAAGGCCGCTTCGAGCCGCGCCACGGCCGGCTGCATGATCGACGTGTGAAAGGCGCCGGCCACAGCCAAGGGGATCGACTTCATGGCTCCAGCGCCTTCGGCCATTTCGGCGGCCCGCTGACAGGCCGCCTTGTGGCCCGAAATCGCCAGGTTGCCGGGGCAGAGGAAGTTGGCGATCTGCAAAATCTCTTCGTCGCGGGCCTTGTCGCACAGCGCTTCGACCCCTTCTCGCTCCAAGCCCAGAATGCTGACCATGCCGCTGGGCGTCGCGTCGGCGGCGGCTTGCATCGCCTCGCCTCGCTGTTGCACGACCCGCAGGCCGGCTTCGAAATCCAGCACGCCGGCAAACACCAGCGCCGTATATTCGCCCAGGCTCAACCCGGCGGCGCCGGCGCACGACTCGACAACTTCGGGCGATCGCTCGCGCAACTGCTCCAGGGCGGCCAGGCTGGTCACGAACAGTGCGGGCTGGCTGTAGACGGTGGAATCCAGCTTCTCGGCCGGACCTTCGAAACAAAGCTGGGCCAGATCGTAGCCCAAGATTTCGCTCGCCCGGTCGTAAAGCCGCCGTGCGGCGGGCAGCGCGTCGGCCAATTCCCGGCCCATGCCGACCGTTTGGGCCCCTTGGCCGGGAAAGAGAAAGGCGGTCTTTCCCACGTGATCGGCTCCTTCCCCGGCGGATCAAGCCGCGCTTGTATTACTCTTCGACCTCAACGACGATCCGCCCCATATAGTAGCCGCAATTCGGGCAAACTACGTGGGCCGGCCGGGCCGTGCTGCACTGCGGGCAGTAGAGTAACTGCTTGGGCTTTTTGAAGTCGTGGGCCCGGCGGCTGCCGGTGCGGGCGTTGGAATGCTTGCGCTTAGGTACGGCCATGATCGATCGCTCTGCCAATCGCCGGCAGGGAAGACCCCCCGGCTGGGTTTTCGTTCCAAATGGAAACCACCGATCCTAGAAATCCGCCGACCGACTGTCAAGCGGCGTTCGGACGACCGTCACCCTGCGGGCGTAGGTAGGCGTTCACGCCAAAGCCTGTAGGGCACGCCCTCCGCGGCGTGCCGTACACACGGGAATCGCGCAGATTCGCGCTATCGCGGAACGCCGCGGAGGGCGTGCCCTACAGAATCAACCGCACGAACCCCTACTTACGCCCTCACCCTGCCGTTCCATGCGTAATCCGCGGTTTTTCGGCCTCTTTTCCGCCGGCGGAGAGCGCTGCTGGCCGCAGTCGCACACTTGACGACCGCTATATCCGACTGTATATAACGTGGCGGGTCGGGGCGATTTTGGGGCCGGTTTTCCCTTGCGACGCAGGTATCCGCCATGCAACTCCGCCGTGCCTTTACGCTTGTCGAATTGCTCGTGGTGATCGCCATCATTGGCTTGCTCGTGGCGCTGCTGTTACCGGCCGTGCAGGCCGCTCGCGAGGCGGCGCGCCGCACGGAGTGCAAAAACCACCTCAAGCAGATCGGGATCGCGCTGCAGAATTATCATTCGGGCATGGGAAGTTTTCCGCCGGGCCGGCTGAGTTGCCAGACGATCCCCAACCAGGGACGTTGCTACTCGACTTACATCTTTCTGCTGCCGTTTTTGGAGGCGGCCAGCGTTCAGCAGGAGTTCAACCTGCTGGCCAATGCCGATTCGCCCGACCCGCTGTATCCCGGCGCGAACCTGACCGCGCGGATGCAAAAGATGCCCAACCTGCTGTGCCCCAGCGATTCCTACCACCTCCCCATGCCCGGTTTCGAGGTGCATAACTATCCGCTGAGCACAGGCAATACCTTTCCCGTCTCGCCGCTCAATCCGGGCGGCGTGCCGGTCACAGGCGTCTTTTTCGAGAATTCGACGATCGGCATCCGCGACGTGCAGGACGGCAGCAGCAATACGGTTTGCATCAGCGAGACGATCCTGTCGGTGTCGGGCATGGGTGAGAACCCAAAGGGCGTTTGGGACGGCAAGCCGACGCGCGGCTTCGTGTTAACCACCGGCAACGATAACGCCTGGAGCGCACCGGCACTGACGAGCTATCCCGCCCAATGCGCGCCGGGCAACAAGCTCGAACAAGGGCGCGGCGTCAAGTGGTTTTTCGGGGCGCCCGGCCACGCCATGTACAACCACATTCGCCCCCCGAACGACCCGAACATCGATTGCCGCGGCGGCGGAACGCTGAGCAAGCTGGGCCCGAGCGTCTGGAACCTGCTATCGCACAACATCACCGCCCACAGCAATCACCCCGGCGGCGTCAGCGCGCTGTATTGCGACGGCCACGTGCAATTCGTCACCAACGGCGTCAACTTGTTCATTTGGCAGGGGCTCGGCAGTCGCGCTGGCGGCGAAGCGGTTGCGGCGCCGTGAAGTCCGCTCAAGCAATCAACGCGCGCACCACTTCGCCCTTGGCGACCATGCGGTGCGGGCGGTTGAACTGGTCGTAGACCCACTGGTCGTGGGCGATGCCGAGCTGATGATAGATCGTCGAGACGATGTCGCCCGGCGAGAGGGGATTGTTGGCCGGGAAGGCGCCGATCTTGTCGCTGGCGCCGTAGGCCAAGCCGCCCCGAATGCCGCCGCCGGCCAGCATCAGGCTGTAGCAATAGTTCCAGTGGTCGCGGCCGCCGTTGGAGCCGTTCACCTTCGGCGAGCGGCCGAAATCGCCGAGCACGGCCACCAGCGTGCGATCGAGCAAGCCGCGGTCGGCCAGATCGACCAGCAGGCTGGTGCAGGCGGCGTCGAACTGCGGCAACAGCGTGGTCTTGAGCTTTTGAAAATTGCCGCCGTGCGTGTCCCAGGTGGCGTTGGCGTCGGGCGCCCACGAGACGGTCACCGCCCGCGTGCCGGCTTCGATCAGCCGTCGGGCCAACAGCACGCTTTGGCCGTAGATATTCCGCCCGTACGACTCGCGCACCTTGTCGGCTTCTTCGCCGATGTGAAAGGCCCGCTGCACCGCGGCCGAGGTCAGCAGTTCCATCGCCCGCTGCTGAAAGCTGGTCATGGCGTCGGCCGAGGTTTTCGCCGACAGTTCGCCGAACCGCCGTTCGACCGTCGCCAGCAGCCCGCGGCGCCCGCTGAGCCGCGCGTCG
>DATKRK010000434.1:0-36164 GCA_035532215.1 Pirellulales bacterium | reverse complement strand
CAGCGCGGCCTTCGGCCGCAACCAATTGAGCCACGGATGGAACACGGATAAAACACGGATGAAATGCAGAATGAGGCTCTTCCGCAGGATCCATGTGTGGTTTTATCGCTGGCTAGCATGGTTGGGGTTGCGTTTTCCAAGCCATTGCCGGGCAAATAAACGTGGCGTTGGTAAGTGAGACGCCGGTGAGGAGCTGAATTGGAAAACACCATATCCGATCGGTGTTCGGTCCGTGTTTCATCCGTGGCTCGCCTCCGCCAAAAGCGCCGCATGAATCTTCGCGAGACGCGGAGAAATAGAACGTTTGTATTACGGAGGGCTCTCATGCCGCTCGATCCGCGCAAAAAGCAAAAGAAGCTCGAACGCCGCAAGGCCAAGGACAAAGTCCGCCGCAAAACGGAGGCCGCTCGCCAGGCCCATCAGTTGACGCATCGGTTCGACCACGCGGGGCGCGGCGAAATCCTCGATTGCCTCGTGCCTGTCGAGTTGTGGGAGCACGGCATTGGAAATGTTCTGATGAGCCGCGACCTCGGAAACGGTCGCGTAGGCTTCGCGCTGTTTCTCTTGGATGTTTACTGCCTGGGCGTCAAAGACGTCGCCTTCGACGTGATTTCACGCGAGAGATACGACGTCGAATGGCTGCCCAACCTGAAGGACCGCTTCGCGTTCGAACGCACGAGTCCCGATTACGTCCGTAAGTTGGTTGAGGATGCCGTCGAATACGCGCGGTCTATCGGCCTGGAGCCGCACGCCGACTATCGGCAGGCCAAAGCGATTTTCGGCGACGTCGATGCATCTTTGTGCCGGGAATCGTTTGAATTCGGCCGGGACGGCAAGCCGTTTTTCGTTAACGGCCCTCATGACAGCCCCATGCGCTGCCGCAAGATCGTCGAGACGCTCAGGCAGCAGTGCGGTCCGGAACGGTTCGACTACTTGCTGCATCTCTCCGAGCGAGAACTGCCTGCGATGAATTTGCCGCAGTTGCCTGGGATGAGGTTGATCGAGCAGCCCGAAGAGGCCGGGGTGTCGCCCGACGACGATCCGACGGATTCGGAGTCTTGAGTCTTGAACCGTGCGGCCGGCGCCAAGCTCGCAAGTTCGGCGGCCGCGGCGGCTTACAGCGACTCGGCAAAGCTTTCCGGCGGCGAGGCTGCTCTTGCCTTTGACGAATTTTCCGTATACGATCCGTTTAAGCTATTGCTCACAGCGAGTTTACGTCTCTTAGCCGGCGTGCTGCTCAAACACAGCGCGGCCGGGTGCAGCGTTGTCACCGTACAAGGGAATGTTTGATGATCGATTCGCCTTCTTCTTCGCGTCGGCTACGCCTGCATTGGTTCTCGCTCGCGTTGATTGCTTTGGCGGCGCTCGGCCCGGCGGCGCGGGGCTTGCAGGCGCAACTCACGGAGCCCACCTCCAACGACCGCTATGTCACCAAGGCGGTGCTCAAACTTCTGCGCACCGATCATCTGACGCGGCATCCCCTGGACGATGAAATCGCCGAGCGGCTGGTCAAGGGCTTCATCAAGATGCTCGATCCGGCCAAGGTCTACTTCTACCAGTCGGACGTCGATTCATTTTTCGCCGAGGAGAAGAACCTGATCGGGCAGTTGACCAAGGGAGACACGCTGTTTTCGTTCCGGGTGTTCAACACGCTGCTCAAGCGGATCGACGAGCGCGTGCAGGCGATCGACGAATTGCTGGCCGTGCAGCACGATTTCACGGTCGACGAAGAACTCGTCGTCGATCCCGACGTCTCGCACTATCCGCAAGACGCCGCAGAGGCCCGCGATATGTGGCGCAAGCGCATCAAGTACGACTTGCTCGTGTTGAAGGCCGACGCTGATAAAACGGCCAGCGGCAAATCGGACTCCGACGACTCCGCCAAGAAAAAGCCCGCCGAAGACCCCGTCAAGCGGCTGACCCGCCGCTACCACAGCTTCGGCAAGCGAATGCACCAGACCGACCACAACGAACTGCTGGAAATGTATCTGACGAGCCTGACGACGGCCTACGATCCGCACAGCACCTACATGTCGCCGACGTCGTACGAGAATTTCGAGATTCAGATGCGGTTGAACCTCGAGGGCATCGGCGCCTCTCTGCAATTCGACGACGGCTATACCGTGGTCAAGCAGGTCATTCCGGGCGGCGCCGCCGACAAGGACGGCCGCCTGAAGCCCGAAGACCGCATCGTGGGCGTCGGCCAAGGCGAAGAGGGCTCGATCGTCGACACGGTCGACATGAAGCTGACCGACGTGGTCAACAAGATTCGCGGCCATCGCGGCACGACGGTTCGGCTGGAAGTCGTGCCCGGCGGCCAGGGCGAGCCGACGATCTACAACATCGTCCGCGCCAAGATCGAGTTGACCGACAGCGAAGCTCGCGGCGAGATCGTCGAACAAGAGCGCGAAGGCCGCACCTATCGCGTCGGCGTGATCGATCTGCCCAGTTTCTACATGGACATGGAGGCCAACCGGCGCGGCGTCGCCGACTTCAAGAGCACCACGCGCGACGTCGAGCGGCTGCTGAAAGGCTTCCGCGAGAAGGAAGTGGACGCCGTGATTCTCGATCTGCAGCGCAACGGCGGCGGCTCGCTGAGCGAGGCCATCAACATGACCGGCCTGTTCGTCGACGTGGGGCCCATCGTGCAAGTCAAGGACAAGGCCGACCGCGTGCAGCAGTACGACGATTTGAACCAGGGCGCCGCCTGGGACGGGCCGCTGGTCGTGCTGACCAGCAAGCTCAGCGCCAGCGCCAGCGAAATCTTCGCCGGGGCGATTCAGGACTACGGCCGCGGCATCATCGTCGGCGACAAGTCGACCCACGGCAAAGGCACCGTGCAAAGCCTGCTCGACCTCGGGCAACAATTGTTCGGCCTGGCCAATTCGCCCAAGCTCGGCGCGCTGAAAATCACCATGCAGCAGTTCTACCGTCCCAACGGCGACAGCACGCAAAATCGCGGCGTGCTGGCCGACGTGCCCTGGCCGTCGCTGACCAACGAACTGAAAGGCATCAGCGAATCCGATCTCGACTACGCCTTGGCCTTCGATCGCGTCGAGCCGGCGGATCACGATCAGTACGACATGGCGAGCAAGACGGTCGTCGAGCAGCTCAATCGGCAATCGGTCGAGCGCCGCAAGAAGTCGAAGGACTTCCAGCGCGTCGAGCGAAACCTCGAACGTTATCGCCAGCAGAAGAACCGCAAAACGGTGCCCTTGAACGAGGCCAAGTTCCTGGCCGAGCGGGCCGAACTGAACGCCGACCGCGAGGAAGAGAAGGAACTGGAAAAGTCGATGGACGCGAAGAAGGTCGTATTCGATCGCAAAGACTTCTACAACCGGGAAGCGCTCGATATCACGCTCGATTACCTGCAATTGGCTGACACGGCCCAGCCCAACTAGCGCACTGTCATTCAAGTTTTGACGAATGCTAGCAGCCTTGAGCGGCTGGCGGCAGAGTCTGGGCCCATTCGCCTTGTTGCATCCTTCCGAATTTCGAGCCTTGGTCAGCGGCCAGCGGAAGGGGCTCGCCGCCGCCGCGTTTCGAGCGGCGTTGCGACTGGCGGAAACCCCGTACGCCGCCGCCGTCGCATGGCGCAATCGCCGCTACGATTCGGGACGCTGGCCCGTCGAGCGCGTAAGCGTGCCGGTGATCAGCGTCGGCAACTTGACCTTAGGCGGATCGGGCAAGACGCCGATGGTCGAGTGGCTAGCGCGCTGGCTGCGCGTCCGCGACGTGCGCGTGACGATCATCAGCCGCGGCTACGGGGCCGAGGCCGGCGCGCGAAACGATGAAGCGCTGGAACTCGAGGGGCGCTTGCCCGACGTGCCTCATTTGCAAGATCCCGACCGCGTTGCGGCGGCACGGCTGGCGATCGAAGAGTTCGAGTGCCAGGCGATCGTGCTCGACGACGGCTTTCAGCACCGCCGGCTGGCTCGCGATCTCGATCTGGTGCTCGTCGACGCCTTGGAGCCGTTCGGCTTCGGCCACGTCTTTCCGCGAGGCACGCTGCGCGAGCCGCTCGCGGGCCTCGGCCGAGCCGATGCGGTGGCCCTGTCTCGCGCCGATCTGGTCGAACCGGCCGATCGGGCCCGACTGAAAGCCGCAGTCGAGCGCTACGCTCCGCATGCCGTTTGGCTGGAAGTGGCGCATGCGCCGCGGCGGCTGGTTTCGGCCGGCGGCGAAACTCGCCCTTGGGACGAGCTCGCCGGCCAGCGCGTGGCGGCGTTTTGCGGCATCGGCAATCCGGCCGGATTTCGCCGCACGCTCGAACGCTGCGGGGCGACGATCGCCGGCTTTCGCGAATTTCCCGACCACCATGCTTATCAGCGATCCGACGTCGAGGACCTGGCCCAATGGGCCGAGAGCCTCGATGCGACCATGCTCGTTTGCACCGCTAAAGATCTCGTCAAGCTGCGAGTGGAACGCATCGGTTCGGCGCCGCTGTGGGCCGTGGCCATCGAACTAGAGATTCTCGCGGGGTTGAACCAGTTCGAAACATTGCTCGAGTCCCTCTCCCTTTGGGAGAGGGGAGAGTGAGGGCGGCAGTCGGCGCGTCGCGCCCTCATCCCGGCCCTCTCCCAAAGGGAGAGGGAGTTGATTGCCGGCGGCCGCCAACAACGAACAGGCTGCGGTCTTGCGCGCCTCAGCCTTATTGCGCCATGTCAGCCTTACTGTGTCATGTCAGCCTTACTGTGTCATGTCTTTGAGGCTCTTCAGCGCCACCAGTTTGACCTTGGTGCTGGCAGGCTTGGCCGGCACGTCCATCAGTTCGCCCGGCTTGAAGGGATTGGGCACGCCGGTTTTGGCGGCTTTCGCGGGGACGTGCTTTTTCTCGATCTTCAACAAGCCAGGCAACGAGAACACGCCCGGGCCCGAGCTGCTCAGGCTCTCGCGAATGACGTCGTTCAAAGCATCGAGCACCGCGGTCACTTCTTGCTTCGACAGATTCGCCTTTTCGGTAATGGCGGCGATCATCTCCGTCTTCGAGAGTGGTTTTCCTTTGCTTGTCGCATCCGCCATCGTGTAATACCCTCCTCGCGTTTCGTGGTCTGGGCCCCTTTATGAAGTCTCGATTAGACCGAAAATAACGGCAATCGCCAATGGGGAGCCGGCCGACGAGCCGAAAAAATCGTCGCCGTAAGGCTTTGCGCGTTGCGTCGAACGCCGGCGGCGCGACTTTTTCGAGGGGCGTGGCGAGGCCGGCAAGGAAAAGATTCGGAGAAATGCACGTCGTGCACCGCTGTCCCTGGCCGTGCCGGACAGGCTGTTCATGATGAGCGTGCCAGTGCGAAGCCGGGCAGGCCTTGATGGCAGTTTTGCTCGGCGGCGAAGTGCGGCTGGCGACCATCGAACCGGATAACGACGATGGGCCGGATCGCCAAGGCGCCACGCAAGTGCTTTGGCGTCGAACAGGAATCGGCGACAAAGAGTTCGCCAAGAAAGCGGTGCAAGTCAGTTTGGCTGGCCCCGTCGCCGAGATGATCCATTCGGGCGCCCCGTATCATCCCGGCTTGATCGCCGAATGGGCGGCCGACTGGGATGAGGCATGGCAGGCGGCGGCTCTACTTCATCAAGATGAGCGGCGACTGCTCGAATATTTGGAACGAACCTCGATCCAGCTACTCCGCCATTTCCAGCAAGCCGAAATATGGGCCGCTCTCGCTTCGCTACGGCGAACAAGGTTCGCGAGGGAGAATTGGTAGCCTTTCATGCCGTAAGCCCAACCGCTTCCGGCAAGAAAAGGCAACAAGAATTTGGCGGGCGGCAAGGCGGCCCAGCTATGCGTCTGGGGGCTGGCGTTTATTGCAAAGTTCGTCCCATATCAGGAGACCTTGGCAAATCGCAATCGAAACCAAGAAGATGAAGGTGAACGGCGACGGAAAAGCAAAAAGTAAAGCGACCGCAGTCATCGCCGTGAAAACGGCTTTCAGCCCGAATTGAAAGGGCGGCTTTTCCATGCTATCAGGCTATCGGTTTTTGCGTTTGGGAGAAAGAAGATTTCAGGGGCCGGCGAGCGAAACGAGTTCGTCGGCTGGCGTCCCTTCCTCTCGATCAGCAGGAGGGCGGAAAGGCAGAGTTGGGGACGGATAGTGGGACTATTGGCGTCGTAGCCGGCAGATTTATTTGGCGACGAAGGACGGAATCACCGAGAACATCAGCGGAAGCTTCTCGTTTAAGCCGAACTGAAACACGCTCCCAAATCCAAACTGGTCGAACTTAACTGGGCGGGCCATGGGCATCGCCCGTTTCTTGAGGGAGGGGCTATTTTGGTTGTGGCAATTGGGGCGCCTGCATTAGGCCCATCGCCACAAGGGCATGCTCGCCAAACACGATCAATGCACATCCGCCGAACATGATGCCATAGAGAAGCATCGTCTTCCGCATCCGAGGCCGAATTATCCAAATGATTGCGGAATAGACGACGCCAAAGAGGCACGCGTAACCAATCATCATTGGAAGCATAATCGAGACCTCGCACGGGCGACGGTCAGCAGCAAAGCGGCAACGCTGAATTGGAAGGGCGATTTCTTCATGCCCTGAGCGTATCGCGGAAGAAAGAAGAATTCCACGCGGCTCGGCGACGATTGGAAGCCGTCTTGGATGCAAGTCCAGGGTGGCTTTTTCTTTTGGTTGGAGACGCGAAAAAAGGTAATCCGATTGCAGTCCGATCGACCTACTTTCCTGCCGCCCGGTTACAGCAAAGGTTACACCTAGGCAGGGTTACAAGCTGGCCGCCCCTAGGCGTTGACGCAAGTCATTTCCATTTCAGGACTTGCGAAGTGGGCGATGAGGGGCTCGAACCCCCGACATCCACGGTGTAAACGTGGCGCTCTACCAACTGAGCTAATCGCCCGGCGATCGGTTGATCGTAACGGCCGAGAATTGGGGCTGTCAATCGAGTTTCGTGCGAACGGCGACGGCAGCGAGCCTGACAAGGGCGGATCGGCAAGCGCTGTGGCGCGGTCTCAAGGGACTGTGCCGGCCACTTTCGGCGGACAACGGCGCCGGCTGCAAATCCGACGGTTGCGGCCACTGCACGTGGGGACCGAGATAGAAACGATCACGGCCCCGCCTCCGTTCGGCAAGCCGCTCTGCGCCCGACTGCACGCTCCTGATACACTGGCAGCTTAAGGATGCGGCAAATAGCACGAGGGAGGAGTTCCATTGTCTGAAGCGGGTTCGGTTCTGGGCGTCACTTTGCACCTGCTCGCGGCTGATTTGGCGGCGATGGGGCCGCTGGTCGCGTTGTGGTTCGCGTGGCGGGCGGCGCGCGGCGACCGGTTGGCGGCCGACGTCGAACGCGGTCTGTTGCGGGCGTCGATCTGGGCCTTGATCGCCGCTTCGGCCTTGGGCGCCGCGGCGCTGGGGCTGTTGTGGCTGCTCAACCGTGAAGCGTGGTTCGAGGCCGCCCGGCAACTGCCCGCTCGGCGCTATTGGTTCGGACTGGTTGAACTGGCATTTTCGTGGGCCTGCCTCGGCGCTGCCTTGTGGCTGGCGAGGCGGCGAACAGCCGCCGGGTTTGACGGCCGGTTTTCGGCCCGCTTCATCCTGACGGCCTTGGCCGGGACGAACCTGGCCTATCATTTTCCACCGTTGTTTTCGGCGATCGGCGTGCTCAGCACCCGCCCGAACGCTCGGGGCGGCGAGCTCCGCTTCCTGCCGCTGATCTCCGATCCGGAAGTGTTGGCCCGCACGCTGCACCATCTGCTGGCCGCATTGGCCGTGACCGGCGCCGCGATCATGCTCGGCGCCTTGCGCTGGCGAACCGCGGAAGAGGCCGACGAGCGGCGCCGCGCGGCCGGCTGGGGCGCGCGGATCGCGCTGGCCGCGGTCGCCGGTCAGTTGCTCGCCGGGCTGCACTTGCTGTTTCAACTGCCGGCCGAATCTCGCGAGCGGCTGATGGGCGGCGACGCGCTGACCGGGTTGCTGTTCGCCGCGGCGCTCGTGGTCACCGTGATGCTACTGCACCGCCTCGCCGCGATCGGCTTCGGCGACGCGCAGCCGAAAGCGATCGTCACGGCGGCGCTGTTGATCGCGATGGCCATGCTGCTGATGACCGCGACAAGGCATCGCACGCGAAATGCGGCCTCGGCGAGCGGCGGGAAAGTTGCTTTTTTGGTGCGCGGAAGTAACGCCGAGACCTAGCCGCCCTCACCCGACCTCTCCCAGAGGGAGAGGAGCCAAAACAAAACTCCCTCTCCCTTTGGGAGAGGGATTCTTAACCGAGAAACCAGCGCGGCATTTGGTCGAGCCCGATGCCGGCGAAGTAGTTCACGTAGTGAAACACGGCGGGCGCCACGAGAATCAGGCTGTCGAAGCGGTCAAGCAGGCCGCCGTGGCCGGGAATTGCCTCGCCCATGTCTTTGATCCCCAGGTCGCGTTTGACACTGGAAAGCATCAAGTCGCCTAGCTGGCCGACGATGCTGATCATGGCGCCCAGCACGATCAAATGGCCGGTTGCGGCGAGCGGCGTGCTTGCGAACGCATAGCGGCCGATCCAAACCACGAGCACCGTCGTGAGCACGACGGCGCCGAGCGCGCCGCCGAGCGTTTTGTTGGGGCTTGTGTGCGGCGCCAGCTTGCCGCGGCCGAACGTTTTGCCCGAGCAATAGGCGAAAACGTCGTTCAGCTCCACGGCCAAGAGCGTCAAGAGCACGATCGGGCGGTAGTTGGCCTCATTGGCCAGGTAGCCCAAATGGCCGAGCCCGCCGCCGAAGAGCATGAAGCCCAACGCGCCTAGCGCGCAGCGCTGGATGTAGCCTTGCGGCCGGTCGGCCAGAATCGCCACGGCGGCGATCGCGCAAACCGTCAGCGGAAACAGCGCGACGAAGAACCCGTACCAATGGTCGGCCGAAGCGAGCGTCACCAGCGCGATGCCCAGATAGACGACGGCTTCGATCGAGCGATCGCGCGGCATGCCAGGCGCCCGCGAGAATTCGCGGTAGCAGAGCAGGCTCAAGAGGGCCACGGCGCCGATCGTCCAGGCGGCGCCGAGCAGCACCGGCACGAGCATCAAGGGAACAAGCGCCAGCCACGAGACGTAACGCAGCCAAAGCTCGCGGCGCTGCTCGCTTCGCAGCCGCCCCATCGCTTGCAAGGCGAGAAATACGATCGGCGTCACGCCCAAAAGCATGGCGAGCACGATGGCGATCCATTTCGTCGCCGGGTTGGCAAAGGCCTGCTCGTAGCCAAACAACCGCGCGTGCGTGGCTGCGTTCATCGGCCCGCCTGCCGCAAGTAGGCCGCCGCTCGCCGCAGCCGTAAAAGCGCAGTCAGCAACCCGCCAGCGGCGATTACGGTCAGCGCGATCGACGTCGGTCCCCAACTCGGCTGCCAGGCGCTCGGCGCCGCGGCGTTATAGAGCGAAACGACGGTGACGGCGAGCATCCGTTGCGGCTTGGCCATCGGCCCGCCAAAATCTTGCGGGGCGCCCGCCACTTTGGCCATTGCGCGAACGTACGCGGTAAACACCGCCGCCAAGGCGGCCAGATAGCCGAGCTCCGGATTGCCGCCGGCCGCATAGCCCAGCCCGATGAACATCGCCGCGTCGGAAACGCGGTCGGGCGCCTCGTTGAACAACTCGCCGACCGGCGAAGCGCGGCCCGATTCGATGGCCACCATGCCGTCGAGCATGTTGGCCAGCAGCCGCAGTTGGGCGCCCGCCGCTCCGGCCAGCCACAAGAGCCTTGTCCACGGCGCATCGAGCGACGTCGCCGCTAGCGCCGCCCCGCCGCCGATCGCCGCCAGCATGCCGGCCGTGGAGATGGCGTTGGCCGAAACGCCGCGCACGGCCAGCCAGTGTGCCGCAAGTTTCGAGGCGGCCAGATCGCGCGTGCGGATCGGCCGGCGTTCGGCAGGTTGGTAGGATGGTTCGGTCAAAGGACGGGATCGGTTGAGTCGCCGTTTTCAACGAGGACCATCATAGCCGCCGAATGGGGAGAAGATAGCAGACGGGAGTCGCTTCGCTGGGGCATCGCTGCGCTCTGCCGCCAGCCACCCAGTTTGCTCCCAGATTCCTGACGCCTGATACGTGACGCCCGGCGCCTCCAAATCACGCCCCGCTGCGCCGCTTCTTCAACAGCGCCTGCGGATTGTCGGCCTTGCCCAACAGCTCGAACAAAAAACGGCTGGGCGTGGTGGGACGGGGCTTGCCCCATTTGTTGCGGTTCAAGGCCAACGTCATCGTCAGCCGATCCTGGGCCCGGGTCACGCCGACGTAGCAGAGCCGCCGCTCTTCGTCGATCGCGGCGCCTTCAGCCGCCACGGAACGATGGTGCGGCAGCAGGCCTTCTTCCATGCCGACCAGATAAACTTGCGGAAATTCCAGCCCCTTGGCGCTGTGCAAGGTCATCAGCACGATCGCGTTTTTGGCCAATTGTGTTTCCTTGTCTTGCTGGTCGTCGCGGCCGGCCAGCGCCGTGTCTTCCAAAAAACCCGCCAAGGTCGGCTCTTCGGCCCGTTGCTGATAGCCGGCCAGCGAATTGACGACTTCTTCGACCGAGTTCCAACGCGCAGTCTGGTCGGCCGGCTCCTTGTATTGCCGCTTGATCTCCTCCTGGTAGTTCACCTTGTGGATCAAGTCCATCACGACGTCGACCAGCGGCTCGCGCTTGGCCCGCTCGCGATAGTACACGACGAGCGCGACGAACTTGCCGACCGCCTCGACAGCGGCGGGCGGCAATTCGCCAAGCTTCGGCGCCTCGGGCAGAACCTCCCACATCGGCTTGGCCTGCGAGACGGCGTGCGCCAACAGCAACTCGACCGCCTTCGCGCCGATGCCGCGCGCCGGCGTGTTGATGATTCGCAACAGCGAAACTTCGTCGCGCGGATGAGCCAGCACTCGCAGATAGGCCAGGATATCGCGGACTTCCTTGCGGTCGTAGAACGACATGCCGCCGATCAGCGTATAGGGCAGCTTCGCCCGCCGCAGCTCCTGCTCGAAGGCCCGCGGCTGCTCGTTGGTGCGGAACAGGATGGCGAAGTCGCGCGGCTGTGCGATGCGGCGAAAAATCTGCGAGTTGATTTCTTCGATCACCTGGTTGGCTTCGGTCTCTTCGTCGGGATACTGCAAGATGCGCGGCGGCTCGCCGTCTTCGCGAAACGGTTTGAGCACCTTGTCGTGCCGCAGCTTGTTGTGGGCGATCAGGCGATTGGCCATCATCAAGATGGCGCCGGTCGAGCGATAATTGGCCTCCAGCCGCACCACTTTGGCGTCGGGCCAGTCGCGCTGGAAGCGCAGGATGTGCGTGACTTCGGCGCCTCGCCAGCCGTAGATCGATTGATCGTCGTCGCCCACCACGCACAAATTGCGATGCCCGACGGCCAACGCCTTGATGATGCGGTACTGGGCGCCGTTGGTGTCCTGGTACTCGTCGACCAGCAAGTGACTGAACCGTCGGGCTTCGGCCGCCAGCGCCTCGGCCGAACTGGCGAACAGCTCCTCGGTGCATAGCAGCAGGTCGTCGAAGTCGACCGCGCCGGCCAATTTGAGCGCCTTCTGATAGCGGCGATAGGCCATCGCGGCCAGGTGCTCTTTGTCGCTTTGGGCGACGGCCGCGGCCTGTGGCGGGCGGATCGAAGCGGTCTTCCAGCGGCTGATGATTTGAATCAAATCGCCCGGCCGCAGCACGGCGTTGGGCACTTTGATATCGCGCAGCGCCGCCCGAGCCACCGCTTCCTGATCGCCGCGATCGTAAATGGCGAACTGGGCCGGGTAGCCAAGCTTCGTAATGTGCCGCCTGAGAATCCGCACGCAGAGCGAGTGGAAGGTGGAGATCTCGGGCTTTTCCTGGCCCTTCTTTCGCTTGCCGAGCAGCCCGGCGGCGCGCTGCTGCATTTCGGCGGCTGCCTTGTTGGTGAAGGTGACGGCCAGAATGCGGCCGGGCGACGCGCCGTGCTTGATCAATTCGGCGATGCGATAGGTGACGACGCGCGTTTTGCCCGTGCCGGCGCCGGCCAGCACCAGCAAGGGGCCTTTGAGCGTCTGGACGGCTTCGCGCTGCGGCGGATTGAGATCAGGAGGCATAGAGCCCCGCATGGTAAGAATTCGCGGGCGGTTTGGCAAATGCCTTACGTAGGTCAGGCTTTCCAGCCTGACGTGCGCCAGGTTGGAGGATCTTCTCCTAGGTCCGTCAGGCTGGAAAGCCTGACCTACGGCGCCGCCTCATTTTACTGCCCGGCCAGATTGGGTTAGGCTAGGATGTGCCGGGGCTGATGGAACCAATTGCCGGCGAATGAAAACCTCGCCAGATTTACCCGCCGAAAGCCAATCAGCTTCCTCGCAGAGAGAGACCGCGCGATGCCTCGCTTGAAGGGCGGCAAGGCTGCCGCTTGCTTGATTTTTACGCTGGCTTTGCTGGCCGCCTCGCGGCTGCTGGCCGACGATCCGCCGGCCGGAGAAGCTCGGCCGGCTCAAGCGGCCAAAATCGATTTCGCCAAAGACGTGTTGCCGATTTTCGAGGCCCGTTGCCGCGATTGCCACGGCCCTGAAAAGCAGAAGAGCAGTTATCGTCTCGATCAACGGCAAATTGCCCTAGCAGGCGGCGATTTCGGCGAGGCCGCAATCGTGCCCGGCAAGAGCGGCGCCAGCCCGCTGGTCGCGTATGTCTCCGGCGAGAGCGACACCGTCATGCCGCCCGAAGGCGAGCGGCTTTCGGCCGACGAGGTCGCCGTGCTCAAGGCCTGGATCGATCAGGGCGCCGCCTGGCCCGATGAGTTGTCCGGCGACAAGCCTTCCGCCCTGGCGTCGCACTGGGCCTTTCAGCCGATTGTTCGCAACACGCTGCCCGACGTGCAACATCCGCAGTTTCCGCTTCGCAATGCCATCGACGCCTTCGTGCTCGAAAAGTTGAACGCGAGCGGGCTGGCTCCCTCGCCGGAAGCCGACCGCCGCACGCTCATCCGCCGCGTCTACTTCGACGTGATCGGCCTGCCGCCGTCGCCCGAGGAGATCGCCCGCTTCGTCGCTGATGCCGATCCACGGGCCTACGAAAAACTGGTCGAGCGGCTGCTCGATTCGCCGCAGTTCGGCGAGCGCTGGGCGCGGCACTGGCTCGACGTGGTGCGGTTCGCCGAAAGCCACGGCTTCGAGATGAACCAGCCCCGGCCGAACGCTTGGCCCTATCGCGATTACGTGATTCGCGCGTTCAATGAAGACAAGCCGTACGACCAATTCGTGATCGAGCAACTGGCCGGCGATGCGTTGGGCGCCGATGAAGCGACCGGATTTTTGGCGGGCGGGCCGTGGGACCAGGTGAAAAGCCCCGACCCGGTGCTGACGGCCCAGCAACGGGCCGACGAACTGCACGACATGCTGAGCACGACCGGCTCGGCGTTTTTGGGGCTGACGGTCGGCTGCGCCCGCTGCCACAACCACAAGTTCGATCCGATTCCACAGACCGATTATTATGCCCTGAAGGCGGCGCTGGAGGGCGTGACGCACGGCGAGCGGCCGTTGCGCCCGGCCGATGGGCCCGAGCGCGAGCGGGAACTGGAAAAACTCCGCGAACAGCTTGCCGCCGCTCGAGCACGCCTGGCGCAATTGCAGCCGCTCGCCCGCGGTGTGACGCTGGTGCTCGACGATACTCAGAAATCGAACGATCCGGCGGCGCCGGCGGTCGAAGAAATCGAGCCGCCCCGCGGCATTGCCCCGCACGCGGCAGGCGTCGGTCGCGGCTGCGCCGATCAGCCGGGCGGCATCGCGAGCCTGCCAAATTTGGGCAAGAACTATCATTGGTGGGAGGACGTGGCCAACAAGCCGGTCTTCGCCTACGCGCCCAAGCTGGCCGGCCGCTTTCGCGTCTGGCTTTCGTGGGGCTGCGGCTGGCACACGCACGCTCCCGACGTCGCCTATTTGCTCGACGCCGACGGCGATCCGGCTACGACCGCCGATCAGCGCGAGATCGCGCGGGTCGATCAACGTTGGTTCGCCGACGGCCCGCCCAACCCGGAGCAGCCCTCGCCCGATAAGCCGCTGCCTGAGAAACCAATGTGGAGCGGCTTTTACGACGCCGGCCAACACGACTTCACGCCGGCCACCCGACTGCTGGTGAAAGCGGGCGCGACCGCGGCGCCGGTGACGGCCGACGCCGTGATTTTCGAAACGGCACGGCCTTCGTCGCCCATCGTCGAACGAGCGCCGCACTTGCGGCGGCCGGTCGAGCGCGGCGAGAACAGCGACCGCTTCGAGCCGGTCATGGCGCGGCACGTGCGGTTTACGATCGAGGCCAGCGACTCGGGCATCGAACCGTGCCTCGATGAACTGGAAGTTTTTACGAACGAGGCCGTGCCGCGCAACATCGCCCTGGCAAGCTGCGGCACGAGGGTCTCCGTTTCCGGAACGCTCGCCGGTTTTGCGATCCATCAGCCCCAGCACGTCAACGACGGCCTTTACGGCAACGCGCACAGTTGGATTTCCAACGAACGGGACAAAGGCTGGGTGCAGCTCGATTTCGCCGAGCCGGCCCAGATCGAGCGCGTCGTCTGGAGCCGCGACCGCGACAGCCAGCCGCGCTACGCCGACCGGCTGGCCACGAAGTACGAGATGGCCGTCTCGCTCGACGGCGAAAACTGGCGGACCGTCGCCTCGTCGGCCGATCGGCTCGACTATCACTACCCGCATCGCACGGGCAATATCGAACTGGCCGGCGGCCTGTCGCCCAACGAGACGGCCGAACTCGAAACGCTCGCCCGACAACGCGACGAGCTTGAATCGCAAATTGCCAGGCTTTCGTCGTCCGACCGCAAGGCCTACGCCGGCGTGTTCGTCGCCCCGCCCAAGACGTTTCGCCTGCACCGCGGCGATCCGATGCAGCCCAAGGAGGAAGTGGCGCCGGGGGGTTTGAGCGCGTTCGGCGGCGGCTGGCGACTGGCGGTCGATGCCCCGGAGCAAGAGCGGCGGCTGGCGCTGGCGCGCTGGATCGCCTCGCCCGACAACGTGCTGACCTCGCGCGTGATCGCCAATCGGCTGTGGCACTATCATTTCGGCCAAGGCATCGCGGGCACGCCCAGCGATTTCGGCGTCAACGGCGGCCAGCCGAGCCACCCGGAACTGCTCGACTGGCTGGCCAGCGAGTTGGTCGCGCCGCAGGCCGACGACGGCGGCCCGGCAGCCCAGCCTTGGTCGCTCAAGCATCTGCACCGGCTGATGCTGCGCTCGTCGACTTATCGCCAGGCCAGCCGCGGCCAGCCGGAGGCGATCGAGCGCGACGCCCAATCTCGGCTCTTGTGGCGATACTCGCCGCGGCGGCTGGAAGCCGAAGCGATCCGCGACGCGATTCTCGCCGTCAGCGGCAAGCTCGACGCGACGATGGGCGGGCCGGGCTTCGACCTGTTCCAGCCGAACGCGAACTACGTCAAGGTCTACACGCCGAAGCGCGAGTTTGGCCCCGAGACGTTCCGCCGGATGGTTTATCAGAGCAAGCCGCGGATGCAGCTCGATGATACCTTCGGCGCCTTCGATTGCCCCGACGCCGGACAGATCGCACCGCGACGCGGCAGCTCGACCACGCCGCTGCAAGCCTTCAACCTGCTCAACAGCCCGTTCATCGAGCAGCAGGCGGGGTTTCTGGCCGGGCGACTGGCGAAAGAGGCCGGCGCCGATCCGGCGGCGCAGGTACGCCGCGCATTCGAACTCGCGTTCGGCCGCGAGGCCAGTCCGGAGGAAACGGCCGCCGCAGTGCTGCTCGTCGAGCAACACGGGCTGGGCGCGTTTTGCCGGGCAATTTTCAATGCGAATGAATTCGTGATGGTGTATTAGGCAAAGCAATGAGCATCAACGGCATGAGCGACCCTATCATCTCGCACATTGGGCGCAGCCTGCTCGACCGCCGAGGCTTCTTGCAGCGTTCGGCGGGCGGGCTGGGCGGCATCGCGCTGGCCTCGCTGTTGGCCGAGTCGGGCGCCCTGGCCGACGCTCATGCGCCGATTCGACCGCTGGTCGATCCGGCGCGGCCCTACGCGCCGCGCCCGCCGCACTTTCCGGCCCAGGCGAAGCGCGTATTGATGCTCTTCTGCTCGGGCGCCTTGAGCCACGTCGATACGTTCGATTACAAGAGCGAGCTCGTCCGCTATCACGACAAACCGTTGCCCTCGGGCAATCTCGTCACGTTCCAGGGCGAAAACGGCAACCTGATCAAGCCGCTGTGGCCCTTCAAACCGCGCGGCCAGTGCGGCAAGATGGCCAGCGACTTGCTGCCGAACCTGGCCGAACTGGTCGACGAGATGTGCTTCATCCATTCGATGACCGCCAAGTCGAACACGCACGGCCCGGCCGAAAACCAGATGAGCACCGGCTACACGCTCGACGGCTTTCCGGCGATCGGCTGCTGGGTGACGTATGCCTTGGGCTCGGAGTGCGACGACCTGCCGGCCTTCGTGGCGATTCCCGATCCGCGCGGCGTGCCGCAGGTCGGGCCGAACCATTGGAATTCGACCTTCCTGCCCGCCGCGTTCCAAGGCACGGCGTTCAACGCGGAAAAGCCGATCCCCAACTTGCGGCGTCCGGCGGCGATCAGCGAATCGGCCGAGGCGGCCACGCGAGACTTCTTGAAGCTGCTCAACGAGCGGCATCTGGCCCAGCATCCGGGCGACAGCGACCTGGCGGCCCGCATCGCCAGCTACGAGATGGCCGCCAAGATGCAGTTGGCCGCCGCGCGGGTTTCCGATCTCTCGGACGAATCGGCTGCGACGCTCGACGATTACGGCGCCAACGACGCAAACTCCACGAAGGCCGGCTTTGCCCGCAACTGCCTGCTCGCCCGGCGGCTGTTGGAGCGGGGCGTGCGGTTCGTGCAGCTTTTCAACGGCTCGTACGCGATGGGCGAAGGCGTCGGCAATTGGGACGGGCACAAGAAGCTCAAGGACCAGTACGACATTCACGGCCCGATCCTCGACCAGCCCGCCGCCGCGCTGATTAAGGATCTGCGCCAGCGCGGGCTGCTCAGCGACACGCTGGTGGCTTTCGTCACCGAGTTCGGCCGGATGCCGACCTTTCAAAAGGGCGCCAACGGCCGCGACCACAACCCGCAGGGTTTCACCGTCTGGCTGGCCGGCGCCGGCATCAAGGCGCCCTTCAGCTACGGCGCCACCGACGAATTCGGCCACAAGGCGGTCGAGGACGTTGCGACGATCTACGACTTGCACGCCACGATCTTGCACCTGCTGGGCCTCGACCACGAACGGCTCAGCTTCTACCACAACGGCATCGAACGCCGCCTGACCGACGTTCACGGGCATGTGCTCGGGGAGATTCTGGCGTAAGCTTTTTGCTTGACGGGACTCACGCGGAGGCACGGAGCCGCGGAGAGGACGAAAAGAAAAAGAACTCTCCGCGACTCCGCGTGAGCCCATACCCCCGACCGCCAGGCAACTCCGCAAGCCAAATCCAAAATCCAAAATCGAAAATCCAAAATCACTCAAAACCCGCACGCCTTGCTGTACTGCCAGCCGCGGATGCCGAGCGGCAGCTTGAACACGGCTTCCTTGGCGGCGACGGTGACGTAGAGATCGCCGTTGAAGAAATGCACGTTCGTGGCCTGGCTGCCGCCGGCCTGATAGGTGGCCAGAAGCTTGCCGCTGGGGACTTCGATCGCGTGTACCACGGCGCCGGTCCACATGCCCAGATACAGCCGGCCGAATTCGTCGAACACGAAGCCATCGGGCACGCCAGCATGCCTCGCTCGGCGCCAGGTTGGAAGGTAGAATAAGGTCATGGGCGAGTTTGTACGGAATGTCAATGAGATCGATTCCGCCGATCGGCAGGCCGTGGAACACCTGCTGGGCCAGCCTCTGCGCGAAAACCAAAAACTCGTCATTCGCGTGCTCGCGGTCGAGGCCGATCAGCAAGCCTCCGTCGAACCGCAGCCTTCCGCCGGCGAGACCGCGTCGCTGCCCGATTGGTGCAACGTCTACGAAGGGCTCTCCGAAGAGGAAATCGCTGAGCTGAAACGCACGGTCCTTATGCGCGCCGATCTGTCTCGGCCGACCGATTGACGCATGGACCTGCTTGCTTGGCGTCGGCATCTGGATAGACATATATCGGACTCGGAAGTGATCGAAGACGATGCGATGGGAAATGGAATGTTGTTTTAATTGATCCATCCATTTTGCCCCGCCCCAACCGCCGGCTATGATGCGCCCATGAGCCGAAGAGTTCAGTTCAGTCTGAGGACGCTGTTGTGGTTGATGGCCAATGAATAACCCAACGCGGGCCACGGTCGCAGGCATTCTTGCATGGGGAACGTTCGGGGCCGTCAATGGCGCCGTGATCGGTTCGGCAATGGTCCGGTCCGATGATCCCGTCCCGCATGCCTATGGCCTGGTGATCGGCGCAATCAGCGGCGCGGTTCTTGGAATAGCTGGCTGGTACATTCGTGCGGCTCTGAAAAAGCGGCGATGACCGCTGACGGTCAAATAGTGACTGGAGCAAGAGGTGCCGAAGTAGCCGGCCAGGGACGGCGACACACTGTTATAGGACACTACCAAGCGTCAACTGCAGTTGACGCCGCATTGAATATATGCGGCCCGATTAGCTGAATTGGCAATTTGCTCCGCTGAGCGGCGCCGATAGTAGTTGCAGAACGAGATTGCCAGCCGGCCGGCTCGATGTCGTTTACCATCACGATCGCCGCCGCCAGCGGCGAGCGTCGTTGAGCCCGCACAAGGCTCCAGTCCGCCTTGTGCGGGCTCGGTCGTTCTCCTTTCGCGGCCGGCCTCGCCCCCGCCAAGGCGAAACCGATCGCGGTTGCCGGCAATCAATGCGATCATTACAGCTCCGGACTCTCCCGGAGCGATGAAGTGCGAGCCGCATGCTCGGATTCCAACCGCTCGCGCACCCGTCGCGCCGCCTCGGCGCCTTCCTGCCAGCGCTCTGCGATCGCCTTGAGGCCAAACCTGACGGCAAAGGAAGCACAAGCAAGCATGATAGTACCGAGCAAGAAGCCGGCGGCGCCAATGCCCTGCGGGCCGAAGCCCCCGTTCGCCGGAAAGCCGAAGGCGACCGCACCGGCCAAGACCGCGCCGAACAAGCCAAGCGCCGCCAGCACGGCGGCGCCCGCGATGATTGCAGTCATCCGCGCGGATTTTGCATCGAGAGCCATTTTCAAGAATGGATCTCCAAATATCTCCGTGGTCCTGTGGTTAAATCCTTGACTTGTTGACGACAAAGGCGGCGGCACGCGACACGGAGGCTGACGCCTCCGGCTCGCCAGGGCGCGGCGGTCCGGTCTGCCCAGCTTTACGCGATTATCTCGCGGACCACGTTGCCGGCGACGTCGGTCAAGCGGAAGTCGCGGCCGGCGTGGCGGAAGGTGAGACGCTCGTGGTCGAGGCCCAAGAGGTGCAACATCGTGGCGTGCAGGTCGTGGATGTGGACCTTGTTCTCGGTGGCGTAAAAGCCATAGTCGTCGGTGGCGCCGTGACGATAGCCCCCTTTCACGCCGCCGCCGGCGAGCCACATCGTAAAACCTTCGGGGTTGTGGTCGCGACCGTCTTTGCCCTGCGCCGTCGGCGTGCGGCCGAACTCGCCGCCCCACAGCACCAGCGTATCGTCGAGCAGCCCGCGGGCTTTCAGGTCGGTCAGCAGTCCGGCGATGGGCCGGTCGACCTCCAGCGCGTTCTTGGAGTGGCCGTTCTTCAAGTCGCCGTGCTGGTCCCATTGCACGTGCGAATCGCTGTGCGTGACTTGGACGAATCGCACGCCGCGTTCGAGGAACCGCCGGGCCAGCAAACACTGCCGGCCGAAGTTGGCGGTCTTCTGTTCGTCGAGGCCGTAGAGCGCCTGCGTGGCGGCGGTTTCGCTCGAAATGTTTTCGATCTCGGGCATGGCCGTCTGCATGCGGAAGGCCAGTTCGAACGAGTTGATGCGGCCTTCGAGCGTCAGGTTCGGCCCGGCGGAGGCCAGGTGCTCGCGGTTGATTTCGGCCAGCGCGTCGAGCTGGGCCCGCTGCACGTCGAGCGGAGTGGTCGGATTCTCGATGAAGCCGACCTTGGCCTGGTCGGCCGGAATGCTGGCGTTGCCCAGCGGCGTGCCTTGATAGGCGGCGGGCAAAAAGGCCGAACTCCAATTGTTCACGCCGCCGTGAGCCAGCGTCGGGCAGATGGTGATGAAGCCCGGTAGATCGGCGTTTTCCGCACCCAGGCCGTAGGTGATCCACGAACCCATGCTCGGCCGCACGAAGTTATCGCTGCCGGTGTGCAGCTTGAGCATCGCCCCGCCGTGGGCCGCGTTCGTGCCGTAGAGCGAATGGATGAAACAGATATCGTCGACGTGCCTGGCCACGTGCGGAAACAATTCGCTGACTTCAATCCCGCTGGCGCCGTACTTGGCGAACTTCCACGGCGACTTCAGCAAGTTGCCCGTCGGGGCGAACTGCACGCGCGGCTTGTCGAACGGCAGCGGCTTGCCGTCGTCGCGCGTCAAGAGCGGCTTCGGATCGAACGTATCGACCTGCGAAGGACCGCCGGCCATGAACAGAAAGATCACGCGCCGCGCCCGCGGCGCGAAGTGCGGCTTGCGCACGGCCAGCGGATCACGAGCCCGGTCGTCGCTGGCCGCAGATTCCTGGTTCAAGAGCGAGGCCAGGGCCAGATGGCCGAAGCCAAGCGCCGTCGTCTTGAGCAAGCTGCGGCGGGAGAGGCAGGAACAGTTGGAGCGATGCACGGGGAAAACCCTTGTGAGTTTCAACGGCCCAAGGCGTTTCGCGATCTGTAGGGAACGCCCTCTGCGGCGTTCCGAGGAATTGCGTTCGGGCGTCCATGCCGCATCGGCGGAACGCCACGGAGGGCGTTCCCTACAGAATCACGCTTGTTCATTTCAGATACACGAACTCATTCGCCGCCAAGATCACTTGGCAAAGCAAGGCCCACGAACGCTGCCGGCGCTTGGCGAGGTCCGGCTCGCCGGCGGCCAAGAGCGAATCAAAGCGGCTCAACATGGACTGGGCCCGGCTCGCCTCGGCGGAGTTGGCCGGCCGAGAATAAGCTAGCGCGTACAGTCGGTTGACCCGGCCCGCGTCGTCGGGCTCGGCGCGAGCCAGTAAGTCCTTCGCCAAAGCGTCGCTGCACTGGGCGACGACGTCGCTATTCATCATGAACAGCGCCTGCGGCGCCACGGTCGTGGTCACGCGGTTGCCGTCCGGCACGCTGCCGCTGGGCGCGTCGAACAACTGGAACACGTCGTACAGGTGGTTGCGGATGACCGGCAAATAGAGCGAGCGGCGCCGGGTGTCGTAGCTTGTTTTGTCTTTCGAGGTGTGATCGAACAGGTAATCGCGGTTTTTCACTTCCAACAGCGAACCGCCCAACGTGCGATCGAGCTGTCCCGAGGCGGCTAACAGCGCGTCGCGAATCTCCTCGGCCTCCAGCCGTCGGGCGTCCATCCGCCAGTGCAGCCGATTGTCGGGATCGGCGGTCGCGGCCCGTTCGTCGTAAGCCGAACTCATCTGGTAAACGGCCGAGAGTATCAGCAAACGGTGCATGGCCTTGATCGACCAGCCGCTTTCGATGAATCGAACGGCGAGCCAATCGAGCAGCTCGGGGTGCGAGGGCCGTTCGCCTAGCCGGCCGAAGTTGTCGGTCGAGCGCACGATGCCTTGGTCGAAGTGCCAGCGCCAGATGCGATTGACCATCACGCGAGCGGTGAGCGGATGGTCCTTGCGCACCAGCCACTGGGCCAATTGCAGCCGGCCGCTTTGCTTGGCGTCGAGCGCCGGCTGTTCGTCGTCGGCCAACACTCGCGGAAAATGCCGCGGCACGACGGCCCCCAACGTCAGATGGTTGCCGCGAATGTGAACCGCGACGTCAACGGTTTCGCCTTCGCAAACGCCCATCGCCGAGGGCATCGCCGGGGCCTGCTTTTCCAAGTCGGCCAGCGCATCGCGCTGCCGCTTTAACTCGCTCTTGGTTGCTTCCGGATAGCGGGCTTCGCGATCTTTCGGCGTCTCGGCGGCCGCCGCATCGCCGCCGGCCGACTTGAGTTGCTCGTCGGCCGCGGCGACGAGCTTGGAAATCGCGCCTGTCTGTTCCGCCACGCACCGGTCATGCTCGGCTTTGCGGGCCAGGTCTTCGGGCTGCGGAATCGGATTCTCATGCCAGCGCGCAACCTTCTTGAAATTCTCCATCGTTCGGGTGCTTTTGAAGATGCCGGCCAGGGCGTAGTAATCCTCGGTCGGCAGCGGGTCGAACTTGTGATCGTGGCAGCGGGCGCAACCGAGCGTCAGGCCGAGCACCGCGCGGCCGAACGTATCGAGCTGCTCGTCGATGATGTCCATCTCCATCTTTTGCTCGTCGACTTCGGCCAGCACCTTGGGACCCAAGGCCAGAAAGCCGGTGGCGATCAGCCGTCCGTGCTTCGTCGCCAGATCGTCGACCGGCGGCAGCAAGTCGCCCGCGATCTGTTCCAAGAGGAACTGGTCGAACGGCTTGTCGCGATTCAGCGCGCCTACGACGTAATCGCGATAGCGCCAGGCGTTGCCGTGGGCCACGTTCTCGTCGAGGCCGTTGGAATCGGCGTAGCGGGCGACGTCGAGCCAGTGGCGGCCCCAGCGCTCGCCGTAGTGGGGCGAATCGAGCAGCCGTTCAACCACTTTGGCGAAGGCTTCGGGCGACTCATCGGCCAAAAAGGCGTCGACCTCATCGGGCGTCGGCGGCAGGCCGGTCAGGTCGTAAGTGACGCGGCGCAAGAGCGTGCGCCTGTCGGCCGGCGGGGCGGGCCGCAACTGCTGTTCTTCCAGCTTGGCGAGAATGAAGCGGTCGAGCGGTGATTTCGGCCAAGCCTGGTCTTTGACCTCAGGCAAAACGGGCTCGCGCGGCGGCTGAAAGGCCCAGAAGTCGCGGCCGGCATCGGCATCGGCATCGGCAGCGGCGGCGTCGGGAAATACGGCGCCCCCTTCGACCCAGCGGCGCAGATCGGCGATCTCGCGATCGGGCAGCTTTTCGCCGGGCGGCATTTGCAGCTCTTCGTTGGCGTAGCCGATCGCCGAAATCAACAGGCTTTCGTCGGGTTTGCCGGGCACGACCGCCGGCCCCGAAACACCGCCCGACATCAGCCCTTCGCGAGAGTCGAGCCGCAAATCGCCTTTTTGCTTTTCCTCGCCGTGGCAGCGAAAGCAACGCGTAGCCAGGATCGGCCGCACGTGAGTTTCGAAGGAGCGGACTTGCTCCGCGCTCGGCTCGGCGGCTCTGGTTGCCGTCGGACCAAACGCCGCTAGAACGAACAGCAGAAACGCAGGCCATTCACGTACGCGTCGCATCGGGCGCCTTGTCAAAGCCATTGGCTTGTCGGAGACACTGAATGGTTAGGGCGGGGGCGAAGCGCTAGCCCGGATTATTCATCAGCCCACACCAACCCGAAGCGCAAGCGAGGCGGAGCAACGCACTTACCTCGCTGGCGCTTCGGGTTTGCATGGATCGCTTTGTCAAGTAATAGCTGGGCTGATGAATAATCCGGGCTAGGCGGCGCAACGCCGAAATCGGGCAGGGCGAGCTTCTCGCCCCCCGATTATCTCATATCGAGCCGCGATTGGCCAGCAAATCGAAGCCGACGAAGCAAGCTAATCGGGCTGCTTCTCGGCTGCTTCCGCCGGCGCGGGGGCGGCTGCCGCAGCCGGCGCCGGAACCCGACGGAAGATAATCAGCGCTTGTTGGTAGCCCTGGGCGGAATCCTCTTGTGCTGCATCGGCGGGCGATTTCGCCGCTTGAGCCAGCGAGCGAGGCTTCTGGGCGGCTGCGTTGCCGGCGGTTTGGGACTCGCCCCCCTTGGCGCGCGCTCGGTCCAGTCGCTCGCCCGCCTTCACGCCCAACGATTCGGCCGGCTTCGCCTCCTCGCCGGCTGCATCGGCCTCTTTCGCCGGGGGCGAACTTTCGTCGAGCAGTTGCACCTGCTGCGGCAAGACCAAAACCTGCTGCGCGCGGCCGAGCCGGGCCGCTTGCTTGCCCGCTTGCCGGCCGTCGGCGGAGATGCGAGCTTTCAGTTTTGGCATCGGCGGCGTAAGCGTCTTGTCGCTGTGCGCGCCGCTTTTGCCTTTCGCCGAAACTCGCGCGCGATTGTAGACCTCGAATGCCTGTTGCGAGGGCGCCGCGGGCGACGGCTCGACGTTGACCGTGAGAAACAATTCGGGATGGCGATCGAACTCTGTCAGGACGGCCTTGAGTTGCTCCTCGGTGGCTTCGAGCAGGACGTAATCCGAGGCGTTCTCCTGCAACGCCTCCGCCTTTTCGAAGGCGGGCAGCTTGGCATCGGCGTCTGCGAAGTTGGCGTCGGCGTCCCAGACGATGCCGTTGCTCGTCAGTAGCTCGCGAAATTCCGGTCGCGCGGGAACGTTCTGATCGACCTCGCACCAAATCACCAGGGTTTGCGGGTCGAGCGGTTCGGCAACGGTCCTGCCGTTTTGTTGAGTCGCAACCTGGAAGTAGGAAAAATAGTTGCCGCGGCGGTCCTTGGCGAAGTCTTCCGCGCCGCGCTTCGCGCCAAGGCGGCCTTCGCCTCTCATGGCGCCGGCTTCGAGCGCCGCCTCCGGATTGGCCGGCGCTTTGGCCGGGGCTGCAAAACGGCGCCGCGGCTGAGCGGGTTCGGACGGCGGCCGCTCGGCGGCCTCGTGCTCGCGAAGCCGGCGATCGGCGGCGCGCTCCGCGCGGGCGAGTCCGCTTTTCTCTTCCGCGGCGGGCGGCTCGGCTGCTTCTTCCGGCGCTCGGAATTCCGCGCCGGCGCCGGGCGCGTGGGCCACCGGCTCTCGCAGAGCGGCCGGCGGCCGGCCGCGATCGACCACCATCAACAACAGTCCGGCGGCCAAGGCGAAGCCAGCCCAGACGATCGGCCTCCGCCAGCGCATCCAGTCCAGCCTCACAACGGGCCGATCGGCGGCGGGCGGCGCCGTGGCGACCGAGTGCTGCACTTCGCCGTCCGTTTCGCCCGAGAGCATTTCGCGTTCGGCGGCGCGCAACACGCGAGCGGCGAAATCGGCTTCCAGCCGATGCCGGGGCAAGCCTTCGAAGCTGCTGCCGAGGGTGCGCAATTCGTCGAGCAACTGCCGCGCCTCGGGTTGCTCGGCCAGCATCTGTTCGACGCGCGCACGCTCGTCGTCGCTCAACTCGCCGTCGAGGTAGGCGCTCAACAGTTCATCGTCGGGAATCGAATTCATGCCAACGGATATTCCAAACTTCGGCGCGACAAAGGAGGTTAAGAGCGTCCTGGCTGCAGCACTTGTTTCAACTCGGCGCGCAACTGCAGCCGGGCCCGGTGCAACCGGCTGCGCACGGTTCCGACGGGCAGATCCAACATGGCGGCGATCGTTTCATAGTCGCAACCGTCCAATTCTCGCAACACGACGATCGTGCGGTGATCTTCGCTCAAGCGGGCAATCGCGGCTTGCACCTGGCCGGCGAGTTCCTGTCGCTCCAGGCGGTCTTCCGGCGGCGGGTCGCCGCTGGCGAGTTCCTGGCCCCAATTCTCGCGGTGTTGTTGGATCGATACGGTTGGCTTGCGGCGCCGCTGGCGGCTGATCGCGGCGTTAAACGCTATGCGGTACAGCCAGGTGTAAAAGGCGCTGGCCCGTTGGAAGGTTTCGAGTTTGAGGAAGGCTTTGACGAACGCGTCTTGGACGATGTCGCGGGCGTCTTCGGGCGACCCCAGCACGTGAGTCATGGTATTGAACAGGCGGTCTTGGTACTTGTGCACCAACATCCCGAAGGCCGCCGAGTCGCCGACAAGGGCTGCGTTGATCAATTGATCGTCATCCACCGCCAACCGTACAACTTTCGACGCCCGGCAGGCGGCGAAAGTTCCCTCGATGTTCCGTAAACCGCTTGCGCCGGCGCCTCTCGACCGGCGTCCGTGCTTGTATCATCCGGGCTGCGGACGGGGCTGTCAATTTTTCTAAGCCGCAAGGGCCTGACACGCGGGCGCCGCGGGCCGCGGCCAGACGAGACCCCGCGGCCGGCTGAGCAAATAAATCCACAAGCCGATCGCTCCGGCCAGCATCAACAGGCTGAGGTTCTGCGAGATGCTCAACTCGGTGTGAAACACGGCTTTCTCGTCGACGCGGATGATCTCTTGCAAAAACCGCGCAATCGGATGAATCGTCGCCAGCAGGGCAAACACTTCGCCGTCGCGGCGGCGATAGGGATAGTAGGCCAGCAGAAACAGGCACAGCAGCAAGGCGTCGACGGCGCTGTAGAGCTGTGCGGGATGCACCGGCAGGCTGAGTTCCGGCGTCGCCAGCGTCACGCGCTTCGGCGCCGGATCGCCCGCAGTGACCACGTCGAACCGCGCGCCGGCGCCGTCGATCTTCAGCAAGGCCCGGAAGGCTTCGTCCGTCGTCGGCGGCGCCACGCTCGTTCCTTTGCGCAAGTTCTTGATCTTCACGATCCGCTGGCCGGGTTCGAGCCCCGCTTCGGCGGCCGGCGAGTCCGGTTCGACCGCGGCGATCACCGGCGGCGAATCGGGATGCGAGTAGTCCAACTCCAGTCCGTGCAAATACAGCCGGTGTTCTCGCACTTGTTCGACGTAGGGCGGGCTGTCGAACGGGAACTGCACCTTCCACGGCAAGTCGCAGACGCCGCCGTAACAGCAACCGTTGAGGAAGCAGCCGACGCGGCCCAAAGCCTGACCGAGCATCAGGCTCGGCGCGATCAGATCGGCCAAGGCCAGACCCGGCAGGCGATACTTGCGCACGAAGACGATCAGCGCCAACCCGGCGCCGATCGCCGAGCCGAAAACGACCAGGCCGCCTTTGGTGAAGTTGATCACCTCCTTGAAGGTTTCCCAAGCCGTCGGCCGCTGATAGTCCGACCAATACTCGATGATGTAAAACAGTCTGGCGCCGACGATGCCGGCCAGAAACAGCCAGAAGGCCAGTGAGATAATGATCTCCGGATCGAGCCCCAGCCGCCGCGCTCGATAGGTCGCCAGCCAGACGCCCGAGATCACGCCCAGCAGCAGCATCGTGCCGTAGCCGCGGATCGGCAAGCCGTACTCGTCGCAGACGTTCGGCAGCACGAAGGCAATCACCAGGCCGATCGTGCCCAACAGCGGCAAATGGCTTTTGGTCTCGGCATTCCAGCCTTGCCGCCGCACAAGCCAGCCCAGCAGCGCGAGCGAACCGATCGCCCAGAGCATTAGCAACCAGCCGAAGCCAAAGACCGGCAAACCGGCGACGGTCCGCGGAATGTGAAATAACGTTTGCAGCATGGCTCACCGAGAGAAGTTCAACTTCCGAGCAGGTGATTGTCGATCAGACGCGTCTTGCCCACTCGCGCCGCCACGGCGACCACGGCGCGCTCGTTCACGCGGGCGACCGGCGCCAGCGTTTCCGGATCGGCCACGGCGAGATACTCCAAGCGCACCAGCGGCGCGGCGTCGTACAACTTTCGCATCTCGGCCGCGAGCACTTCCGCACCGCGCTCGCCGGCGGCGAACAGTTCCGCGGCTCTTTGCAAACTGCGATAGAGCGCGAGCGCCTGTTCGCGCTCGGCCGGGCTGAGATAGACGTTGCGACTGCTCATCGCCAGGCCGTCGGCTTCGCGCACGATCGGACAGACTCGCACCTCGATCGGCAAATCAAGATCGGCGACCATCCGCCGCACCACCAATGTTTGTTGATAGTCCTTCTGGCCGAAGTAGGCGCGGTCGGGCGTCGCCAGGTTGAACAGTTTTAGTACGATCGTCGCCACCCCGCGGAAATGATCCGGGCGGCGCCGGCCCTCGAGCGGCTCGGCGGGACCGTGCATCTCGATGAACGTGGCGTGCTGCGGACGATACATGTCGCTGGTCGCCGGAACGAAGACCAGATCGGCGCCGAGCGGGCGGATTGCGGCCAGATCGGTCTCCAAGCTGCGCGGGTAGCGCTCGAAGTCCTCGTGCGGGCCGAACTGCGTTGGGTTGACGAAGATCGTGACGACCGTGTATCCGCACTCGCGCCGAGAGGCTTCGATCAGGCTCAAGTGGCCGGCGTGCAAGGCCCCCATCGTCGGCACGAGCCCAATCGACAATCCTCGAGCCCGAGCCACGGCGATTGCTGCGCGCAGCTCGCTGGAGTTCGACGCGATCTTCGGCGCCGGAGCGGTTTGCGGCTCGTCCGCCTTGGTTGCTTGCATATTCTCGTGAGCCGCTGCGCTGGAGGTTCTCTCGATCGATGTAGTGCGACATGAATTCATTCGAAAGCTTCCCAGTCCGTGCGAGGCTACTGTGTTCTGTCAGCCACGATTTGACGAATGCTAGCGGCCAGGGTGGCTGGCGGCAGAGCCTAGGCGATGCCCCAGCGAACTGGGGCTTCGCCTGGGCTCAGACCCAGCCACCCATCACTTGAACATACATCAATCAGCGGCTGACAGAGCACTACTGCATGGCGGCCATGGCCGCGGCCGCCTCGCGAACGGTCGTCTCCCAGTCAGCGGCCGATAGCCAAAGCACCGGTCCGATGCCTGGGCGCCGGGCCAGGCGATCCAATTCCTCGCTCAGTCTTTGCCGTTCGGCCGAGCTTTCTCGCACCGCGCCGCCCGCTTCGCTTTGCGAGTCGCAGCCAGCCGCCCCTGCACTGGCCTGCAACACGACGAGCAGCTTGGGCGGAACGATCGTACCTTGGGCCCGCTTCCAAGCTTCGCGGACGGCAGCCTGACCCGCCGAATCGAGGTCCACAGCCGCCCACGCCAAAGTTTGATCGAACCAAAAGTCGCTGACCGCCCAAACATCGGGCGAGCCCCACGTTTGGCGGGCCAGCAATTCCTGGCGACGGACGAGGAATTCTATCTCTCTCGCGACGGCAGGACCAGACGAATCGCTGGCGGCGGCGTCCAAGACTGCGAGATTGTCGGGCGGCGCCTCGGCGATCAGCCGGGCGGCTGTCTGGCTCGTAAGTTCTTTCGCCAGTTGGCGTTTCCCGACACACGGCGCCCCGGCGATCGCCAAATACGGCACGGCCACGAGCAGATGCCGCCAAAGTTGCTCGATCGTCCACCCGATCGTCGGGTGGATCCAGTCGCCGGCAATCTCGGCGGCGGGTTCGAGCACGAAGCGGCGAACCGCCATGCGGGGGTGCGGCACGACGAGCTGCGGCGCGTCGATGATCTCTTCGCCGTAGAGCAACAAGTCGAGATCGATGGCGCGAGCATCCCATCGCACCAGCCGACGGCGCCCGAGTTCGGTCTCGATTTCTTCGAGCCGGCGGCGGAAGCTTTCGGGATCGAGCGTCGTTTCGACGATCGCCGCGCCGTTGAGAAACGGCGGCTGCCCGCCAGGACCGCCGATCGGCGCCATTTCAAGCCAACGGCTGCGAGCCAATACCGCGACGCCTTCGGTGGCAGCGAGTCGGTCCAAGGCTTGCGACAACGTGGCGGCGCGATCGCCAAGATTGGCGCCAAGAGCGATCAGACAACGAGGCATGGCGTAGCGCCCGTCGCACTAGGAAGAGACGTGCTGTGAAGTGAGACGTCATCCGCAGATCGAGCGAGCGAAAAAGCTGGGGGGGACATCCCGTGCCACGACCGCGGTCGCCGACATCCGATCCCTACGTCGCCGCCCCCCAAGCCAATTCGCTCGTACCGCGGCTCTTCGCCTGCTCGGGCGAAACATCGCCGAGCGAACGTTGAACGCAGCTTGTGTTGGGCGGCGCAAACCTCAAACGCAAGCGAACGACTTGGCGCGAGGGCGTCTTGGTCCATCTCGCAACCGGTCGAAGGCTTACGGAACCCGCGAAGGAAAATGCGCTTCTCGAAACTTATCGAATTATCGATCCGCCGCTTGAACCGCGGAGAACGGTGAAGTTTCTGCCGCCCAACACTTCTGCGTATTGTGCTGAGCAATTCGAGATTGTCAAGAATGATTCATCAGGATAAATCCGCGCACGCGTCAAAGTCGCGGAATTGGCGGTCAATTGCCGCAAAAAAAACTCAAGCATCCGCGCCGCCAAGCTGATCTTGCACGCCGAGCGCGATGAGGCATACGATAAATGCGCCGCCGTAGCTTGCGCAGTCACCCCAGGACGTTGAGCCCATCATGAGTCAATTCGCGTCGTCCGATCATTCCTTCGCCGAAAGCGGCGCCGCCTCGCGCGAAATGCTCAAGTTCCTGGCCGACTCGCTGGCGCAGTGCGACGGGGCCGAGCGCTTCGAAATCTTGGAGCGGCTGCTCGGCGCGAGCGCCTGCCGGCGATTGGGCGTTTATCGCTTGCCGCCGGGCTTCGTGCTGTCGGTCGTGATTCCCGTCTACAACGAGCTACAAACCATCGCCGAAGTCGTCGATCGCGTACGGCGCTCCGGCGTGCCCACTGAAATCATCATCGTCGACGACGGCAGCACCGACGGCACGCGCGAACTGCTCAAAACCTGGCAGAACGACGCCGAGGTGAAGATCATCATGCACGAGGTGAACCAGGGCAAAGGTTCGGCGCTGCGCACCGGCTTCAGCCATGCCACCGGAGACGTCGTGATCGTGCAGGACGCCGATCTGGAATACGATCCGGCCGAGTTCGAGAAGTTGATCCAGCCGATCGTCGAAGACGTGGCCGACGTCGTGTTCGGCAGCCGCTTTACCGGCGACAATCAGCGCGTACTGTACTACTGGCACTCGGTCGGCAATAAGGTGCTGACCTTGCTCTCCAATTGCATGACCAATTTGAACCTGACCGACATGGAGACTTGCTACAAGGCCTTTCGCCGCGAAGTGATTCAACGCATCGCGCCGACGTTGCGCGAGCAGCGGTTTGGCATCGAGCCTGAATTGACGGCCAAGCTGGCCGCCATGCCCGGCATCCGCATCTACGAGCGGCCGATCAGTTACCGCGGGCGGACTTACGCCGAAGGCAAGAAGATCACCTGGCGCGACGGCTTCCGGGCATTGTACTGCATCGTGCGGTATGCCGGCGGGAAGTGAAAAGGAGAGGCTCAGGAGTAAGGCGGGAAGCGATTGCTCGCCCTGCCTTATTTCCTACTCGTCCTGGCAATTACCCGGTGAAAGTGCAACTGCACTTCCCGATCGACGACGCGGCGCACGCCTTCGACCAGGCAGTGCGGCTCGTTGTCTTCCCGGCCCAGGCGAATCACGTCGTCTAGCGGCATGCCGTGCGGAACCGTGAAGGTGGATTGGAAGATGATCTGGTTGCCGGCGTCCAGGTCGGGCACGATGAAGTGGCAGGTGGCGCCGTAGGTCAGCATGTGGCTGGCGTAGGCGTCGTGATAGGGCCGCAGCCCCGGAAAGCTGGGCAACAGGCCGTGGTGCAGGTTGATGATCCGCCCGCCCGCATACTTCCAGCAAGTGCTAGGCGGCAGCACGCGCATGTAGCGCGCCAGAATGATGAAGTCGACCTGTCGCTCGTCGCACAGCTCGATCAACCGCTCGTCGTCGGCAATTCCGGCGGCGTCGCCGATGTCGTGCCACTCGACGCCGAATTGTTCGGCCAGCGAGCGGCAGTGCGGGCGGTTGCCCAACATCAGCGCCGCGTCGGCCTTGATCCGCCCGTCGCGCAGCGCGCGGAGCAGCGCCAGCGGCGGCTCGGGGCGATACGTCGTGCAGATCGCCAACCGCGGGCGAGCCGCGCGCTCCTCGGGCGACCAGACGCGAATCGAAAGCTGCTTCGCCTGCCCGACTTCGAGCATCGCCTCGCGCAGCGCCGGCAGCAGTTCGGCCGCCAGGTCGATGCGCAGCAACATGGCGAACAGCCGCTCTTCGTCGTGGTCGTACATCTGGATCTCGGCGATGTTCGCCCCCACGCCGGTCACGTAATGGACGATCGGATCGGCCAGACCGCGGTTATCGGGTCCGACGGCGGTGATTACGACCTGCATGACAAAGGTTCCTCGACCGGCGGCCGACATGGCGCGATCAGCTTTGCGAACGCGAATCGGGCGGATCGCCAGATTGCTTTTGATGGGGCTTGACGAGGGTCGCATGGGCTCGATCAAAACGTAGCTTACGCTCGGCGACCTCGGAAAACCGCCGGGGGGGCGGCGTTTTTTTCCCGTCTGCGACCATCCTTGGTTCTCCTGGGGGAAATCGGCGGGTTTCATTTTACGCAAAGCCAGTCTTGCCAAAGCCTATCGGCGGCAATCGGCCTCGGCAAGCGAAGATTTTGATAACTCGCAATATCGCCGGCATTCGATACTGGCTATATTCCCGCTGCGGATCGGATTGACTTCAACCTCTGAAACGTCAAGATGGAAATTCGGGGCAAATCAGGAAGCTAGGGCCTATGGCTGTTCATTCCAAAACCGCTCCGGATTCCGCTCGAACGGTCCCTTCCGATTCGGCGAGTCTTGAAACCGCCGATGCGAGTCCTGCTCCGGAGAAAGCGACCCGCCGTGTGCGCCGCGCCGCAGTCGGCACGAACAAGCTGCCCCTGCCCGAAACGGTCCCGCCCAAGAGAATTCTTTGGCCTTACGCCGTCAGCGTCGGCGCCTACCACCTGCTGGCGCTGTTGGCTTTTTGGCCCTGGCTGTTCAGTTGGACGGGCGTTGCGATGGCGTTGGCCGGGCTGTATCTGTTCGGCACGCTAGGCATCAATCTCTGCTACCACCGCTTGCTGACGCATCGCGGCTTCACCTGCCCGCTGTGGCTGGAACACACGCTCGCCGTGCTGGGCGTCTGCTGCCTTCAAGACACGCCGGCCCGCTGGGTGACTATTCATCGCATGCACCATCAATACTCCGACGAGCAACCCGACCCGCACAGCCCGTTGGTGACGTTCTTCTGGGGGCACATGGGCTGGATTTTCGTCGAGAATCGCGAAGTCAACAGCATCATGAACTACGATCGCTACGCGCGCGACATTTTGAAGGATCCGTTCTATTTCGCCCTGGAGCGAAATCTGCTCTGGTTTTGGATCAACCTGGCCCAGGCGACGATCTTTTATCTGGCCGGTTTCGCCATCGGCTGGGCCACGACCGGCCAGGCGATGGGCGGCGTGCAGTTCGGGTTCAGCCTGGTAGTGTGGGGAGTGCTGTTGCGGACGGTGCTCGTCTGGCACATCACCTGGAGCGTGAATTCGCTGGCGCATATCTGGGGTTACCAGAATTACGACACCAACGAAAACAGCCGCAACAACTGGTTCGTGGCGTTGGTCAGCAACGGCGAAGGCTGGCACAACAACCACCACGCCGATCAGCGCAGCGCCGCCCACGGTCATCGCTGGTGGGAGTTCGACGTCACCTACCTGACTGTGCTGACGCTCGAAAAGCTGGGCCTGGCCCGCGACGTGGTGCGGCCCAACGCCAAGCTGGCGGCCAAAAGCTGACCCTGGCGTTTTCCCTCGGCGTTTGTTAGCCTTTTCTCAGTAGCGCGCCGATCGGCCGAACCCGACGCCGGATCGCGCGTCTCATTCGATGGAGAACAGGCTCGCCATGGCGACCGTGCTGCCCGTAAAAATCCGCCGCGAGCAAGTGCCCGCCGGCGAATGCTTGTGCAACTACTGCGCGGCCAAGTGCTGCAAGTACTTCGCGCTGCCGATCGAGACGCCGACGGTCCGCAAGGATTTCGACTATATCCGCTGGTATTTGCTGCACGACGCAGCCACGGTGTTCGTCGAGGGCGAAGACTGGTACTTGCTGGTGCATACGCAGTGCAAGCACCTGCAAGCCGACAATCGCTGCGGCATTTACGAGACGCGGCCGCAGATTTGCCGTGATTATTCGACCGAAGGCTGCGAGTTCGAAGACGATTACGTCTACGATCGCTACTTCGAAACGCCCGAGCAGGTGGCCGAGTACATGGACGCCGTGCTCGTCGACAAGAAATCTGGCGAGTTGCGCAGCCGCCGGCCGCCGCTGCTGCCGGTCGTCAATTAGCAAGCGGCCGGAGAGAACGATTCCGTGAGCGGCGTCAAACGCATCGAACCTCGCACCCTCCGCGGCTTTCGCGACTACCTGCCCCAGGCCATGATCCCGCGCGAGCGGCTGATCGATACCGCGCGGCGCGTCTATCGCTCCTACGGCTTCAGCCCGATCGACACGCCGGCCCTGGAATACTTGGAGATTCTCACCGGCAAAGGCAGCGAGGAGACCGACAAGCAGCTCTACAAGTTCGAGGACCAAGGCGGCCGCGCCGTAGGCATGCGGTTCGACCTGACGGTTCCGTTCGCGCGGTTCGCGGCGCAGCACATCGCCGAATTGGGCGTTCCCTTCAAGCGCTATCACATCGCCGCCGTGTGGCGCGGCGAGAACACGCAGCGCGGCCGCTATCGCGAGTTCATGCAGTGCGATTTCGATACCATCGGCACCCGCGCAGCGGCCGCCGATATCGAGACGGCCCTGGTGATTCACGACCTGATGCGCGCCGTCGGCTTCGAATTTCGCCAGAACCTCGACTTCACGATCCGCGTCAACAACCGCATGGTGCTGGCCGGATTGCTGGAGCGGATCGGGCTGGCCGAGCAAGCGACCGCCGTGCTGCGGGCGCTCGACAAGCTGGCCAAGATCGGCCCCGAGAAGGTCGCCGCCGAAATGGAAGCCGCTGCCGGCGCCACGCCCGAGCAAGCCGCCGACGTGCTTAAGTTGGCGGCGCTCTCGGGCGGCAATGCGCAGGTGCTCTCCGCGCTGGAACCGCTCGTGGCGGGCAGCGAAAAAGGCCAGGAAGGCGTGAGCCGGCTGGCCGAACTGCTGGCCGCCGTGGCGGCCGCCGGCGTATCGGAGGAGCGCATCCGCCTGGACGTATCCATCGCCCGCGGGCTCGATTACTACACCGGCACGATCTTCGAAACCTTTCTCGACCGCTTGCCGACGATAGGCAGCGTTTGCTCGGGCGGACGATACGACAATCTCGCCGGGCTGTACACCAATCAAGAATTGCCTGGCATCGGCGCCTCGCTGGGGCTCGACCGCCTGCTGGCCGCCATGGAAGAACTGGGCATGTTGCCGAAAGTCGCCACGCCGGCCGAGGTTTTCATCCCCTATTTCGTCGCCGAGCGGCTGCACGATTATCTGCGCTTGGCGGCCCGCTTGCGCGAGGCCGGATTGGGCGTGGAGTTCTACCCCGAGCCCAAGCGGCTCGGACACCAACTGAAATACGCCGATCGCCGCGGCTTTCCCGTGGCGATCATCATTGGCGAAGACGAGTTCGCCAAGGATCAATGCCAGATCAAGAATCTCGTACACGGCGAGACGAGAAGCGTTGAGTTGAACGCAGCGTCGCAATATGATGTGGCCGTGGCCGCGATTTCGGCCGTGCTCAAGCGAATTCGAGACAACCCGACTGAAATTTAACTCCCGGCTGGGAGAGGCGCCGCAGTTCAGCGGACGTCGAACGAGAAGTCGAGTCGGCGTGCGTGCCGCGGGCGTTACGGGTTCCTCTTCTCTGTTCGGTTAATTCAGAATTTCGCTTGTCGCTTGGAGCGAAATTCATCCTCCGTTGCGCAATCGCTTCGGCATGTTCGCGTAACAGAGAAGAGGAACCCGTATTCGCAACGGCCGGCGACCAGCGCCGGCGCTGAATTCGCTCATCGGATCTTATAAATCAATCGCGAGTAAATCAAACGCAAGAGTCGAGGGGCGACGATGGCCAACCGCGACAACCATTACGAAGCGGCCTTCGAAGCCTTTCTCCGCCTGCGGCACGCGCCGTATGTCGCGGTCGACGAAAGCCGGAGGAGCCTGCTGGCCGACGCTTCGATCAAGAGCCTCGACTTTCTCGTCTCCTCGACGAGCGGCGTCACCTGGCTGGTCGACGTCAAGGGCCGCAATTTTCCCGGCGGCGCCCAAAAACAGTACTGGAAGAACTGGTCGACGCAGGACGACCTGGTCAGCATGGCTCAGTGGCAGCGGCTGTTCGGCGAGCGATTCGAGGCGCTGTTCGTATTCGCTTACCGCGTGCTGGGCGACCGCTCGCCGCTGCCGCGCGAGGCATTGTTCGAACACCGACAAACGCTGTACGGTTTCGTGGCGATCCGGCTCGACCAGTACGCCTATCACGCGCGGCAAATCTCGCCTCGCTGGGACACCGTCGCGATGCCAACGGAGCGATTCCGCGAGCTGGCTCAACCGTTCGAGCGGCTGCTCTGAACCAGGCCGACGCTCGGGCGGGGGGCCGCACTTGGCGCTCGGAAGATCTCACGCGGAGGCGCGGAGCCGCGGAGAGAAAGTCTTTTCATGGACCTGTTCGCGGCTCCGCGCCTCCGCGTGAGTTTTTTGGGGCAGGACAAAGAGCGTCGCCCATCGAAAGCGCGAGCGACAAATCGCAATCGAAC
>DATKRK010000433.1:0-5951 GCA_035532215.1 Pirellulales bacterium | reverse complement strand
GTCCAAACCGAGGTAACGTAAACTTGTTTTCATTGGACCAGTCCTCTCGTTGCGGCACTGCCTGAGAAAAAGGATTACCCCCTGATTTCAAAGGTAATCCGCGCCAGACGCGGGCGACTGGTCCAACCATTTTGTCTACTTGGCCGTCGCGCCGTCGCCGATGCACAGAATTTTCGAGCGCGTGCGGAAGAACAGACTCCCCTCGGCGATCGCCGGCGTGGCGATGATGCTCTCGCCGAGGTCGTTGACGGCAAGCTGTTCGTAGTCGGGGCTGTTTTTGAGCACCACGACATTTCCATTTTCGCCGGCGACGTAAATCTTGCCGTCGCCGCAGACGGGCGAGGCGAAATAGCCGCCGCCGTTACCAATCCGTTTCGGTCCCCGCAGCGGCCGGCCCTCGACCGTCTCGAACAGCGTGCTGATGCCGCCCTCTTTCACCAGCAGCATTCGGCCGTCGAGCACTAGCGGCGAAACGATGTGGTCGGTGTGCTTGGTCGGATGCTTCCAGAGCAGGTGCGATTCGGTGACGTCGCCTTGCCCGCCGCAGCGAACGGCCAGAATGAATTCTTCGGCGGCGTTCTCGGCGGAGAAACGGGCCCCGGCGACGTTGTCGGGATGCAAAAACGCAATATCCAGTTCTTCGCCTTCGAGAAAGCCGTCCTGGTTGAGGTCGCCGCGGCCGAAGGTCTTGTCGAAGAACGCCTCGGGAACCTTCGTGGCGCCGACGAACGCCTGCACCTCGTTTTTCGAGAGCTTTCCGTCGCTGTTGCCCGTTTCGACGCGGTCCACCGAATCCAGCCACTGGTTCGCGATGCCCTTGCTTTGCAGCGAGATGTAAATCACGTCGTCGACGACGACGGGCGTGGTCTTGATGTTGCGCAACAGCGTTTTTGCGTACCACCGCCGTCGACCGGTTTCGGGATCGTAACCGATCAGCATGCCCGTGCCGGCCACGACGATGTCGTCGCGCCCGCCGGCCGTGCAGACGACCGGATGCGTGTAGTTGACCGCCATATCGAGCCGCTCGTCTTTCCACCGCAATTTGCCGGTGGCTTTATCGAAGGCGTAGAAGGCCGGAAACAAATCGTCGTCCTGGCAGAACAGCACCAGATCGCGGTACAACACCGGCGACATGCCCGGCCCCCACTTGAACACGAAAAACGGCGTGGGCAGCGGCTGCTTCCAGACGTCGGCGCCCGAGCGTGCATCGACGGCCAGCAGCCCGAGCGTGCTGAAGTAGAAATAGACTCGCTCGCCATCAGCCGCCGGCGTGGTGCTGGCGTGGCTGTTGGTCTGGTGAATCTCGGCCAGCGGGCCGGTCGGCCAGTCGCGCTTCCAAAGCAATTTTCCATCGGCCGCGTCGAAGGCGAACAGGCTGACGGTTTCGTCGGCCGTCATGCCGCTGACGAACAATCGCCCGTCGGCCACGACCGCGCCGCCGATGCCATCGCCGATCTCCGCCGACCAGCGCACGTTCTCTTTGGCCGAGAACTTCACCGGCAGCGGCGCCTTACCGGTCGAAATGCCGCTCGAGTTCGGCCCGCGAAACTGGGGCCAATCATCCGCTCGCGAGGTCGCCGCCGCGGCCACAACGATCGCAGCGATAGGGAGCAACTGGCGCCAGCCGCTTCGAGAATTGCAACAACAAGCGGGTCTTCGCATTTCAAGGTTCCCGGTATCCGGTGGAGAAGCCCCGCGCTTGACCGAACCGCGATGCTGCGATTATATCAAGCTCAGTTGATGAATGAAATCGAGCGATTATGGTAAAGTGGCCCCGAGGAAGCGGCAATCGGTCGCTGCGGCATCCGGGTTGCCTTTCAGTTTCGCCCTGGCAATCGGCATTTTGGCGGCGGCGTTTGCGATCGTCGCCGCCCGCCTGCCGCGACAGCCCGCGACAGCCCGCGACAGCCCGCGACAGCCCGCGGCGACGGCGGCAGCGGTTCGAAGAGCGGCAAATTTTGCGAGGCGTCGGTTGAATTCTGCGGCCGCGTCGAGGATGCTGGCGGCGGCGGCTGAGCGCGGTCCGCCGTCCGATTGCATCTTTTTGCGAGAAACAACATGCCGATCAAAAAGCTTCTTGTCAGTGGGTTCGCCGGCCTGTTGGCGGTCGTCGCGTCGTTTCCGCTGGCGCCGCTTCGCGCGGAGGAGACGAAACCCACCCTCGTGCAGCCGATCTGGCCCGGCAAGCCGCCAGGAGAAACCAAGGAGCTGCCGCCCGAGCAGAACGTGACCAAGCCAGGTCAAAAAGATGCGGGCGGCAAGCCGATCATCCGCTTGACGAACGTTTCCATCCCCACCGTTTCGCTGTATCGACCCGCGAAAGACAAGGACTCGGGCACGGCAATCATCATCTGCCCCGGCGGCGGACACCAGATTCTGGCGCTGAATCATGAGGGAACTGAAGTCGCCGAATGGCTGACGACGCTCGGCGTGACCGGCATCGTGCTCAAGTATCGCGTCCCCACCCGCACGCCTGACGGCAAGCGCTGGTTGGCTGCGGTGCAAGACGCGCAGCGGGCAATCAGCCTGGTCCGCGCCAAAGCGAAGGAGTGGGAAATCGACCCGCAGCGGATCGGCATCCTGGGCTTTTCCGCGGGCGGCGAAACCGCCGGCTTGACTTCGTACTTCGCCGACCGCCAATACGAACCGATCGACGAGATCGATCAGGTTTCGTTCCGGCCCGACTTCGCGATGTTGATCTATCCGGCCTACTTCGAGAAGAAGGGAGAGCCGACAAAGCTGCGGGAAGACGTCACGATCACGAAGAACGCCCCGCCGACGTTTTTGGTCCATGCCTGGGACGATCCCGTGACCGTCTTCAGCAGCCTGCACATCGCCACGGAATTGCGGAAGGCCGGCGTGCCGACCGAGTTGCACATTTACGCCACCGGCGGCCACGGCTACGGGATGCGCGACACGGGCCATAACGTCAACACCTGGCCGCAGCGCGCCGCCGACTGGCTCAAACAAAGAGACTTGCTGACGCGAGCGAATTCGCCGTGATTTCAGGCGACGAAATCAACCTCAGGAACCATCGCCATGAACGCGGCCGCCGACGGATTTCGCCGACTCAGAGAAATTGCCCGCCGTGCCATGCTCGAACGCGGGCTGGCCCCCGACTTCCCAGAGGCCGCGTTGCGACAATTGCACTCGATCCAATCGCCCGCGCACCGCTGCGACGGCGAGCTGGACCTGCGCGATCTGCCGTGGTGTTCGATAGATAACGACGATTCGCGCGATCTCGATCAACTGACGGTCGCCGAGGAGTTGAAGGGCGGGGAGACGAAGGTGCTCGTGGCCATCGCCGACGTGGACTCGCTCGTCGCCGCCGGCACGCCAATCGATCAACATGCTCAGCTCAACACGACTTCGGTGTACACGGCCGCCCAAATATTCACCATGTTGCCGGAGAAACTCTCGACAGACTTGACCTCGCTCTGCGAAGGTCAGGACCGCACCGCAGTCGTGACGGAGATGGTCATGGCGCCAGACGGTTCGCTCGTCCACGGCGCGATCCATCGAGCGATCGTCAGAAACAAAGCCAAGCTGGCTTATCACAGCGTCGCCGACTGGCTCGATGGCAAAGGCGCCATGCCCGCCAGGGTGGCCGCCGTTTCCGGAATGGCCGAGCAGTTGCGATTGCAGTGGCGCGTATCGCAGGCCATGAAAGAGCTGCGCCATGAGCACGGCGCGCTGGATCTGCGAACGCTCGAGCCGCGGGCGCTAGTCAGCGACAGCCAGATCGTAGGCCTGGAGCAAGAGCTTACGAATTGCGCCCGGGAATTGATCGAAGACTTCATGATCGGCGCCAATGGAGTCTCGGCCAGGTTTCTGGAACAACGCCGTTCGCCCAGTTTGCGACGGGTCGTTCGTTCGCCACAACGATGGGATCGAATCGTCGAGGTCGCGGCCGAGCATGGCGAGACGCTGCCCGCCGAACCCAGCGCCGTGGCGCTATCCAAGTTCCTGCGCAAGCAGCGCGAAGCCGACCCTCTGCGGTTTCCGGATTTGTCGTTAACCATCGTCAAACTGCTGGGTCGAGGCGAATACGTGGCGGAATTGCCGGGCCAAAAACCGCCGGGGCACTTTGGGTTGGCGGTCCGCGACTATACGCATTCCACGGCCCCCAACCGTCGCTATCCCGATCTGATCACCCAACGCCTCCTCAAGGCGACCATCTCTGCAACCGCGGTTCCTTACGGCGAGGACGAGTTGGAGTGGTTGGCCCGGCATTGCACCCTGCAGGAAGACGCCGCCAACAAAGTGGAACGGCGAGTGCGCAAATCGGCCGCCGCGTTGTTTCTCGCCGAGCGTCTCGGCGAAAGCTTCGACGCCTTGGTGACGGGCGCCGCCGAGAAGGGCACCTGGGTTCGAGTTCTCGAACCGCCGGTCGAGGGAAAGCTGGTCGAAGGGACTGAGGGACTCGACGTCGGCCATCGCCTACGGGTCAAACTCGTCAGCGTCGACATCGATCAAGGCTTCATTGATTTCGTGCGAGGAGAGAGGGAGTAAGATGCCAAAAAACCAGCATGCGAGGTCCGCCTGATGCTTTCGCTTCCTGTACTGCTTGTGACCGCCGTAATTTCCGCCGAACCAACCAAGCCGCAGCTCGAATTGCTGAAGGCCTTTCGCGAAGAATTCATCCCGATCACGCCGGGCGAAGGGAAGTTCCCCGGCGAATTCACGATGGGCGACGACATGGCGGGCGAGGCCGAGCGGCCGGCGCATCGCGTGAAGCTGGCGCTCAAGTTTCGAATCGCCCGCTACGAGGTTCCGCAAAACCTGTGGGTGGCGGTGATGGGCGAGAACCCGAGCAAATGGAAAGGCCCGCGGAATTCAGTCGAAATGCTCTCCTTCGCCGACGCCCAGGCGTTCTGCCGCAAGGCGACCGAACTGATGCGAGCGGCGAAGCTGATCGGAGCGAACGAAGCGATCCGGCTGCCGAGCGAGGCCGAGTGGGAGTATGCGGCCCGGTCTGGCACGAGGACGCGCTATTCGTTCGGCGACGATCCGTCGCAACTGGACGACTACGGCTGGCATCACGGCAACGCGGCCGGCAACGATCCGCCGGTCGGCGCCAAGAAGCCCAACGCCTGGCAGCTTTACGACGTTCACGGCTATCTCTGGGAATGGTGCGCCGACGCCTGGCACGACGATTACGCCGCCGCGCCGGCCGACGGTTCGGCCTGGACCGCGGGCGGCGACGACAAGCGGGGCGTGCTGCGCGGAGGGAGTTGGAAAGACAACGCCGAGCGGCTCACGAGCAGCTTCCGCCGAGCGGCCGACAAGAGTCTGAAGGACGACGCTGTCGGACTACGCTGCGTGCTGGCTCTAGAATCAAAATAGACGAGAGGCGAAATAGATCAGAGCACGCCTTCGTCTCTGAGTCGAACGAACGCCTTCGCCCCTCGCACGACCCACCAGCCGACGACGAACAGCGCGCATGCCAGCCCGAACACGACCGGCCCGCGACTGTACCAGGGCAAATGCACCAGCGGCGTGTAAAACAGGATCGCCGTGCCGGGCACGGCGACCGGCGCCGCGAACCAGCGCTCGATCCACAACACGCCGGCAAGCGCCGCAAGCCAACCCGCCGCGACGGCGACGAACGTCCGCCAGGTTCGTCGCAATCCGGCGACTCCTAGCAACCAGCGACCGACGACGAATTTCGCCGCGGCCAGCAAGATCGCGAGCGACAGCAGATTGACGGCCAGCGCGGCGAAGTAAATCGCGACGTCGGCCGTGCGGTGCAATTCCCCGGACTGCAGCAAGGAATGCTGATGCACCAACGGCCAGCCGTGTCCGTCGAACTGCCAGTTCACTCCGGCCGGATCGTTGAACGAATAGAAGCCGCCGAACTGCAAGTCGACCAGCGAGGCGCCGACCGACAGCAAAATGGCCCAGGTCAGCCACCAGCGCCAGCCGTCCTGTTCGGGTTCGTCTTCGCTGCG
>DATKRK010000432.1:0-12112 GCA_035532215.1 Pirellulales bacterium | reverse complement strand
TTCAAGATCGCTTCGCTCTCGGCGCCATGCAATCGCCAGACGCTTTGGACCTGGGCGAGCGACAGGCTCAGTTCACTGGCTAGCAGATGGCATTTAGCATCCACGGCCTGATCGCTGGCCGGATACGACTCGGCGCCGGGCAGCAGTCGTTCGCGGCTATTCTTTCCAGGCGGCAGTCCAAGTCGCGCACGGATCGTGATGACAGTTTCTTCGGCCAGCGAGCGGCTGGTGGTGAGCTTGCCGCCGATGATCGAAAACAGTGGCGTCGAGCAGTCTCGATTCTCTTCGATCCAGTGCCGGCGAGTCACGGCCGCCGGCGCCGAAGGCCCCACGTAGGGCAGCGGACGCACGCCGCTATAGTGTTGTTCGATATCCGCTCGCGATAAGTTCATGCCGGGCAAAACCGCATTGACGGTTTCGAGCAGATAGTCGAGTTCGGCCGGCGTGGCGACGGCCTCGGCCGGATCGCCCTCGAAGGGGAGGTCCGTCGTACCTACAAGCGACACATCTCCCAGCGGCAATACGAACAGCGGGCGGCCGTCGGCGGCTTCAACGTACAGCCCGTGCGCGCCTAGCGCCGCGCGCAGCCGCGGATTGCTGGTGATGAAGTGGCTGCCTTTGGCGCCGCCCATCAGCGTTTTTGATTTGACGTGTAATTGCGCCAGCGTGAGATCGACCCACGCGCCGGTCGCATTGACGATCGCCGCCGGTTCGAAACGCGCCACAGGTTCGGCGGCGCCGGAGACGGGAAAGATTTCCAAAGTGCTCCCTGCCAACTCGGCGCGATGATAGGTGAACAATTCGAATGAGGCGCCTGTCTCGGCGGCGGCGCGCCGCGCGTCGTCGAGCAGCGCGACGACGAACCGTTCGGGGAAGCGAATCTGCGCGTCGTAATAAGAGCAGAGCCACGGATAGCGATTGGGATCGATCCGCACTTCGCTTTGGCGATCCGTGCGGAGCGCGGCGTGCCTGGGCAACGCCGGATCGCGGGCATAAATGTCGTACAGTCGCAGTCCGAGCCGCACCAGCCACAGCCCGCGCGAGCCCGCCGACTTCGCCGCCGCTTTGCCGCGACCGAGGCCCAAAAACCGTCCGGCCGAGGCGAACAAGCCGCCGAAGCGGTTGGTCACCGGAATGTAGAGTTTCAAGGGCCGCACGAACTGCGGCGCCAGGCGCAACAGCCGCGTTCGCTCGGCGAGCGACTCGCGCACCAGGTCGAGCTCGCCGTATTCGAGATACCGCAGCCCGCCGTGAATCAGCCGCGAAGAGTAGGCCGTGGCGCCAAAGGCCAAGTCGTGCGTATCGACGACTGCGACCGAGATGCCGCCCAGCGCCAATTCGCGCGCTAGCGCGGCGCCGTTGATGCCGGCGCCGAGAATCACGACAGGCGCCTGGGGATTGCGCATGGCCGCCCAGCCTCGGCTATTTCTTGCCCGTCATACGTTCCAGCGCGGCGATTTGCGCCCGCACGCCTTCCAAATTCGGATTCAACATCAAGGCTCGGCGAAAACTCTCCAAGGCCAACCGCGGGCGGCCCAACTGCAGGTAGCATTGCCCGATGCCGGCCGCGGCGCCGAAATGATACGGATTCAGTTCGAGCGCCTGGTGGCAGTCGGCGATCGACTCTGGGAACAGACCACAGCCATAATACCCGATCGCCCGTTGGTTCCAGGCTTCGGCGAACCACGGCGCGGCGGCCAACAGTTCGCCGCAGCGGGCGATGGCGGTCGGAAAGTGGCGGGCCCCGTTGGCGCGAATCGCCGCAGTCAGCAACTGCTGCTGCTCGCCGGTTCCCAGGCGGCGCCAGACCGATCGCAGGGCGTTTTCCGCGAACGTGCGCACGCCCCGGTCGACGTCGTGCAGGGCCTCGCCGAGCACCGCATTCGATTCATAGTCGCCGACGAGCCCCAACGCCAGCACGGCGCCGCGACGAGCCGTCCGCGAGCCGCATTTCGCCAACCGCTCCAGCGCGCCAGGCAGATAGGTCGCCGAGACCTGCATGATGAAAGTCGCGGTTTGCTGCTGTTCCACGTATTGCTGGTAGAATTGCTCCAAGAGCGGCCTGCGCTGAGAAGCATCACTCACCGAGAAGCACTCCCAATCCGCTGTCAAATAGCAAATAGTCCAATGGAAGGATGCCGGTAAATCGCAACATCCCGCTGGGAAGACACGGATTCCAGTTTAGTCATGTGCCGTGCGCAGGCCAGCGAAATCTCGTCGCCGGCGGCGATTTTCGGCTACTTCCGCCGGGCCTTTTGTTGCAAGATGGAAAGATGCAACGATTAGGCGAGAACTTGACGGGCGAGGATGCGAAGCCCAGGCGTCAGCGAGCTCGCGGCATTTCGTTTCCTCCGTTGCGCGGCGGGCCGTTTTGGGGCGTCGCACTCGTACTGCTCGTCGGCGGCTTCAAGTTGCCGCCAACCGAAGCCCAGGACTGGCTCACGGGCCCGGCCTGGCGTGCGCATTTGGCGCAGCCGATCAAGCTCGCCTGGTCGGGGGCGCCGCTTCGCAAGGGCCTGGCGGACCTCGCGCGCAGCCAAAGAATCGCCATGTTGCTCGATCGGCGCGTCGACCCCGGCCTACCGCTCAATCTCCATCTGGACAACGTTCCAGTCGAACTGGCTTTGCAGCGCTTGGCCCGATCGCAAAACCTGGACTTGTCATGGTACGGGCCGTTGGTCTATTTCGGCCCCGAGGCGGCGGCACGCCGGCTCCGCACGCTGGCCGCCTTGCGCGAGGACGAGGTCAAGTCGCTGCCCGCCGCGCGGCGAGCTCCGTTTGTGCGCACGCAGCCCTGGCAGTGGGACGAGCTCGCCGAGCCGCGAGCGCTGGTGCAGCAACTCGCGGACGAAGCCCGAGTGGAGATCGCTGGAATCGAGCAGATCCCGCACGATCTTTGGCCGGCCGCTGAGTTGCCGCCGCTTTCGTGGACCGAGAGGCTCACGCTTGTCGCCAACGAATTCGACTTGACGTTTCGCTTCGACGACGAGGGCCGCAAGGTTGCGCTCGTTCCCGTGCCGGAGGTTGCAGCCTTGGAACGCAGCTACGCCGCCGGCCGCAATCCGCAAGCGCTGGCCGACCGCTGGGCTCGCCAGGCGCCCGAGGCCGAGATCAAGGTTGCGGGCGATAAAGTCGTCGTCCGCGGCCGGGCGGAAGACCATGAAACCTTGACGGCCGCGAAGCCTCGCTCGCAAACGCCGGCGGGCGGCGGCACGGAGGTTTACACGCTGGCCGTGCGCAACCAACCGCTGCGCCCCGTGCTCGAAGAGTTGAAACAGCGGCTTGGGCTCGAACTGCACGTCGACGAGGACGCGTTAGAGAGCGCAAAGCTTTCTCTCGATCGCCGCGTGACGTTCAGCGTCGAGCAAGCCACGCTCGACGAACTTTTCGCCGCCGCTTTGCGGCCCGCCGGCTTGACGTTCCGCCGCCGCAACAAGACGCTGGATATCTTCCCGGCGCCGGACCGAGGCGAAAAGTAGCTTTGCGAGGCAAGCTACGGGCAGGTCTCGCCGCGGCGAGACCTGCCTTCGGCGGCATTCCGCCGACTCGCTAACGACCGGGAGCAATGCGTGCGTTCCCCTCAGTCCCCCGGCTGCGCACATCGCAAACATCGCCGCAGCCATTGCCGATTCTTTACGGGGTGGGCCATCGAAAGTGTATCCCCTTACGTCAGCGTAATGTCGTCGGTGGCGGAGTTGTTGCTCGAATTGCTGTCGCTCACGCCGGACGGCGCGGTCACCGTAGCCGCGTTCGACAGCGTGCCGCTGGCCGAGGCGCTGATCGTGCCGCTGACGACATAGGTGATCGTGCTGCCGGCGGGCATGTTCACCGTGTCGCTGATATTGCCGCTGCCGCTGGCGCTAAAGCCGCTGGCGCCGCCCGTTTCACTCGCCGTAAACGCGGCGCCGGTGAAGCCCGAGGGCAATGCATCGGCCACGCTGGCGCCCGTCACGTCGCTCGGTCCGCTGTTCTGCACGATGATCGTGTATGTCAGGCTCGAGCCCGGTGCGGCCGAGCCCACCGTGGGACTATTGTCGCTTACGGCGATTCCCAGGTCGGCGGCGGCGTTCACCGTCAGGGTAAAGTTCTGGCTCGCGTTAGGCGAAACGCCGTTGTTGGCGGTAATCGTGATGGGGTACGCCTGGGCCGCGCCCGACGCCGGCGAGCCTTTGATCGTGGCCGTGCCGTCGCCGTTATCGACGAAGGTCACGCCGCTGGGCAGGGCGCCCGACTCGGTGAGCGCCGCAGTAGGCGAACCGCTCGCGGTGATCTTGAAGCTGCCCGTCGAACCTTGGGTGAACGTAGTGCTCGGGTTGCTGGTGATCGACGGCGCCGCCGACGCGCCGACCGTCAACGCCAGGGTCTGAGTTGCCCCGGCCCCCACGCCATTGCTGGCCGTGATTGTCAGATTGTACGTTCCGGCCGAACTGGCGTCTGGCGTGCCGCTGATCGTGGCCGTGCCGTCGCCGTTGTTGACGAACGACAAGCCCGCGGGCAGAGCGCCCGATTCGGTGATCGTCGTTGCCTGCGGCGAGCCGGTCGTACCGATCTTGAAACTGCCTTGGACGCCGGTCGCGAAGGAGGCTTGGGCGAGGCTCGTAATCGCCGGCGGGGCGTTTACCGTCAGGGTAAACGTCTGGCTGGCGTCGGGCGAAACGCCGTTACTGGCGGTGATCGTGATCGGGTACGCCTTGGCCGTGCCTGAAGCCGGCGTTCCGGCAAGCGTGGCCGTGCCGTCGCCGTTGTCGACGAAGGTCACGCCGCTGGGCAGGGCGCCCGACTCGCTGATCGCCGCCGTGGGCGAACCGCTCGTGCTGATCGTGAAGCCGCCCGCCGCACCCTCGGTGAACGTGCTGCTCGCGTTGCTGGTGATCGACGGCGCCGCTGACGTGCCCACCGTCAGCGTCAGGGTTTGGGTGGCGTTCGACCCCACGCCGTTGCTGGCCGTGATCGAGAGCGTGTACGTCCCGGACGAACCAACGGCCGGCGTGCCGGCGATGGTGGCCGTGCCGTCGTTGTTGGCCGTGAATGACAAGCCGGTGGGCAGCGAACCCGACTCGGTGATGGTCGCCGTCGGGAAGCCGCCGGTGCTGATCTTGAAACTGCTCTGGATGCTTTCCGCGAAGGAAGCCGTGGTGGCGCTGGTGAACGCCGGCGGACCGTTGACCGACAAAGTGAAGATCTGGCTGGCGCCGGACCCCACGCCGTTGCCGGCGGTCAGCGTGATCTGGTACGCCTTGGCCGTGCCTGAGGCTGGCGTGCCTTGGATCGTGGCCGTGCCGTCGCCGTTGTCGGTGAAGGTCACGCCGCTGGGCAGTGCGCCCGATTCGCTGAGCGCCGCCGTCGGCGAACCGGTCGTGCTGACCATGAAGCTGCCCGCCGTGCCGACGGTGAACGAAGTGTTGTTGCCGCTGGAGAAGGCCGGCGCGGCTGCCGCGCTGACCGTCAGCGTCAAGTTCTGCGTGGCGTTGGGCGAAACGCCGTTGTTGGCCGTGATCGAGAGCGTGTAAGTCGCGGCCGAACCCGCCGCCGGCGTGCCCGACAGTTTGGCCGTACCGTCGCCGTTGTCGGTGAACGTCAGGCCGCTGGGCAGCGAGCCCGACTCGCTGATCGCCGCCGTCGGCAGGCCGCTCGTGCTGATCGTGAAGCTGTGCGCAAAGCCTTCGGTGAACGAGGCGTTGGCGGCGCTGGTGATCGCCGGAGCGCCGTTGACCGTCAGGGCGAAGGTTTGCGTGGCGTCGGGCGAAACGCCGTTGCTGGCCGTCAGCGTCAGTTTGTACGTGCCGGTCGAGTTCGCCGCCGGCGTGCCGCTGATCGTGGCCGTGCCGTCGCCCTTGTCGACGAACGTCACGCCGCTGGGCAGCGAGCCCGAGCGGCTGATCGACGACGCCGTCGGAGAACCGCTGGTGCTGATCGTGAAGCTGCCCGCCGAACCCGCGGTGAACGTGTCGCTGGCGGCGCTGGTGAACGCCGGCGAAGTGTCGCCCGAGACGTGGTTGAAATACTCGTCGGAGGCCAGAAGCTGCACGGCCACCTGCTCGGCGCTCAGGGTGCGAGCCGTAAGGTCGCCGACCCACATTTGCAGGCTGACGCTGTCGGGCGTACGGTGCAAGAGCGTGGAGTACAAACCGTTGACCAAGGCCGTGCTCGCCTCTTGCCCGTAGATAAAGCCAAATGCCACGTCGAGGGGCGACTTGCCGGCGTTGAGTTGACTCACCCACTGGCTTTCGCCGGCCGAGTCGGCCGGGCGCTGGGCCACGTCGTTGAACAGCGCGTCGACGAAGTTCGTATTGCCCGAGTGAAGGTTCGTGTACTCGGCCGAACTGACGAATCCGGCGACTTCGACCTGCTCGGTGACCCAAGACTGGCTGAAGGCGTTGACCCAGAAGGCCTTGCCCGCAGCGTCGGAGGCGCGGCCCAGGAATTCCTGATAGAACTGCTCGACTTCCGCTCCGCGGTGCTCGGGCGAGTCCCAAACGCCCTGCGCGACTTCGCTGCGGGCCGCGCCCGAGGCCAGTTGCTGCTGCCAATAAGCCAGGCCGGTGGTGTCTGGGGCATGCCCCAGAACGCTCTGATAAACCGCATTGATATAGGCCGTGTTGGCGTCGCTCGACCCGAGAGGGCCGCCGCCCGTCGAGACCGGAAGCGGCAGAATCGTGCTGGTCAGGACGTTGCCGAGATTGACGCCCGTTAATGCCTGGCCATCGGCGAGCGTCACGGCTTGTTCTTTGGTCGTCAGCGTTACGCCATGATTGGCGGAAATCACTTCCATGACCGTGTAACTGCCCGCTGCCAGGCTGGTGAACGTGTAGTTGCCGCTCGCGTCGGTGGTGGCCGAAGGGTTGTTGGAGTCGGGAATGCCGCTGCCGTCGATATTCAGAAACACCGTCCGCCCAGCGAGGCCCGCTTCGCCGGAGTCCAATTGACCGTTGACGTTTACGTCGTCGAAGATGCGGCCCGAGATGGATGCCGTTTTGGTCGCAGCGCTGACGCTGGCCGTGCTCGTCGCCGTCGCGCTGGCCGTCCCGTCCGTGTCTTTGATGGTGACGGTGATCACATCTTGACCCGCCGAGGCGTAAACGTGGCTGCCCTGGACGGTGAACGTGCCGCCAGCGAGCGTGACCGATCCGCCCGACGAACTGCTCGTGCCGTCGCCCCAATCGATCGTGGCCGTGAAGCCGCCGGTCGTGGCGCCGGCGTAAGTATTGGTGAATGTCGCGACCGTTCCGGTGAAGGTCGTTCCCACGGCGGGCGAAATGGTCGTGCCGCTGGCCGAAAGCACGTCGGCGTCGGCCATTGTCGCCGTCCCGGTGGCGGAAATCGTAGCTGGCGAGTTTTGCTCGGCGATCGTGATCACAGGGTGGAGCGGGCCTTCGTCGGCGTAAGTGTGGCTTCCCTGGACGGAGAACGTGCCGTTGGAACCGATGACCGAGACGTCGCTCGTGGAATCGGTCGTGGAAGAGGTCGTGCCGTCGCCCCAGTCGATCGTCGCCGTATAGTGCGAAGCCGGCTGATTGCTGCCCGTGTCGGTGAAGGTGGCGACCGTCACGCCCGAGAGTGTCTGGCCTTCAGTCCCGGTAATCGACGCCGGCGTAATGGCGAAACCCGAGTCTTCGTTGACAGTAGCCGTGCCGCTGGCGACGGCTTCGGCCGTGCCGGGGGCTGCATCGACGAGGTTCACCGTCAGTGTGTAGTCCCCGTCGTTGGCGTACTTGTGGCTTCCAGTGACGGTGAGCGTGCCGTTCGTTCCGGTCACTTGGCCCGAAGTGACGCTCATGCCGTCGCCCCAATCGATGACAGCGGTGAAACCGTTCGGGTCGGCCAGCGTGTTGCTGTCGACGAACGTGGCGACCGGCCCGCTATAGGTCGTGCCTTCCTGGGTGGTCAAGCCAGCGGTCGTCGAGCCCGCGGGAAAGATGTCGCCTTCGGCGACGGTGGCCGCGGCCGTGGCCGAGGCGGTCGCGCCCAGCGTCGCGTTTTCGGCGATCGTCACGGTCATCGTCAAAGCGCTTGCGCCGGGGGCTTCTTCCAGATAGGTGTGGGCGCCAGTGACGGTGAAGGTTCCGTTGGAGCCGGCGGTAATCGAGACATCGCCGGAGGCCGGGGTCGAGCTTGTGCCGTCGCCCCAGTCGATCGTGGCCGAGAAATCGCTGCTCAACAGAGCCGCATCGTCGGACGTAAACGTAGCGACTTGCAGATTCGTAAAGGCGCCTTGCGAGCCTTCGGTCGCGCCGATTGGATTCGCGTTGACCGTGATCGCCGCCCCGCTGATCGTCGCCGGGCTGTCGATCACCGCGGCCGGCGACGAAGGCGTCGCGGTTTCGAACACGGTCGCCGAAATCGTGAAATCGCCGCTCTGGGCGTACGTGTGGCCGCCCGCAACCGTAAAGGTCCCGTTCGCTTCGCTGATCGAGCCTGAGTCGGGCGTCGTGCCGTCGCCCCAATCGATCGTGGCCGTGAAATCGCCAGTCGTAGCCCCGCCGTTGGAATCGGTGAACGTGGCCACCGTGGTGTTGGTCGGGATCGCGACCCCTTCGGTCGAGGAAATCGAGGCCGGCGCGCCGCTCAGATTCGGATCGAGAGCGAAGGCCGTGCTCGTGGCGGTCGCACTGGCCGAACCCGGCGAGCTTTCGTGCAGCACCACCATCACGGTATGCGGCGGGCCGAACGAAGCGTAGGTGTGCGTACCGCTCACGGTGAACGTGCCGCTCGTGCCGCTGGGGCTTACGTTGTCGATCGACGTGCCGTCGCCCCAATCGATCGTCGCAGTCAGATCGCTGGCCGGCGTGCCGGGCAGGCTGTCCGTAAAAGTCGCCACCACGCCGGTAAACGCCGAGCCTGCCGTCGCGTAAATCGTCGCGCCGCTCGCCGTGAACGAATCTCCTTCGGCGACCGTGGCCGCAGCCGAGGCGATGGCCGAGGCCGTGGCGCCGCTGCCGTTCTCGACGATCGTGACGGTAACGCTCGGCGAACCTTCGTCGGCGTAAACGTGCGTGCCGTCGATCGTGAACTGGCCGCTGGCGCCGGTCGGCGTTACGGTCGAACTGTGACCGTCGCCCCAATCGACCGTGGCCGTGAAGCTGCCGGCCGGGGTCAGAGTATAGGTATCGCTGAACGTCGCCACCTGGCCCGAGAAGGTTGCGCCTTCGGCGATCGAAATCGGCGTTGCGGTGGCGCTCAGCGTGTCGGCGTCGGCGACGGTCGCCGAACCGACGATGGTGATTGGAATCGGCGTCGCTGCGCCTTCGGAAATCGTGACGACCAGCCCGCTCACCGGGCCCTGCGTGGCATACGTGTGCGAGCCGGAAACCGTAAACGTTCCGTTCGAGCCGCTCACGCTGCCCGATGCGACGCTCGTGCCGTCGCCCCAATTGATCGCCGCCGTGAACCCGGAATGCGTGGCGTTGGCCGCCGGATCGGTAAAGATCGCCACAGGAACGCCGTTGAACGCCGTCCCTTCGGTCGCCGAAACGGCGACGGCCGTGCCCGTCAAATCGGCTTCGATGACCCGCGCCGAAACCGTCGCCGAGGCCGTGTTTCCGCTCGTCGTCGTATCGACGATGCTGATCGTCACAGGCGAGACGCTGCCGTCGATGGCGTAGACGTGCGTGCCCGAAACCAGGAAGCCGCCGCTGCCGTCGGATGTGACCACGCCCGAAGTGGCGCTCGTGCCGTCGCCCCAGTCGATCGTGGCGGTGAAGGTATCGCCCGCTAGGCTCGCCTGCGGAGTAAACGCCGCCAGCGCGCCGCTGAAGGTCGCGCCTTCGGTGGCGGTGAAGTTCGTGCCTTGCACGGAAATCGGGTTGGCGGCGTCGACCAATTCGCCGACTAAGCCGTGCTGCCCATTGCTGCCGCCGGCCGAGAAAAAGAGCGCGCTCGCGTCGCCCGCCGTGGCCGCGTTGCCGAAGGCCAAGCCGTGCAGGCCGTCGATGTGGATTGCCGCGCCCGACGAATCGTCGAGCGTGCCGGCGTAGGCCGCCGTGGGCGTGGAACTGGCGCCGAGCGTCAGCGAGTAGGCCTGGATCGTGCCGTCGCCGTTGGCCGCCAGCAGGTCGTTGCTCAAATCGCCGAAGTTGGCCGGAGCGATCGCCAGGCCCCAAGGAGCGTCAAGATGCGTGTCGCTCGTGCCGACTAATTGCGTCAAGAGCGTGCCGTCCAATCCATAGACGTCGATCGCGCCGTGGGAGTCGGAGGCAACGTTCTGCGGGTTGGTCGTATCTTGCTTGGCGTAAGTCACGAACACCAGCGGCGTGCCGCTGACGGTGAGCACCTGAATGTTGTAGGGAGCGTAGCCGGCGTTGGTCAGGGTCGAATCTTGAAACGCACTGCCGATGGCCGTGACCTGAAAGTCGGTTCCGAACTTGACGATCGTTCCGGCCGAAAAGTTGGTCGCATACAGGTTGTTGGTCGAGTTGTTCGTGACGAGCGCCAGCCCGGTGTAATAGGAACTGGCCGCGGCGTTGTTGGCGGCCGTCGCCGTGTCGGTGGTCAATGTCTCCACGACGCTGAGTTGGCCGTTGTGCGAGGCGAAAATGAAGGGCGCGGGCCCCTGACCGCTGCCCTGCGTGACGACGAAATCGCTCGTCGAGTTGGCCACCAGCCCGGTGGGTCCTGTCACCCCCGAGGGCAAACTGGTAATGGACAACGGGTTCTGATCGAAGGCCGATCCGCTCACGGCGCCATTGAACCGGCTGAGCGTGTTGCTGCCGGTGTTGGCCACCCAAACGTCGCCGCTGCCGCTGGCCAGGGCAAGCCCGTAAGGATTGATCAGGTTCGGATCTTGGAGCAGGGCGACCCCGTTCTGGTCGCTGACCAGGTTCAACTGTTCGTAGCCCGTGGCCGTGAGAAGTTGCCGGACTTCCAGCCTTTCGAGAGTTAAGCGTCCTTGCGCCTTCGAGCCAAGTTGACGAAGCTTCCGAGTGCTTCGCCGCGCGCGGCGCCGCTGAACCATAGTGTCTCCCCAGGGGATCTGCGCCGGCGGACGATGGCCCCGCCCCGGCAAAAAGAATTGCTCTACTGCTGTTGTTCCAGGACTGATTCAGCGACTTGCCTGACTGATTCAGTAGATTCGAGCATAGTCAGGCGTTACAGGGGCCGCAAGAATCTGGGCGGTCAAAACGCGCAAAATGCAGAGGAATTGGGTTGATTTTGACGGCGGCCGAGCAAGGCGGCCGCGGGGCCCGCCGGCTCTGCTTGCAGCGTGGGCAAGTGTGGCCCCGACGGATATTCCCTGCGAGCGACCCACTACTCTTCCTGACGCTGATCTTCCTCCAGAAAAAAGTTTAAGAAAAGACGCCTGCCCGTCCATTATTTTCTTGAAGATGGCATTCAGACTATGTAAGAATGCCGGTTGTGTGAGGGGCAAGGGGCCTTTGCACCTCGCGCACGTCTCTGCGGTTCACCTTCTTGAACTCGCGAGGTACATGCGATGGCATTGCGCGCACGTCGTCGTTTCGAGGCCCTCGAACTCCGCATCGCCCCTAGCGATACGCTTGTGTTGATCGGTGCAGCGATTGCCGCCGCACAAACCGAGACCATGCTCATCGCGCCGCCTAAGCCAGTCGAGCCGAGGCACGCGTGGGCGCCTGAGAAGATGGAAGTGGCCCTGCCGACCACGCCCATCGCCGCGCCGCCCAAGGCCAACGGTCGCCCGGAACCCGAGCCGATCGACCAGTTGTTCCGCGACGAACTCGACCTGAGCCACTCGACCAAGATGAGCGAGAAGCTCGGCCCCGACATCGAAATGGAGGCGCCTACTTCTCCCCGCCCCGCCGCGCCACTTAGCCTGGGGATCGGGACTAGCCCGAGCCCGGCCCCAGGCAGTGGCAGCGGTGGCAGCGCTGGCGCGGGTGGTGGAGGGGGTGGCGGCGGCTCTCATAGCCCGAGCCAGGCATTGACGGGCACGACCGACGTGGTGCATGCGGCCGCGCCGGCGCCAAACACTTCGAGCACTGTTTCGCCGATGGACTTTGGGCCTGTCGCCAACGATGACTACTATCAGGTAGCCCATGACGATGTTGTCAGCGATAATGTGTTGACCAACGACAGCGGATTCGGCACGGTTTATCTCGACAGCCTGCCGACCTTGGGGACGGTAAGCATGGACCAGGGC
>DATKRK010000431.1:0-4218 GCA_035532215.1 Pirellulales bacterium | reverse complement strand
CGGAGCGTTCACGTTCGGCGGCACGGGCTGCACGTTGTATGCCGTCAAGGTCGGGCTGGAAAAGGCGCAGCCAGGCAGTATCCGCACAGGCGTGCGGCCGGGCGCCGTCGTGCTGGCCTCGCGGGCCTGCCATTACTCGGCCGAAAGCGCCGCCGCCTGGCTAGGCATCGGCCAAGACCGGGTATTGCTGGCGCCTTGCCACGACGATGGATCGGTGCGAGTCGAAGCGTTGGGCCAGGCCGCGCGCGCGATGCTGGCGGAAGGCCGGCAGATCGCCGCGATTATCGCCACGCTCGGCTCGACCGACGCGTTCGGGCTGGACGACCTGGTCGCCATCCATGCGTTGCGCGAAGACCTGGTGCGCGAGTTTTCGCTCGACTACCGCCCTCATCTGCACGCCGATGCGGTCGCCGGCTGGGCCTGGGCGGCGTTCAATGACTACGATTTCGAGCGAAACGAATTTCGCTTTGGCGGGCGCACGCGGCGCGCGCTGGCGGCCGCGCACGAGCGCATCCGCCATTTGCCGCTGGCCGATTCGATCGGCGTCGATTTTCACAAGACCGGCTTTGCCCCCTACGTCTCTTCGCTCGTCTTGTTTCGCGATCGACGCGATCTCGACTTGATTCGCCGCTCGCCAGAGACGGCGCCTTATCTTTATCAATCGCCCGGCGAGCATCCCGGCACGTTCACGCTGGAAACCAGCCGCAGCGGCGCCGGGCCGATGGCGGCGCTGGCCAGCTTGCTCGCACTGGGAAAGCAGGGCTTGCGGACGCTGCTAGGGCACGCCGTCGAAATGGCCGGCGTGTTGCGCGAGGAGATTGCGGTCCACCCTGAGTTGGCCCTTCTCAACGGCGACAGCGTCGGCAGCGTGACGTTGTTTCGCGTCTATCCGCCCGGCGCCGACGCGGCGGCGCTTCTTCTCCGAGAAATGAGCGATGCCGGTGACGAACGGCAAACGCTGCTTCACAACGAGTTGAACCGGCGAGTGTACGAGCGGCTGCGAGCCGCCGCGCTCGCTGGCCGCGGCATCTTGCTGTCGATGACGCAATACGGCAGCGCGACCGGTCAAGGCCCGCCGTTGGTTGCGTTGAAGTCGTACGTCCTTACGCCGTTTTGCGATCAAGTCACAATGCGCTCGATCGTGCCCGCGGTGCTGGCGGCGCGAGATGCGGCGTTGCAAAACGACTGATACGGCGGCGACGTTGCATTGATTTGACGATACGGCTGCGCCCGGCCCCCAGGACCGGAAGCACGGCGCGTTTGATTGTCGACAAGCGACGAATCTTGTGCGAAAATATGCTTTTCCTGCCCGCCTGCGTTATCGCAGGGCGATCGAATCACCCGCCTTTGGAATCTGTCGTCATGTTTTGTTCCCGCCCCATGCTCGGATCGTTGGTAGGTTGTCTTGTACTTGCTCTGTTTCTCGCTCCGGCCCCGACGTCGATCATCGAAGCCGCCGAAACGGAAAAGTCGTCGGCCGACAAAAAACCCGAGGCGAAGCCGACCCGCCGGCCAAAACGCCCCGCCACGGGACTGGTTGTCGGCGAGAATCGGGCGACGCCGGTCGAGCGGATCAAGGCCGCCAAGGGATTCCAGGTCGAGCTGCTCTATTCAGTCCCCAGCGCCGAGCAGGGCTCGTGGGTCAATCTCTGTCTCGACGACAAGGGCCGCATTCTGGCCAGCGATCAGTACGGCGCGTTGTACCGCTTCGCGGCGCCGCCGGCCGGTCAGCCGCTCGAACCGGCGACAATCGAAAAAGTGCCGGCCGAAATCCGGGCGATCAACGGCATGGTGTGGGCCTTCGGCGCCTTGTACGTCGCCGTGAACGACTATGAGAAAAAGATCGAGAGCGGTCTCTACCGCATCACCGATTCCGACGGCGACGACATGCTCGACCAGGTCGAGTTGCTGCGGGCGATGGAAGCCCGCGGCGATCATGGCGTGCATGCGGTCGTGCCGACGCCCGATGGCCAGGGCTTTTATCTGATCACCGGCAACGGCACGAAGCCGACGGAATTCAACGCCTCGCGCGTGCCGCTTTGCTGGGGCGAAGACCACCTGCTGCCGCGGATGCCCGACGGCCGCGGCTTCATGCGCGACGCGCTGGCGCCGGGCGGCATCGTCTATCGCGTCTCGCCCGACGGCAAAAACTTCGAAGTCGTATCCAACGGCTATCGCAATATTTTCGACGCGGCGGTGAACGCGGACGGCGAACTGTTCACCTACGACGCCGACATGGAATACGACTTCAACACGTCGTGGTATCGGCCGACGCGCGTCTGCCACGTCACCAGCGGCAGCGAGTTCGGCTGGCGCAACGGCGCCGGCAAACGGCCCGAGTGGTATCCCGACAATCTGCCGCCGGTGTTGAACATCGGCCCCGGTTCGCCCACCGGCATGACCTTCGGCTACAGGGCGAAATTCCCGGCCAAGTACCAGCAGGCGCTGTTCATTCTCGATTGGAGCTGGGGCAAGATGTACGCCGTGCATCTTGAGCCATCCGGCTCAACTTACAAGGCGACCAAGGAGGACTTTGTCTCCGGCGCGCCGCTGCCGTTGACCGATGCGATCATTCATCCGGGCGACGGCGCGATGTATTTCGCCATCGGCGGCCGCAAGGTGCAGTCGGGTTTGTATCGCGTGACCTACGTCGGCGAGGAGTCGACGGCCCCGGCTCCGGCGACGCCGGCGCTCAACGAGCTCGCTCGACTGCGACGGCAACTGGAGTCGTTCCACGGCCGGCAAGATCCCGATGCCGTGGCCGCCGCCTGGCCGCATCTCGACCATGCCGACCGCTTCATCCGCTGGGCCGCGCGCACGGCGATCGAGCATCAGCCGGCGGCGGGCTGGGCCGACAAGGCGATTCATGAGCCCGATCCTGGCAAGCAGGCGGCGGCGCTGTTGGCCTTGGCGCGAGTCGCCGGCATCGACCCGCAACATCGCAAGCCGACCGACCCGCCCGTCGATGCGGCGATGCAACAAAGAATTCTGGCGGCTCTTGAAGCGATCGATTGGAGCGAGCTGAATTACGAGGAGCAGCTCGCCTTCGTTCGCGCGCTGGAGATCGCGCTGCACCGCTTTGGCCGGCCCGACGAGGCGACGGTCGATCGGCTGATCGTCAAGCTCGACCCGCGGTTTCCCGCCCCTCGACGAGAATTGAATTGGCTGTTGTGCGAGACGCTGGCTTACCTTCAGTCGCCGACGGCCGCGGCCAAGGCCTTGAAGTTGATCGAAACCGCGCCGACGCAAGAGGAGCAAATCGAATACGCCCGCTCGATGCGGGTGCTGAAGACCGGTTGGACGACCGAAAGCCGCACGGCCTATTTTCGCTGGTTGAACAAAGCCGCCGGCAGCATGCGCGGCGGAGCGAGCTTCGACAAATTCATCGAGTTCATTCGCAACGATGCGGTCGCCAATCTCAGCCACGAAGAGCAGGCGGCCCTCAGCGAGGTCTTGGCCGAGAAGCCGGTGAAAAAGTCGCCGCTCGAAGGGTTGTCGACCTATTTCGCCGGCCGGCCGAAGACCGAGTGGCAGCTCGACGATTTGGCGCACGCCGCGCAGACGGGTTTGAAGCAGCGCAACTTCGAAAACGGCCGCAAGATGTTCGGCGCGGCGGCCTGCTTCGCCTGCCACCGTTTCAATAACGAAGGGGGCATGACCGGCCCCGATCTATCGAGCGCCGGCCGCCGCTACGCGCCGCGCGACCTGCTCGACCAGATCGTCAATCCGAACAAGGAGATCAACGAACAATTCGTGTCGATGGTCGTCGTCACCAACGACGAAGAGGTGTTTCAGGGCATGATCGTGAATCTCAACGGCGACACGATCATGATCAACACCGACCCGACCGATCCCAACCAGCAAACGGCCGTCGACCGCAAAGAAGTGGCCAGCATCGAGCCCTCCAAGGTTTCGCCGATGCCGACCGGGCTGTTGGCCCCGTTGACCCAGGAAGAAATTCTCGACCTGGTGGCCTACATCGTGTCCGGGGGCGACGCCGGCCATGCGGCATTTCAAGATTGAGCCGCCCGCTACTCAAGTTCAATCGGCAGCGAAGCAATCGCTTGCTTCGCATTCGTTATTACCCCGGCACGTAAATTGCACGACAGCATTACCGGAAACAGATCCGAAACATATGTAAGTGAAGTGATAGGCGGCAATTATGGCTATTGCATTGCCCGACGGCCGAGAATTGTCCGATGAAGCCCTTGAAGTGCT
>DATKRK010000430.1:0-15362 GCA_035532215.1 Pirellulales bacterium | reverse complement strand
CGATGAGCATTGAACTGGAACAACCGGCCCCGGCCGCCGATTTCGGCGATTACGCTCGATATCGCGTTCTGAGTTCACTGGCCGTGGTTAGCGGGGTGGTCGGCTTGCTTTCGGTTTCGGCCCTGCTGGATTGGATGCTCTGCGCATTGCCGGTCGTGGGCATCATTACCGGGGCGATGGCGTTGAAGAAGATTCGGGCCAACCCTGCCGAGTATACGGGCGAAAAGTTCGCGCTCGTCGGCAGCGTGCTGTCGATGGCCTTCCTCGCCGGCGGCATCAGTTGGCACAGCTACGTCTATGCCACCGAAGTGCCGCCCGACCACGAGCGTATCAACTACGACATGCTGCAGCCCGATCCGAGCACGCCCAACCAGCTCGTGCCGCCCGGCGCCGAAAAGCTCGACGGCAAAAAGGTGTTCATCAAGGGCTACGTCTATCAGCCCAGCGGCGGCGGGCATACCACCGGGTTGAAGGAATTCGTTTTGGTCCGCGACAAGGGCCAGTGCTGCTTCGGCGGCGATCCCAAGCTGACCGACATGATCCTGGTCAAGTTGGAAGGCAAATTGTCGGCCGAATTCAACATGCGCGTCATCAAGCTGGCCGGTACGTTCCACGTTTCGCCCAGCAGCGGCATGCACGGGCTGGGACCGGTGGTGTATCAGCTCGACGCGGACTATATCCGATGAGCGGGGCGCGGATGGCCGACGCACTTATATCGAACGCGGGCGCCAACGAGACGCTTGGGCGGCATGTGGGGCGGCCTTCCAGGCCGTCAATGGTCGGCGGCCTGGAAGGCCGCCCCACGACCAACGCACGTCTCATTCTTAACCGGGCACAGTATAATATCGAACGGCAAGCGGCTGGTGCGCTGTGGCTCGTTTTGAGCTGTGCGACTTGGCTCGCCGGCTGCAGCGACTCGCACGCTCCGGCGATGGCGTCTTCGTCGAACTCGGCCTCCGCCGTTTCGGCGGATAAAACGCAACCAGTGCCGGCGAAAGCCGCGCCGCAGGACGAAGTGCGGCCAACGGCAGACGATGAAACTCCTCCGACTGCGGCCGGTAACGTTGCCGCAGCAGCAGAAACCGCGCCGGCCAAGCCTGCCGCCGAAGCCCGCCCGGCGGCGACCGCCGACATCACCTTCGACGACATCAAGTTCGATATTCAGCCCGACGAGGCGTTCAAGCGGTCGATGTTGACCGAGAAGATCGAAAAGCTGGCCGGCAAACCGATCCGCATTCGCGGTTTTATTCTGCCGAGCTTTCAGCAAACCGGGCTGACGCAGTTCGTCTTGGTGCGCGACAACTTGTCGTGCTGCTTCGGCCCTGGCGCCGCGTTGTACGATTGCATTGTCGTCGAGATGAAGCCCGGCAAATCGACCGACTTCAATCTCTATCCGGTGGCGGTCGAAGGAACGTTCAGCATCCAGGAACTCAAAGATCCGGACGGCACGGCGCTGGCGATTTATCACCTCGACGGCGAGTCGGTGCGTTAGCTTGCCCGCCGAATGGTGGAACTGCGTAAGGCAATGTAAACCGCGAGGGCCAATAAACGTTTCTTGGAAGGAGATAGGGGGATGCGGAGGAGATAAGGGGATGAAGAAGTTATTCGATTTCAACTGCCTTCATCTCCCCATCTCCTCCTTATCCCAACGTCTCCTTTTCGAAATCGTCGCATCATTCCGCATGTTTCCCTGGTTGCGGCGAGGTTGTGCCGCTCTTTTTCTCATCGCGCTCGCAGGCTGGTCAATCTTCTCGGGCGCCGCGTTTGCCTGCCCGTTTTGTACGGCCGTGAAGCCGAGCCTTTCCGAGCGCTGCGACGAGTCGGCGATTGCAGCCCTGGCAGAGTTGCTGGATGCAAAGCCCGGCGGACATCGCTTTCGGCTGCAAAAAACGCTCAAAGGCGACGAGTTACTGTCGAACAACGCGTCGCTGGAATTGCCGCAGGACGTCGTGGCCGAACCGGCCCCCGGCTCGGCGCTCAAGCCGGGCAGCCTGATGTTGCTCTTGGCCCGGCGCGACGCCTTTTCCGACGATCGCAGGCTGCACTGGAGCGAAACGCCGCTCGACGAACTGAGCTATGCCTATGTCGCTCGGGCGCCGTCTTTGCGAAAGCCGGCCGCGGAGCGGTTGCCGTATTTCATTCCATTTTTGGAACATCGCAATCCGCTGTTGGCGGAAGACGCCTACCGGGAGTTCGGCCGCGCCCGCTTCGACGAGGTGGCCGCGGTCGCCGACAAGCTGCCCATGGACTCGTTCCGCGGCTGGCTCGAAAGCGACCGTGTACCGCAAGAGCGCAAGGGGTTTTACGGCTTGGCGCTGGGTCTGGCCCGCGATCCTGCCGAGCGGCGGCGGAACGCGGAATTCCTCAAGCGGCAGATCGATCAGCCGGCCAGCGATTTTCGGGCCGGCTTCGACGGCGTGCTGGGCGGCTACTTGCTGGCAGCCGGCGAACCGGGCTTGGAGCTGATCGAAGAGCGCTACCTGGCCGCTCCACTGGCCGCCTCGGGCGACGTGCGGCACGCCATGACCGCCTTGCGGTTCTATCACGAATACGGCCGCGAAATCCCCGCCGAGCAGTTGGCGCGGGCCATGCGGCGGCTGCTGGCCCGCGAGGAATTCGCGGCCGAGGCGATTGTCGACCTGGCTCGCTGGCAAGACTGGGAATCGACGGCCGCAGTCGTAGAACTCTGCCGGCGGCTGGAGTCGAAAGATGCGCCCATTCGCCGGGCGGCCATCGGCTTTCTGTTGCTCTCTCCGACGAAAGAGGCTGACCAAGAGACTGCGCGTCTGCGCCAGCAGTATCCGAGCGAAGTCGCCGAGGTCGAACGCCGGCTAAGCAAGCCGCTAGGCGGTCGATAAGCGTCGAGGGTAAGAATTACCTCCCAAATTCGGCTGAAGACGGAAACCGTTCCCAATCGCCGCGCCATTTGGTTTCCAACCGGTCCAGCGTTGCGAAGCTATTCCATCGTCAGCGTTTACGGGTTCCTCTTCTCTGTAACAGAGAAGAGTCATGAAACGTCGCCCTGCGACGCGCGAGAGTCATTCGCCGGGCAACAAGTCGCGACGCGTTTTGATTCCCTTGATCCGCTCCATCCGAAACCGCTGCCGGAGGAACTCGACGCGTTCGATCTTTTGCACGTCGTCGATCGGGCGGCTGACGTGGATGGCGGCCTGAACGCCCGGCCGAGGCCAGAAGATATTTATGTAATCTCCGGCGAGCGGCTGCTCCTGGCCGCGCAGCCAAATCCGCGCGTCATAAACGACCAACGATGCGACAGAGTCGCCTTCGATTTCCAGCACGCCGGCAGTCAAGCCGCTCCGCGGCGGCGACTTGGGGTCGGTACCGCGGTCGATCCCGCGTTTGTGATCGATGTACCAGCGAACCCCGGGCGCGAGTTCGACCGGCTCATCGGGTATCGCCGTCAGCCGCTTGATGATCTGGGGATTCTCGAGCGGAACCTGGACGTCCAGACCGACCTCGTCGGGCCATGCCGCAAGTTCTTCGCGTCGCGGAGCGCACGCGGACTTTGCCAGTCCGCTTGGCAGGACATTATTCGCGCTTCCGTCGCCCCAGATCGCGTGTCCATCGTCCCTCACGACCGCGACAGCAAAACCCGTCGTGATCTTGGGCGACGTGCGAAACACCAGCACCAAGGGCCGTAGCTCCTCATCCTTGTTCCACTGGTGCGTTTGAAACGATTTGAGTTGATCGAGCAGCCGATTCGCTTCAGCTTGAGTCAATTGCGTCCCGTCGGGCCGCCAGACGGGTTGCTCAATTCGCTTGCCGTTGTTCTCGGCAATTTGCTGCCAGGTGACGGCGATCAATTCGGGGCTTGGAACCTGCGGCTCGGCGACGTCCTTGTTCTGCGCAGTCTTTTCGTCCGGTTGGCCGCGATCGGAACGAGGCGGCTCGGCGGCCGCAGCCCCGGCGAGCGGCCGAGGCGGATGCGAAGGAAGCAAGACCAGCAGCAAGATCGCGGCGGCGCCCCAGGCCGACCACGGCGTGCGCGGGCAAAAGCGGGCCGCCGGCGAAGTGATCCATGCCACCCGCGTTTTGGTTCCGGCCGCCGATGGCAACACCAGCCCCAGCGGCGCCAATGCCGCCTGGGCCTGGTGGATCGCCACGCGCAACAGACAACGGGCGTATTCCGCCGGCGTCGATGTCTCGCGCGACAACAGCTCGGCGTCGCAGCAAAGCTCGCGGGCGGCGGAAAACTCTCGCGACGCGAGCCAGACCGCCGGGTGGAACCACCACGCGATCTACACGCACGTTTGCAGCGCCGCGGCCAGCGGATCTCGACGCACTAGGTGCAGCAATTCGTGCGTCAGGACCATCCGCCGATCGGCCGGAGACATGGTTCGCCAAAGCTCGGCGGGCAGGATTAGTTTGGGCGCGAAAACACCGGCCACGGCAGGGCCTACGCCGGCAGTCGTCAAAAAAATGCGAGGCGGCCGCGCAAGTCCCAAACGGGCGCCAAGCTCGGCAACTTCGCGCCGCAAATCGTCCGGAACGTCGACGGCGGCTTGCTGCATCTCGCGAATGAGCCGGGCGTATCGCCACATCAGGCCGCAGGCCAGCATCGCGGCGCCAACGCCCCACGCGATGCAACCAAGTACGGCCCAACTCGCGTACGGCGCTGCCGCCGCGCTGGCATCGACGTCGCCGTTTGATCGATTCGCCGACGATTCCGCCCGGCGCGGCGCGACGATCGCCGCGTTTGCGCCGCTCGGCGACTCGGCAACAGGCGTCGATGCCGGTTCGAAGCGGCCAACGAAAGATTCGGCGCCGCCAAACAGGCTGGCCGAACTGGCCCAGAGGGGAGGCGTCATGGCCTTGACCAGCACGGCGCCCCAGAGCAGATACTTCAAGTGCGGACGCGACTTCCCCAGGCAGGCCAGCGATGCCCAGACGATGCCCGCGGCGAGGGCCAATTGCCACGACTGCCGATACGCCAACTCCGCGAGCCTTTGTGCGAGAACATGGGATCACTCCGAAAGCCGGTCGAGCGCTTGTTTCAGTTCCACGATTTCCTGCTCTGAAAGACGGTGCTCTTCAACCAGGTGCTGCACGAGCGGCATCGCTTGGCCCTGAAACGCCTGGTTGAGAAACGAATCGACGATTTCCTTGAGCACGCGCTTGGGGCGAACCCGCGGACGATAAACGTTGGCTCGTCCTTCGCGTTCGACTGCCAGATACCCCTTCGCCGCAAGCCGGCGCAGATAAGTCTGCACCGTAAAGAAGTCGAGCTTCCGATCGCTGGGCAGGGCATCGGCCACCTGCCGCACCGTCGCCTGCCCCAAATCCCAGACTAAGCGGGCGATTTCCAGTTCCGATTTCGGCAGCGGCGGCAAGGGCGTCATAGCGCATGGCTCGCGACGAACACGTTCAATTTGAACGTGATGATAACATTCAAATTGAACGTGTCAACGCTTGGGCCGCGAAACCGAGTCTGCGTCCGAAGGGCACTTCTCTGAGTAATTCTCGCAAGTTATACTGCCGACATGGTTTATTGGCGGTTGCACGCCCTGTAAGCCTGCCTGCTCCTCTCCGATCTGCCTCGAGCCTTACATGCCCAAGTACGTCGTCCGTTGCGGTGTCATGCGAGCCCTGGGGGTCTTTACGACCAGCCGGGGAGAGGTGCTCGTACGCGGGGCGCAGGTCATTGCCCGGACCGATCGCGGGCTGGAAGCGGGCGAAGTGCTGTGCGAAGCGACCGATCAGGCGGTCGGCCAATTACAGGACCCCCGAAAAGGGCAGGTCTTGCGGCAGATGACGCTCGAAGACTGCAACGAACTCGCGCGCATGCACGAGCAGGAGCGCAGCGAGCACGAAACGTGCGAGCAGCTCATTGCCGAAATGAACCTGCCGATGCAGTTGGTCGATATCGAGCACGTTTTTGGCGGCGAGCGGGTGGTGGTGTATTATCTGTCCGAAAACCGCGTCGACTTTCGCGAGCTGGTCAAGCGGCTGGCCGCCGAGTTCCAGACGCGAATCGAGATGCGGCAGATCGGGGTGCGCGACGAAGCCAAGCTGTTGGCCGATTACGGCGATTGCGGCAAGCCGGTGTGCTGCAACACGCACCTCTCGGAAATGCCGCCCGTCTCGATGAAAATGGCCAAGCTGCAAAAAGCCACGCTCGATCCCACCAAGATCTCCGGCCGCTGCGGCCGGCTGAAATGTTGCCTGCGTTACGAGTACGACACCTACGAGAAACTACAGAAAGAGCTGCCTCCGCTCGGCGCCGACGTGATCACCTCCGGCGGTCGTGCACGGGTGCTGGCTCACGAAATCCTGGCCAGTCAACTGCTGGTCGAGACCGAAGACCATCGCCGGGTGCTGATCGACGCGTCCGAGGTGCTCACGGTGCTCGGCCGCGGCGCCAACGGCGCCGGTTACTCGTCCCCAACCAAGCATTCCTGAAGAGCAGTCGTTAGACAATCCGCAACGCAATGGTCCGCGGCGTGCTGCGCCGCCGATCGCCCGCCCCAGTTTTCCAGCCCCGAACCGGGCGCCGGCGTCGCTCCAGACGGCGACGCTCGGACCCAGCCGCAAGAAGCAAGATGGCCGATCCCGCTCAAGAACTCAGCGACCTCCTGCGTCAGGACCGGCGCTATAAGATCGAAGCCTACGCTTTCGTTTTCGACGCCTTGGGCTATGCCCACAAGGCGCTCGGCATGGGAACGGTTCGCGCCAGCGAGGAAGGCGAAGGCGAGCCCGGCGAAGAAGGCTCGGCGGGCGAGCGACACCTGACCGGCCAGCAGCTTTGCGAGGCGATCCGACAGTACGCCTTGGAGCAGTACGGTTACATGGCCAAATGCGTGTTGAACAGTTGGGGCGTCTACGCGACGGGCGATTTCGGCGAGATCGTGTTCAACCTGATCCGCATCGGTCAGATGCGCAAAACCAAGGAAGACCGCCGCGAGGATTTCGACGACGTGTTCGATTTCGACACCGGCCTGACCCAGAGCTTTCAGATCAAGCGCCCGTAATCTCGGACGCGGCGACGCCCTCACTCTTCAGCACGCGCGCGGCGCCACTCGATGACCAAACGCACTCCTCCGACCGCGACCCGGCTCTCATCCACGGTTGAGCGAAAAGCAAGCGACTCGGCCTTCGACCGGCGGTTCGAACCGCGACCGTTCAAGCGACGCCCTTGGCTGTTGGCGATCGCGGCGGCGGCCTTGGCGGCCTGGATGACGTTTTTGGCGTTGATGGCCTGGCAGCCGTGGGCGGCAATAAAAAGGCCGCCTCCTCTGCGGGAGAAGGAGGCGGCCAAAGCGGCGACAGATGACAGGTGACCAGCGACGGCGCCTTCGCCAGCCAACACAGGGCGCAGGGCCTGGGGACTATGCCCGGCAAGCCAAGGATCGGCCGCAGACCATTCCCAGATGCGATTTCAAAGCAGAGCAGGCCAGCGCCGGAACCGCATAGGCTCGCTCGGCGCGACGGTCGATCACGGATGCGCGGGCAGACGTCTCTTGCCCCGGCGCCTGGTCAATCTGTCGCCAAATCAAACGGATGTCAATTCAATCGGCGCCTCGCGGAGCCGTTTGGCAGGATAGCCTTCCGGCGGGCAAAAGACAAGCAATTTGTCGCCGCCTCGGCAAGTCGCCCCCTGGGAAAACGCCCCGGCGCTTGAACCCAGCCCGGCGTCGTGCCAGAATCGCCGATCGAAAAGCTACGGTTATGAGAACCTTGATTGCCGGCGACTCGTTGCGACGGCGCAACGGCGGGCCCGTGCAAGGCGCAGGAGTTTCAAAACGATGAAGATCGTTCCCTTGGGGGAGAACGTGGTGGTCCAGTGGCTGACGGCGGAGGAAAAGACGACGGGCGGAATCGTGCTGCCCGAAGCGGCGCGCGAAAAGCCGCGCGAAGGCCGGGTGTTGTCGGTCGGCGACGGTCGTCTGCTGGCCAACGGCGACCGCGCCGAGCCCCAAGTGAGCGAAGGCGACCGCGTGGTCTTCAGCAGCTACGCCGGCTCGGAGGTCGTGGTCGACGGCGAGGAGCTGTTGATCATGAGCGAGAACGAGATTCTGGCCGTGCTGCAGTGAGAGGTTCGTGGCGTAGCAGCGAAGCCCAGCGGGAAACACGATGCAATTCAGGGCAGATCAATACTACCAAGTCAGCTTGGAACCGATGCAGCAAGCACGTAGTATTTATCAAGGCGGAGCAGCATACGCGCTTGCAATTTACTGCGGCGGTTTGGCGGTCGAGTCGCTCTTGCGAGCGTTTCGCTGGGCGGATGACTCAAGCTTCGAGGGACGACATGACCTCTCCGAACTACTCAGAGCGAGCGGGTTGTTGAGAATCGATTATGATTCCTTGCGTCAGAAGGGCGCCTCTGAGGAAGCGATCAACGACCAAGGGAAAAAGCTTCGAGCGGCGATGAACGAAGTCGTCATTCTCTGGCACAACAATCTGCGTTTCGCTTCCGAGGCAAGCCTGAAGACCTTTCTGCACAAGGCGAGCCGTCTGCACGGGATCAAAGGAGATCCTGTGAAAAAGCATGCGATGGATTTTCTCGACGCCGCGCAAACGGTGATCAACCACGGGGTGATGTTGTGGCAGCTAAAGAAAAAATAGTAGATGCTCTGTTTCGCGCGCTCAAGCCCGAGTATGTCCGCCTGGACGACGACGACGGAATCTCGGGAATCGTCGTCTCGCGCCTGTTCGAAGATATGTCGGCGCTGGACCGGCAGACGAAAATCGACGAGGTTCTTAGCGCGGCTCCGCTTTCGCAAGACGAGCGAAGAAAGGTTCTGATGATCGCGGGGGTAACGCCCGCGGAATTCGAAACTGTCGGAGCCCGAATCAGAGTTCATAAGATCAGGCAGATGGCGAATGGAGCCGTTGAAGTTCTTCTCCATGGCGGCTCGTCGGACGCCGGCTACGTGCGCGACGCCTTGAACAATCAAAAGGGCATCCGCACGACCGAACCGAAGCCGGTTATCGGCGCCCCGGGCGTTTTGATGTCATTTCGCGCCAAAGGCCCCAGCGCGAGTCCCTTGACCAGGGCCAAGGCTCTTCAGATTCTAAAGAGCGATCCCTATATCGAGGTCATGTCCAATGCATGAACTCCGTGGCGTTCCGCGAATGGCGACCGCGTCGTCTTCAGCAGCTACGCCGGCTCGGAAGTCGTGGTCGACGGCGAGGAGCTGTTGATTATGAGCGAGAACGAGATTCTGGCCGTGCTGCAGTGACGCGCGACGAAGTTATTTGGCGTTCGCTCGCCGCACGATCTCGTCGGTGATGTCGATTCCTTTTTGGTGAAAAAGGACCTGCCGGTTGAGCCGTTGCATGACGTTCTGCAGGTTTTGGCGATCGTCAATAGGATCGCCGTTGAATCGCACGACCAGATCGATTTTTTGTTCGGTGGCGTAGGCATCGATGATCGCTAATACGCTTTCGTAGACTTCGAGGTAGATCCGGGCCTCTTGCTCCATGAATTTCGCTTTTTGCAAATTGACGTCGGCCTGCAGCGTTTGCTGTTCGAGGAGCAGCCGCTGCTCGGCCTCGGTCCGCTTTACGCTTCCCGCCGGCAACTTTTTCACGGCGGCCTGAGCCTGTTCGATCTCTTCCTTGCGGGTCTTGAGCTTGTTTTCCGCCTCTTCGACCTCGCGCCGCATCATCTCGATCTGCTTTTTGAACTCCACGTGTTCCGCAAATACTCTCGTCATGTCGACGAGGGCGACGCGGGTAGACGGCTTGAATAAGACCGGCTCTTGGGCCGCTTCGAGCCAATGGCTTTTCCAAAAGACCGACAACGAGACGATCGCCAACGCCGCTGCCGCAAGTAGATACTTGATACGCATCGCGAATACTCCTGCCATGAGGACGCCCCGCGGCGGTATTTGACTTCGCGAGGCGAAGATTTGTCCAGAGCAGTTTCTCGCATTCAGCCGCATCCTTTCTGTAGGGACCGCCCTCCGTGTCGTTCCCCCTGAAGCGGGCTCGATTCGGTACTGCCGCCTTCTGGAACGCCGCAGAGGGCGTTCCCTACTGCTTTTTTCCGATCCGCTATCGCAGCTCTTCCAAAATCAGTCGCACCGCCGCCGCCGAAACAGCGGCGGGCAGGCTGGGCGGCTCGTCGCGCTCGACGAGCGTTTGCGAAACGTCGAGCGGCAAGTGCAGGAACGCGGAACGAGTGCAGAGGGCGAACTGCTGGCTGTAGTAGTGCGACCAATAGAGCATCGCGTTGCACAAGTAAGTGCCCGCATGGTGCGAGACCTGCGCAGGAATGCCGGCCTGGCGGAGTTTCGCGGCCCAGTCGTCTAGCGGCAACTCGCTGCGATAAGCGACCGGCCCTTCGGCGACCAGCGGACGCAGCGGCTCGGAGTGAACGCCGCCGAGATTCAGCCCGATTTCTTCGAGACGGATCGCCGTGCTTCGCGGGGCCTGCCCCAGGTGAATGGCGTAGTCGTAATTCGCTTTCAGATCCTGCGCCAGCTTTTCCTTGGCCGCTTGAAAGTCGACCGGGTAGCGCCGCGTCGTGATCGCCGGCGCGGTTGGCCGCTCGCGCGTCAGCTCCCGCAAGCAGAGCCAGCTCGAATTCTCCGGCCAACGGTCGTAAGGCTCGAACGCGGTAATCAACACCGAAGTCATCGCAGGCCCTATCTGGTTGCCAACGCGAACGGACGCGCTCTTCTCAGACTTCCGCCGTCCGCCCTCCGAACTTGCTAGACCGCCGAGCGCGACGCCGGCGTGCCGCGACGCTTGATCGCCGCGTCGATCCGCGCCCGCTGCGCTTCGCTCAACTGCCAGCCGAGCGCCCCGGCGTTCTCCTCGATCTGGTCGGGCCGCTTGGCGCCGCACAGCGCCACGGTAATCCCCGGCCGGTGGATCGTCCAATTGATGACCAGTTGAGCCACCGTGCGGCGAGCATCGGCCGCGATGGCCCGCAACTCGTCGAGCAGGTCCTGCGTCTTCCGCCATTCCTCGCCCTGGAACATCGGGTACTTGGCCCGGCCGTCGCCGGGGGCGAACACGTGATCGCGCGGCAGCTTGCCGGCCAACAGGCCCTTCATCAGCGGCCAATAGACCATCACCGAAACGCCATGCGCCTGGCACCAGGGGAGCGTGTCGGCTTCGATCTCGCGCTGCAGCATGTTGTAGTGCGGCTGAAACGCCGCCAGCGGGCAAACGGCGGCGAACTCTTCGAGCTGCGCGAGCGTGGCGTTCGACAGCCCGACGCTCAGCGTCTTGCCGGCCTCCATCAGTTCCTTCAAGGCGCCGGCCGATTCAGCCGCCGGCACGTTCGGATCGGGTGCGTGCAGGTAGAGCAACTCAACGCGATCGGTCCCCAAGCGTCGCAGGCTTTCATCGCACTGCCGTTTCAGCGTCTCGGGTCGGCCGTCTTTGACTTGCTTGCCGTCGGGCCCCCAATGGATGCCTCCTTTGGTGGCGATCACCATCTCGTCGCGCCGCGAGCCGAGGGCCCGGCGGATCAGCCGCTCGCTCTCGCCGTCGCGGCCATAGCAATAGGCCGTATCGAGAAAGTTAATGCCCAAATCGAAACAGCGTCCGATCGTGGCCAGGCTGTTGGCCTCGGTCACGTCGATGCTCGTGATGCCCGCGATCGGCCAGCAGCCCAACGCGATCGGCGAAACAGTCAGGTCGGTCGTTCCCAGCGGGCGGCGTTCGGTCATGTGCAGGGGAGTCAGGAGTCGGAAATCAGGAGCATTAACCGCATGCAGCAAAATCTAACCGATCGGCCGGCCCGGCGACAGTTGGCGGGCTAATCGCAGCGATGAAAACGTAGGTCAGGCTTTCAGCCTGACGTCCGTCAGGCTGGAAAGCCCGACCTACGAATGGGCGTGTTCGCGATGCTAAAATCGCCAGGTCCACTGCGAGTAATAGAAGTCCGCGTTTCCGCTGACGCCGGGCGGGTTCGTGGCCTTGACGAAACTGCCGGAAAAAAAGTGCGAGTAGCCGAAGACCACGTCGGCGCGCGGGTTGACGACGATCTGGCACAACAAATCCAATTCTTGCCCTACGTAAGTCCCTGCCGCGCCGCTGGGCGAAATGCGGATCGGCGTCCCGGCCGCGTTATAAAGCGCGTCGCGGGCTTGGGCGAGATGAAAGACGTGATACCAGAGCAGCAGATTGATTTTCTCGGTCGGCGAGGCGCTCGCTTGGAGATTCAGGTCGCGGATGTTCTGGCGGCCCACCAGATCCATGAAACCGAAATAGCGGTGCCCCCAGGGGAAGAGTTGGTTGAACGTCCCGTGCGTCGAGCCGCCGGGGTTGGCGTTGCCCGAGGCCCAGTCGTAATAGACCCAGAATTCCGGCGCCCAGCGCGATTTGGCGAATTCGTAACCGATTCCCGAGACCGTCATGCCGGCCGACTGCAAGGCCGAGCCGTAGCGGCCGAACTGATACGCGCCTTCGAGTTCGCACAACAAGTTCCCCTGGCGTCCCTGCCAGCGCGAGCCGAACGTCTGAAAATTGGCGCCGACGGGATAAGCCGCCGAAATTGGCGCATCGTAAACCGTCAGGCCCAAGTAGTAGAAATCGAACGTGTGTTTTGCGGCGCCGGGCCGGATCGCCTCCGCCTCCTCCTGGACCTCTTCGAGCGCGGGCGTCGGCTCGTAGGTGCTCCAGACGCCGTAGAAATCTTGAGTGACATCCAGGTGGTCAGGGCGCAATTGACGCTTCGGCAAAGCGCCGAAGGCTACCGGACGCACCCAAAACGCGTCGATATTCCAGTCGCGGCCTCGCCAGAAGAGTCTGGCGCCGTCGAACGTGCGCAAGATGTTGTTCCATTCCGCGGGCGAAACGAGCCGTTCCTGGCCGAAGGCCAATTCTTGCCGGCCGACGCGCCCCCAAAACTCGCCCCGTTCGCCGTCGACCAACCGCAGGTCGGCGAACAGGTTGAGCGCCTCGATGCCGTTCTCCTCGGTCGTCAGCGGCGCGTGCCTTTGGAACGAAGTAGCGGAATCGAGCCCTTCTCCATACAGCCGCACACCATCATCCAACTTCAGATTGCCGTAGAATCGCGTCCGCTGCAGGACGAAGTCGTCGCTCTGGCCGGTCAGGTTGCGGCCGCGCAGATTGAATTCATGGTGGCCGCGCAGGCGGTACTCGCCGCCCAGGTCGAGCATCCCGCGGCGCCCGACGGGACGTTGCTTGAACACGTCTCCCAGGTAGAATTCCCGATTCGACGGATCGTTCAGATACGAGAAATCGTTGTCGTAATAGAGACGCTTATAGGCTTCCATCGCCGGCCGCTCTTCTTCGGGCGTGATGCGCTGGGGCATCTCCGCCTCCTCTTGGATCTCCTCCGGTTCCCCCGGCGTCGCCGACGGGCTCGCCATCGAGGGCGGCTGAGCGGCCGAGAGGCGCACGGGCGAACTCCGCCTGGACGAACGTTGCGCCAAGCGGCCCGAATCCGGCGGCTCGGCGGCGCCGGCAAGCTGGGCGGCCAGCGTCGAGATTGCCGCCAGCATTGCAATCAGCGCGCAGAATCTCATGGCGTTTGACGGCGGCTGCTAAAATCGTAAAAACCTGCACGCTCGGCGCTGGTTATCGGCGCGAGGCGCCGCTCGGCTTGAAAACTCGTCGCCTGAGGCCGCAGCCTTTTCGATTACAGCAGAGTCGCCCTAAGGCGCCTGATTTCAAACGTCGGGCCGGAGACCGGCAAAAAAACCGCTGGCGCGGTTGAGCAGAGCCAATTCGCTCCACAGACCGCGCCGCCGCCCGCGATCTGACCTGGGCCTTGCTGACCTCGGCCGAGTTCCGGTTCAATCACTTCTCCGCCTGCCATGCCACCGCCCCGCCGCGTTGCACTTGGACGCGCAGCCCGGCCGCGAGCTTTTCGAGCATCGGGCGATGGCTGCCGGCGAGGTTTTTGGTTTCCAGCGGATCGTCGGCCAGGTTGTAAAGCTCCAGCGGCGCAAAGGGGCTGTCTTGCACGAGCTTCCAGTCGCCCCGGCGGAAGGCCTCGATCGTCTTGCCGCAATAGGCCAGCCCCCCTTCGCGGCGGACGAAGTACAGATCGCGCTCGGGCGATTTCTCGTCGCCGCCGGTCAAGGCGCCGAGCAAGCTGGCGCCGTCAATGCCCGCGACCGGCTCGGCGCCGCAGGCTTCCAAAATCGTGGGAAACAGATCCATCGACAGCCAATGGCCGCCGGTGCGCCCGCCGGCGGCGATGCGGCCGGGCCAGCGCGCGGCCATCGGCACGCGCAAGCCTCCCTCGTACATGTGCGTCTTGCCGCTGCGCCACGGGCCGTTGTTGGCCTCGTGGTTCAACACGCCGCCGTTGTCGGAGGTGAAAATGACGAGCGTGTTCTCGGTCAACCCGGTGCGGTCGAGCGTATCGAGCACTTGGCCGATGCCGGAATCGAGGTGCTCGATCAAAGCCACCAGCGGCGCCCGCTTCGGCGACATCTTGGGCTCGCGGCGCCGCACTTTGGCCAGCCATTCTTCAGGCGGCTGGATCGGGTCGTGCGGGGCGTTGTAGGCCAGATACAAGAAAAACGGCGCGTCGGCCTTGGCCCGCTCGTCGAGATAGGCGCAGGCCCAGTCGGTGAACAGATCGGTGGCGTGGCCCTCGGGCGAGATCACTTCGCGGTTGCGGCGCATGAAGTTCTTGCCGTTGCGCAAATGGGTGTAATAGTCGTCCATCATGTCGCCCAGAAAGCCGTGAAAAAAATCGAAGCCGCGGTCGTTCGGCGTGTTGGGCGACTCGTAGCCCAGGTGCCACTTGCCGACGATGGCCGTGTGATAGCCGGCTTGCTTCAGCGGCTTGGGCAGCAGCGTCGCGTGCGGCGCCAGGTAGCCCCACGAGTCTTGCGGTTTGTCGCGAATCACGCCGGGCACGCCGACGCGATCGGGATAGCAGCCGCTCAGCAGCGCCGCCCGCGTGGGCGAACAGACGCAACTATTGGCGAAGAAGTTGTCGCAGGCCGTTCCTTCGCGAAACAGCCGGTCGATGTTCGGCGTGCGGACGTCCTTCGTGCCGAACGCCGAATACTCGCCCCGGCCGAGATCGTCGGCCAGGATCACCAGCACGTTCGGGCGTTTGGCGGGCTTGGGGGTTGCGGCGGCGACTGGCGTTGTGGAGCAAAATGTCGTTGCCGCGACAACGACCGCGAGCCAGGCGTGAAGGAGTCCTGGCGAACGCACGGCATGCGAAGTTTCGATTCGACTCATGATTTCTCCGAAAGGGAGGGCCGGGCGCCCTCGCCCGGCGTTTTCGTAAGGGAGGGCCGAGCGCCCTCGCCCGACGTTTTGTAAGGGAGGGCCGGGCGCCCTCGCCCGGCGTTTTGTAAGGGAGGGCCGGGCGCCCTCGCCCGGCGTTTTGTAAGGGAGGGCCGGGCGCCCACCCCCGACGTTTTTTAAGGGCGGGCCGGGCGCCCACCCCC
>DATKRK010000429.1:0-18678 GCA_035532215.1 Pirellulales bacterium | reverse complement strand
GAGAAAAGCGGAAACTGCGTCGACTCGCGCTTCCCGGAACGCCGCGGAGGGTGTTCCCTACAGTCTCCACTCCGACCGATCTACTTGCGCCCGCCGAGCGGCGAACTTGACCGCGGCGCGAACCCCTGCTAGAGTTGCCGTTTCAGGATTGGCGATTGCCGCCTGATTTTTGGAACATTTGCTCTCGAAAGTTTACGCCGTGCCCTTAGCCGCCCGACTGCCTTGGTTGTTGCTAGCGCTTCGCCAGCGCAAGGCTTAGGGTTCGCACGCGAAACGACTCGACCGCAAAAACGCGAAACTCACGAACCCCACAGCCTGCCACCGGGCTTTGGGGTTTTTTGTTTGGTCAACTGCAAGTAGGTCAGGCTTTAAGTAGGTCAGGCTTTCCAGCCTGACGGCCGTCAGGCTGGAAAGCCTGACCTACGGTGGGCGTCAGGCTGGAAAGCCTGACCTACTCGGAAAAGCTCCTGCAATGCACTCGCCGTTCGATTTTCGCCTGTTTTCCGCCGGCGCCGTGCCGCCCAACCGCCGGCGCGGCCTGCTGCCGACGAGGGCGCGGTTGGCGCTACCCGGGCCGGTCTAGGACCGGCCTGCAGACAGGGTAGAATCAAATCAAGCACTCGAATACAGGACCATCGACCGATGAGCGAAACGCGACGCATTACTATCTTCGACACGACGCTGCGCGACGGCGAGCAATCGCCGGGCGCCAGCATGAACATCCCCGAAAAACTCGAAATCGCCCAGGCGCTGGTCGCCTTGGGCGTCGACATTATCGAGGCTGGCTTTCCGATCGCTTCGCAAGGCGATTTCGAGGCCGTCAAGCAGATCTCCGAGAGCGTGCGAGGCTCGACCATTTGTGGCCTGGCCCGCTGCAACGACCAGGACATCGACCGGGCCTGGGAGGCGCTCAAGCACGCCGAGCGGGCGCGGATTCACGTCTTTCTGGCCACCAGCGCCATCCATCGCGAGTTCAAGCTCAAGATGGGCAAAGAGGAAATCATCGAGCGAGCCGTGGCCGGCGTGCGCCGCGCGGCGGGCTATTGCTCCGACATCGAGTTCTCGCCCGAAGACGCCGCCCGCACCGAGCCCGACTTTCTTTGCGAAGTCGTCGAGGCCGCCATCAACGCCGGCGCCACGACCGTCAATATTCCCGACACGGTGGGCTACGCCACCCCGGCCCACATGGGCCGCGTGATCCGCACGCTGCGCGAGCGCGTGCCGAACATCGATCGCGCGGTGATCAGCATCCATTGCCACAACGATCTCGGGCTGGCCGTCGCCAATAGCCTATCGGCCGTCGAGAACGGCGCCGGGCAGATCGAGTGTACGATCAACGGCATCGGCGAGCGGGCCGGCAATTGCTCGCTCGAAGAAGCCGTGATGGCCATGCGCACGCGGCAAGACTATTACCACTGCACGACCGGCATCGTCACCCAGCGGCTCGTGCCCGCCAGCCGGCTGGTCTCGAACATCACGGGCATTCAGGTGCAGCGCAACAAGGCGATCGTCGGCCGCAACGCCTTCGCCCACGAAGCCGGCATTCACCAGGACGGCATGCTCAAAGAGCGTTCGACCTACGAGATCATGCGGCCCGAAGACGTCGGCCTCGCGCAGACCGACCTGGTGCTGGGCAAGCACAGCGGCCGGGCCGCGCTCGGCGATCGGGTCAAGGCGCTGGGCTATAGCCTTTCGGCGGAGCAACTGCAAACGCTGTTCGTGCAATTCAAGGCCCTGGCCGACAAGAAGAAAGAAGTCTACGACGCCGACATCGCCGCGCTGATTGACGAAGAGATTCGCGAAACCGGCGAGATGTGGTCGATCAGCCGCTACACGCTGGCGGCGGCCACCGGCGCCGTGCCGAAGGTGACCCTCACGCTCAAGCGGGGCGAGGAAGAAATCACCCGCGAAGTCTGTACCGGCGACGGGCCGTTCGACGCCTTGTTTCTGGCAATCGAACAGATCACCGGCATCGAGGTGGTCTGCAAGGACTTCCGCGTCCACAGCGTAACCGTGGGCAAGGACGCCCAGGCCGAGGTGACGGTCGAAGTCGCCCATCGCGGCCAGATCTACCGCGGCCGCGGCGTTTCGACCGACAGCATCGAGGCCAGCGCCAAAGCGTTCCTTAACGCGATCAACCGCGTCGCCGCCTCCGGCGGCAAAGCCGTGGCCAAGGTCAGCCCGTACCAAGGGTCGTGACAAGCGCTTTGGCAGCCGTGAATTGCTGCATGTCCAGATAGCGAGCTTCTGGATCTGGGCCGGGCGAAGCCCCAGTGCGCTGGGGCATCGCCTGGGCTCTGCCGCCAGCCACCCCCGGCTGTCGGCGGTTGGTGAAAGCAAAGCCGGCAGGTTGCTAGCCGGCCACGAACGCCAGCCAATAAAAGACCCAACCGGTCAGGGCGGTGCAGAGCATGTCGATCGCCGCCAGCTTGGCCCAGACCACGTGCGAGCGGCTGTGCTGGTTGGGCTCGGGCGGGCAGGGAAAGCGCCGCACCGCGCGGATCGTCACGACGAGCCAGAGGATGGCCGTCGAAACGGCGAACGGCAGGTGAATGTAAAGCGAGCAGGGAACCCAGGTCTCGTGATAAGGCGAAGGTTTGGCGCGCTCCGCCCAGCCATGGACGCGCATATCGCCCTCGAACAGCACGACGGCGACCAGCAGCACCAGGCCCAAGGCAAGCTGAATCCGCTTGTGCAGCAGGTACCGTCGCCGGAACTTGACCAAATAGATGCTCCACGCCATGACGGGCAAGACGGCGAACATCGCCAGAAAGACCACGTCGAGCATCAACGACGCGCGCGTTCCCAGAAAACCATCCAGATCGGGATACGGCATAAAGGGCGACGGTTACAAAAGTACGGGAAGCAGGGATCGAGCCGTGCGAGCCGCCAGCTTGGTTGCGGCGCTTCAAACCGCCCGTAGGCTAGTCTAACGAAAAAGCGATTTTCTTGGCAGGCGAGTTTGACGGTCGTTTTCGATAACCATGCGGCTTGTCGGGCGCGGATCCAGCGGCGTTCGAATCGCCGCTTTCGGTTTCGGTCGCCATCACGGTTCGCCTGTCAAGCTGTATAATGTAGCACTCGATAAATAATTGACGGGGCGAGAGGAAGCGGTGGATGCCCCGAGGGCGGCCGAGAAAATTCGACCTCGATGCGGCACTCGATGCGGCGCTGTTGATCTTCTGGCGGCATGGCTACGAAGGCGCGTCGCTGGCCGGGGCGATGGGCGTGAATATGCCCAGTCTGTACGCCGCTTTCGGCAATAAGGAAGCCCTGTTCCACAAAGCCCTCGATCGCTATCTCGAAAAGCCGGCTTCCTACCTGCCGCGAGCCCTGCAAGAACCGACCGCACGCCGCGCTGCCGAAGCGCTGTTCCGCGGCGCGATCGACATGGCCATGAACCCGCGCCACCCCGACGGCTGTTTGCTCGTACAGGGGGCGCTGGTCTCGGGACCCGGCGCCGAGTCGATTCGGCGGCAACTCAGCCTGACTCGGGCTGCGGCCGAGGCCGCGGTCCGCCGCCGCTTCGGGCACGCGATCGCCGAGGCCGACCTGCCGGCAAGCGCCGATGCCGCGATCCTGGCTCGCTACATCATTACCGTGATCTGGGGCCTTTCGGTGCAGGCCGCCGGCGGCGCCACCCGCGCTCAACTGAGCGAAGTCGCCGAGTTCGCACTGCGCGCCTGGCCGGAAACGTCCGGCGCGTAACCCGGAATTCAGTTCGCGTCGAGCAATCGGGATCGATCGCCGACCAGCGAATGTTGCGAAAGAAAACTCCAAATTCGCGAGTTGTGCGCCGGCGACCATTGGTGGCCCCAGCCGGGAATGGAAACGAATTCGACCGTGCGGCCTTCGACGCGATAACATTCGGCGTCCGCACGCATGACGGAGCAAGCGAAATCGTCTTCGCCGACGAGCAGCAACTGGATTTTGCAACGGCGCAGAGATTACTCGACGGGGCGTTTTTGTCGTACAATGGACCCCCCTGAGCAAAGCCCGCCTTTTACGGCCGACGAACTAAAAATCGCAGAGAACATGGCCCACGCACATTCGCATTCAACGTCGAAGTTCCGTTTCGCTTTTGCCGTGCTGGCGACGGCGAACCTGCTCTTTATCTTTCAGATCGCAAACACGCTGGCCCAAAACGCACCCGCGGCCGAAGAAGCTGCCGCCGGCCAGGTCGCCGCCATCCAGCAGCGGTTTCAAACGCAAATCCAGCCGCTGATCCAAAAACACTGCCTGCGCTGCCACAACCTCGACAAGATGAAGTCGGGCATTCGCGTCGATCACCTGGACGGCTCGCTGGAAGGCCGGCGAGCGTTCCTTTGGAAAGCGATTCGCGAGCAACTGACCGACGAAACGATGCCGCCCGAGGACGAACCCCAGCCGACCGCCGACGAGCGGCAACTGCTCGCGGGCTGGATCGACGACGCGCTGGTCATGGTCCGCTCGCGCAAGCAGGCCAAGAACGGTTCCGTGCGGCGGCTAACCGTCTCGCAATATCGCAACACGCTGCGAGATCTTTTGGCAATCGAAGACGATTTGACCGAAGTGCTGCCGCCCGACGCGGTCTCCAAAGAAGGGTTCTTGAATAACGGCCGGACGATGTTGCTCTCGCCGTTGTTGGTCGAAGCTTATTTCAGCATCGCGGAGAAGGCCCTTGATCGCTCGATCGTCGACGAGGCCTCGCCGCCCGAGATTCAAAACTTCCGCATGGATCTGGGGGAGAAAATCAACCCCGAGCCGTGTCCCGACAAGTTGATCCTCGGCGCCCTCAGCCATCTGCTCAAGAACGACGACTTCAAAGTCGCTCAGTTGCAACCCACGAAGCCGTTCGCGTACCAGCCGTTCGTGATGCGAAGCAAGTACCGCTTCATCGAAGGCTATCAGGGCAACGACACGGTGCGCGGCTGGCGCGAGTACGACAGCATTTATCACGCAGTCTTCGCCTGCATGCGCGGCTCGGACGGCTATCCCAAAGGCCTGGCGTATCAGACGGTTCCCGAGGGCCTGTTGCTGCGGCCGGCGATTCCCAGCGACGAGTTGTTTCAGGTCGACAGCACTTACGGGCCGAAGGCCAACTTCAAAATCTCGCTCCGCGAGCTGCCCGATCTGGGCCGGTTTCGCGTGACGATCAAGGCCGCCAAATATGACGACGGCCTGCTGCTCGATCCCGGCGCCGCCAGCAGCGATGCGTCGTCGCCCGGGGCTGTCGCGGTCGAAGATCTCACGCAGCCGCAAACGGTCGCGATCGAATCGGCGGGCATCTATCAGGTCGATGCGCAATTGAAGACGAACGGCGCCGAATCAATGGAGGGCCGGGCGCCCCCGCCCGGCGCGGCAGTCACGGGCGAGGGCGCCCGTGCCTCCATGAAGCCGCAGGTCCTGACGCTCAGCCTGGGCCAGCGGCGCTTTTCCGGAACGCTTCATCAACCGGCGTTTCTGCTCGTCCGATTACCGGCCGGTCCGCTGGCTGTGGCCGCTGAATACGGCGGCAAGCCGGCGCCGTTGCGCATCCTCTTCACGCCCTTGGAGGAAACGCACGAGCTGGCCCGACGCTTCGCGATCTTCGAAAACCGCTCGCCGCGAATCGGCGTTCATCTCGGCTTGCGGCGCGATTGCGGCAGCACGCTCGCGCCGGTCGGCGATGCGCAAACGGCGGCGTCCTCGGAGCTGAAGGACTACGTGTTCGAAGGCGCCATCGCCAACTTTCCCAGCCCCGACGTGGAGAAAGACAACGTCAACTACCTGGCCGGCATCCGCGAAATCGGCGTCCGTAGCGAATACACCGACGGCCGCGACATGCCGCGGTTGCTCGTCCGTTCCGTGGACTTCGAAGGGCCGTTCTATGACGCCTGGCCGCCGGCCACGCACGGCAACATCTTTATTGACTCGGAACACAAATCCGAGCCGGCCGTCTACGCGGGCGAAATCCTGCGTTCGTTCGCCACGCGGGCCTTCCGCCGGCCAGTCTCAGAGCAGGAACAAGCGGCGCTGTTCGCCGTGTGGCAAGATTCGTTCGCGCGGACGAACGAATTCCGGCAAAGCGTCAAAGACGCGCTGCTGGTCGCGCTGACTTCACCGCAATTCCTGTTCCTGATCGAAAACAGCAAGAGCCCCGAGGCAGAGCCTCTCGACCCGTTCGAGTTGGCCTCGAAACTCTCTTATTTCCTCTGGAACACGACGCCCGACGAGCGGCTGCTGTCGCTGGCCGCAGCCGGGCGGTTGCACGATTCGCTCGACGCCGAGACCGAACGCATGATCCAGGACCCGCGGTTCGACCAGTTCGCCCGCGAGTTCGCTTCGCAGTGGCTGAACCTCGACAAGCTCGACGTCGTCGAGACCGATCGCCAGCGTTATCCGAGGCTGACCCGCCACGCCAAGACGCACTTGCGGCAAGAGCCGGTGGAGTTTCTCGCGCATCTCGTGCGTCACAATCTCCCGCTTAAAAACCTCGTGCAATCCGACTTCATCGTGGCCGACGAGGTCGTCGCCAGCTACTACGGCCTGGCCGATCGCACCGAGCGCGGCTTCGAGTTCGTGGAGATCAAACACGAGCATGCGAACCTGGGCGGCGTGCTGGCCCAGGCCGGAATTCTCGCGGGACTGTCGGACGGCCGGGAAGCGAACCCCGTCAAACGCGGCGCCTGGCTGGCGCGGAAGATCATCGCCGAGCCGCCCGACGATCCGCCGCCCAACGTGCCCGTTCTGCCGCAGGACGACGGCGCGCAGCTCACGCTCCGCCAGAAGCTCGAACGGCATCGTAATCAGGAAGGCTGCGCCAAGTGTCATTCAGGCATCGACCCCTGGGGGCTGCCGTTGGAGCAGTTCGACGCCGGCGGGCTGTTCAAGAGCGGGCAAGCGGTCGACGCCCGATCGACGCTGCCCGACGGCACGGAGATCGCCGACGCCCGCGGCTTGCGCGAGTACCTGGCCGAAGAGCGGCTCGATCAGGTGGCGTTCAGCTTTCTCAAGCACCTGGCCGGCTACGCCGCGGGCCGCAGCCTGAGCTACCAGGAACTTGAATTCCTCAAGGAAGAGGGGCTAAAATCAAAGCCCGCCGGTTACCGCCTGCAAGACCTCATCCGGTTCGTCGTTCAAAGCGAGTTGTTCCTGGAGAAGTAGCGGTCTGCACGCTGCCGATATCTTTATTAACGAGGAATGCTTGTGCCTGCACCCGCGAAGCTCGATCGTCGTTCCGTGCTCAAAGGCTTGGCCGGCGTTTCGTTGGCGCTGCCCGTGTTGGACGCGATGGGCGACGAGGTTGCAGGGCAGATTCCCCGGCGATTCTGCGCCCTCTACACGGCCAACGGCATGTCGCTGCCGAGGCCGCAGCACGCGATCGACGACTGGAGCTGGTTCCCGAGGGCCGAGCAGAACGGCCAGTTCGTGTTCGGCAAATCGACCGAACCGCTGGCGCCGTTTCGCAATCAATTGAGCTTCCTGGGCGGGCTGTACCACCCGAGCGGTCCCAAGGCCGACCCGCACGTCTGCTCCGACATGTGGCTCACCGGCGCCCCGCTGCACAATCCCAAGCCGGGCGCTTACAACTCGGTGGCGCTCGACCAGGCCGTCGCGCTCTACACCAAGCAATACTGCCGCCAGCCTTCGCTGGTGTTGTCGATCGACGCCGGCACAGGCTTTCTGTCGCGCACCGGCACGATTTCGTACAGCCTGGAAGGCAAGCCGATCCCGGCCGAGAACAGTCCCCGCCGGGTGTTCGATCGCCTGTTTCGCGGCGACCGGGCGTCGCTCGAATCGCGGCGCGATCAACTCCAGCGGCGCATCCGCCTGGTCGACGCCGTGCTCGAAAGCGCTCGCTCGCTCGATAAGCGGCTGGGCAACTCCGACCGCGAGAAGATGGATCAGTACCTGACCTCGCTCGACGAAGTCGAATCGCGGCTGACCGCTTCGGAGAAATGGATCGACATCCCGCTGAAAGCCCAGGACTACTCGCACCTCAATCTCGACGCCTCTCCCGAGGGCGAACCGCGCGAGTATTACCGCAACATGTTCGATTTGATCGCCTTGGCCTTCGACGCCGACATCACGCGCAGCGTGGCGTTCATGCTGAATCGCGAAGACGGCATGGGCATCAGCGATACTTTCCCGCTGAAGCTCGGCCTGAGCCGCACGCACCACAGCCTGTCGCACGCCGAGGACAAGGACGGCCAGTTGAATTTCGCCAAGTACGACTTGTTCCTGAGCGAGCAACTGGCGTACTTCTTCGCGCGACTGCAAGAGTTCCGCGATAAGAGCGGCCCGGTGCTGGACAACAGCATCGTGCTCTTCGGCAGCGGCGCCAGCACCACGCACAACCCGAGGAATCTTCCCACCCTGATCGCCGGCGGGGCGAATATGGGGCTCAAGCACGGCGTCTACTGGCGCCGCGACGAAACGCGGATGTCGAACGTGTTTCTCAGCATCCTGCACTCGCTGGGCATCGAGCAAGAGTCGTTTTCCGACAGCACGGGCGTCGTCGGCGATTCGATCTTCTCGCGCGTGTAAGCTCTTCGCGGCAAAGCGCGCAGAAACCTAACCGGCTCCTAACCCGGTTTGTTGATCGGCCCGGGTATCGTGTTGACGTAAGCCGCTATGCCAACCGGGCGCGTCGGCTCGGTCGCCCTTGCTGTCGGCAGATGCTTGGCACGCGAATTGCTACCTATTGCATGGACGATGGACCGATGGAGTGACGCAGTTCGGCGCCACAGGCCGTCGCCGGGGATTCAACAACGAAAGCAGGCGGTAACTCAGAAATGGAGCAACGTGGCAGCGATGAATGAGGATCAGGACTTACGTCAACCGAACGTGTTCTTTCAAGTCGCTTTGTGGCTCGTCGCAGGTATTGCGATTGGCAGTCTGCTTTGGATGCCGTTGTTCCGGCACGTACTTTCGGGCGAATAGGCCTCGCAAGCCGGTCGGGCGAGCGTTTGTCGAAAGCCTCGGCAAATTCGCAGCGATTGCTCAAAAACACGGCGCCTTTCGGTCGGGCTTGCGGAAAAACGCAAGTCGTCAAAAGCACGACCGATGCCGTGAATGTGGTAAACCGCAGCGCGGAAAGAAGACTGCAGAAGCCGAGCAATCTCCCTTGGATTGGCCGAACGACCACCGAGGCGGTAATCCCCGGCGTCTACAGACACCGCCGCACCAGCGGGGCGACGAATCGCAACGGCTCCATGTTCAAGATCTGGCCGGCCGAGGCGCCCGGAAAGCGCCTGCCCTCGGCCCGATCGCGGCCGTCCGAGCCGATGTGATAACTGCCCCGCATGTGGTCGCGGATCGAGGACTCGACCCAGGCGGCGATCTCCGGGGCATTGATGATGACGCCCGTTTCGGTGTTGAGATACTCCGCGCGAGGATCGAAATTGTATGAACCGACGAAGGCGATCGAGCCGTCGAAGACGGCCGACTTGGCGTGCAAGTGACGATCGTCGCCGGCCAACTCCCAGACGTCGACGCCGCGCGGCAGCAGAAAGCATTGTTTCTGGTTGGTAAAGCCGGCCGTGAGCGTGCGGTGATCGGTCGTTTCCAGCGAATTGGTCAATACCCGCACTTGCACGCCGCGGGCGATGGCGCCGGCCAGCGCGCGTTTCAAGCGGCTCGACATCAGGAAGTAGGGCGTTTCGAACAGGATGCTCGAGCGGGCGCCGTCGATGAGGTCGATCAGTTGCCGGCTGATGCCGCGCGGATGTCCCTTGCGCCCGCACGGATCGAAGACGAACCGCAGGCACTCCGTCTGGCGCGTGCCGGCGGCCGACCAATCGGTTTCCGTCTCGCCGAGAATCGGCTGGCAGCCGACGGCAACGTCGCTAGCCGCCTCGAGCCAAAGTCGGGCCGCCTCCTGCGGCGAGAGCGGGCCGGTGACCTGGCGGACGCCGACTTTGGTCAAATCGAGCGAGCTGCGCTCGCGTCGCCGGTGCGGCTGGCGACCGAGATCGGGCGGCGCAACTTCGGCGCAGGTCCACAGGCATTCGAAGTACCTTTGCACCTGCCGGGCCGTCGGGCCGCGCAGATAGGCGTCGCGATCGACGAAGTTGATCTCGGCCAAGCCGAAATGCGGTTCGCGAATATTGCGGCTGCCGACGATCAGATGCTTGCCGTCGACGACCAGCGTCTTGTCGTGCATGCGGTAGTTGATCCACAGCGGATGACGCAGACCGACCGGGTGATATTCCCTGATCTCGACGCCCGAGCGAATCAGCAGGGCCTCGACTTCCAGGGGCACGTCGTTGTGTTCGGCGTCGACGACCAACCGCACTCGCACGCCGCGCCGGGCGGCCGCTTCGAGCCGCGAGAGGAACATCGCCCCGATCCGGTCGTTGCCGATCCAATAATACGACGTCTCGATCGAGACGGTCGCCTGGTCGATGAGGTCGACGCGGGCCTGGGCCGCCTCGTGGTCGGACGCCAGTAGTCGAAACGCGTCGGCCGGCGCGCTTCGCGCCAGCGAGACGACGATTGCCAGCGCCCCAAACGACCAAGCCCCGAGAGACCAACGCGGCATGAACCACATCCGTCCTACAAACGTTCTATTTCTCCGCGTCTCGCGAAGATTCAAGCGGCGATTTTGGCGGGGGCGAGCCACGGATCGAACACGGATCGAACACGGATCGGACACGGTTTTTCCGACTCTGTTTTTCATCCGTGATCCATCTGTGTTTCATCCGTGGCTCAATGGGTTGCGGCCGAAGATCGCGCTGGGACGTTCCACTGAGCCGATTTTCCCTGTCCGTTTCCTTCGGCAATTCCCGCCGGGTCCGGCGGACGGACCGCGCGTGAGGGAAAAAGCCTGGAGGATAGTTCGGCTTTTCGGCGATCGGGCCGCGACGCGTCGGCGGACTTTTTTCGCAGAGGCCAAGGGCGAGTCGAACGCGCTAGCGCGGCGCACGCCTCGCAATCGGCAAGGTTTTCCTCCCGCGCGCGGCGGCGGGATTGCCACGCGCCGATTGCGCAAGAATTCCGGGCCGCGTCAAACCGAGGGCAGAATCAGGTCGGCGTGCAGATACCGCCTGAGCTGTCGCACGACCGTCAAGAACTTGTCGGTGTCGACCGGCTTGGTGATGAAGCAATCGATGCCGAGCAATTCGCTTTGCAGGCGGTCTTCTTCGTCGTCCGAATTGGTCATCACGACGACCGGAATGGATCGCAACGAGTCGTCGGCCTTGACCTCGGCCAGCACCTCGCGGCCGTCTTTCTTGGGCAGGCAGAGATCGAGCAAAATCAGGTCAGGACGGGGCGCCCTGGCAAACTTACCCTCTCGGCGAAGAAATTCCATCGCCTCGATGCCATCGCGGATCAGCGTCAAGCGGTGCTGAATCAGGCCCTTGCGGAGCGCCGCGATCGTCACGCGAGCATCGACCAGGCCATCTTCGACCAACAGTATCTCCATCGGGCGACCAATCGTCTGGCTACACATTTACCGTCTCTCGTTTTAAACGCTCTACCATCGGGTCCGTCGATCGACTCTCCCAATAACCTAGTTTGGCATGGATCGCTGGGTCTGTACAGCACTCTTTTGCGTGGGGAGGGGGGTAGCGGTTGCGCAAACGGACGGTTTTTTTCCGTACGCGATTTGCACGCTCGGCGGAGAGACGGGAGGGCTCGCTGCGAGAAAACGCGGCGGGTTCAAGACGCGTCGGACGCTACGGGCTCAGGGCGGGACGGGTTTACAGGGCTGTTTCAGCCCGGGCGCCAACAAGCGAGCGAACCATGGACGGTTGTGCTGCGCCGCCAACGGGCTCTCGTCCGTCCAAGTTTCGTACCAGTGATCGGCGAGTATCAGCCGCCAGCACGAATCGCCGTCGTCGTGCCAGGCGAGCGTCCACTGTTCGCCCAAGCGGCCCGGCAGCATGTCGCCCGCCAGCCAACGATGATCGAGGCAAACCCACTCGCCCTGGACGAAGTCGAAGAAGAAGACGAGCTCGGCGCCGTCTTTGACGTGAACCACGGCGATCGTGTCGACGTGCTCTTCAACGTAGCACTCTGGCGTCGAGCCGCACGCCAGGTACAGGACAAGTGCGACCACTTCCCTGCTCCGGCAGCCCCGTCATGAGGAGTTCCATTGGGATTATATCGGGCGAGGAAAGAGACGAACTTACTGGTAAATTGTGAAAAACTGGGAATTAACCGCCCGCCAACTTAAAAAGCGCCCAGCCGCCTTCGAGCGGCTGCGCAAAACAACTCGCTCGAAGCGGACAGTTCGCCGGACTGATATAATGGCGGCAACCGCCGCCGCGTTGGCGGCGTTGACCGCTCTTAAAAAGCTCTGTTCGTTCGCGCATTCTCGATGCCCGCCGATCGCGTTTACATGGACAACCACGCCACCACGCGCGTCGATCCGCGCGTGGTCGAGGCGATGCTGCCGTTTTTCAGCCAGCGCTACGGCAACGCCCGCAGCGTGAGCCATGCCTGGGGCTGGGAGGCCAAGGACGCCGTCGACGAGTCGCGGCAGTCGATCGCCGCGGCCATCGGCGCCGAGCCGCGCGAGATCGTGTTCACCAGCGGCGCGACCGAGAGCAACAATCTCGCGTTGCGCGGCGTCGCCGAACGCGGCAAGCGCAAAGGCGATCATTTCATCAGCCTCGCGACCGAGCACAAAGCCGTGCTCGATCCGCTGGAGCGTCTCGGCCGCCGCGGCTTCGAAGTCACGCTCTTGCCGGTGGCGCCGGTCGGCGAAGCTTGCGCGGGGCTTGTCGACACGGGGCGAGTGGCCGCCGCCATCCGCGACGACACCGCGCTGGTCTCGGTGATGCTGGCCAACAACGAGATCGGCGTCATCCAGCCGCTGGCCGAAATCGGCGCCATCTGCCGCCAGCGGGGAGTACTATTGCACTGCGACGCCACGCAAGCCGTCGGAAAACTGCCCGTCGACGTGACGGAATTGCAGATCGATTTGATGAGCTTCTCGGCCCACAAGATATACGGCCCCAAGGGGGTCGGGGCGTTGTACGTCCGGCGCCGCAGTCCGCCCGTCCGTTTGCAGCCGCAGATCGACGGCGGCGGCCAGGAAGGGGGGCTGCGCAGCGGCACGCTCAACGTGCCGGGCATCGCGGGCTTCGCCAAGGCGCTGGAACTTTGCCTCGCGGAACTGCCTGCAGAGGCGACGCGGCTGGCGGAGCTGCGCGATCGGCTTTGCGCCGGGTTGTTGAAAGCCCTCGAAGGAGTGTCGCTCAACGGGCCGGCCCTTTCCGACCGCAGCCGGCGCTTGCCCGGCAATTTGAACCTCAGTTTCGCCCACGTCGACGGCGAGGCCTTGATGATGAGCATGAAGCGGCTGGCGGTCAGCTCCGGCAGCGCCTGCACGTCGGCCGACCCGGAGCCCAGCCATGTGCTGCGGGCCTTGGGTCTTAGCGAAGATCTGACGCGGGCCAGCTTGCGCTTCGGCTTGGGCCGGTTCAATACGGCCGACGACGTCGAGTTTGCCATCGAGGCGGTCAGCCAGGCGGTCGTCCGGCTGCGCAAGCTGAGCAGCCTGGCCTGAGGCGTTTTTTCGCGGTTTCGGGACCGGCTGGCTTCCCTTTTTCCAGCGAGTTGTATAATTTAGGCATACTTGGTTGTCAAAATCCGGGCTTAGCAAGCACGCACCCTTTTTCAGGAGTGGTAGAGCACTATGGCAGTGGCATTGAGCGAAAAGGCCGCCAACGAAGTCAAGCGGATCATGCAGGAACAGAAGTTCGACGAGGACACGGTCCTGCGCGTCGGCGTGGCGGGCGGCGGCTGCAGCGGCTTTCAATACAGCCTCGGCTTCGACAAGACCTACGATGAAAAGGTCGACAGCAAGTACGACTATCACGGCGTGACGGTGGTCGTCGACAAGAAGAGCGCGCTGTATCTCGACGGCACGACGGTCGACTTCTACGAAGGCCTGGAGAAGCGCGGCTTCACCTTCGACAACCCCAACGCGGTCAAGAGCTGCGGCTGCGGCAGTTCGTTCCAGGCCTGATCGGCCGCCGCGAGAAAACGCGAAACCCACCGATCCCCTCGCCGCGCGCCGTTGCGGCCGAGGGGATGTTCATATCGAGATTGACGATGGCTGGCCGAAGGACAGTACGCTGAATCCGAACGCAGCAGGAATTTGCTGGAATTGCGCATAGCGGGACTGAATCGCTTCCTCGAAGAGCGAGCGACGACCGACGAGACGGCGTGGATCCGCTCATTCCGAGCCTGGGTTCGCGAAACCTTCTCGACGGGCGGTACAGGATGATTCTGCGCCGCCTTGCGGCTGAACCGCATAGCAGGGCGTTCCCTACGGAAATTCCTTGACGCGCCGCTGAATGGTATCGCCACCCTGCGGCTGATCGCCGAGCAGGACCGCATCGACGCTCGTCGCCGCTGCACGCAAGTGCTGAAAGTTCGCTTCGATATGCTCTCGCATGGCCTGGCTGGCGAGCCGCGCATCGCCGGCTACGACGGCGGCCAGAATGTCGGCGTGGTGACGATGGGCGAGGGCCGCGCCGTGGCGGCCCAGCGTCTGCCGCCGGCTCTCGATGAGCAATTCCTGAATCGGCGCCAGCACCAGGTGGAACATCGCGTTGCCGGTGGCTTCGGCGAGAATCGCGTGAAAATCAAGGTCGGCCTTGAGGTGCGCTTTGAGCGATTTGGCCGGGTTTCCCAAAGTCTGCTGCGTCTCTTCGAGCGAAGCGAGCTGAACCTCGGTGCGATGAATCGCCGCCGACGCCGCGATGGCCGTCTCCAAAGGCAACCGCACGGCGGCTAGGTCTTCCAACCGGCAATCCGACCAGCGCAGCAAACGCTGATAGCCGACCGAAATCTGCCGGCCGCTCGGCGCGGCGACCCGCGTGCCCGAACCTTGGATGCTGCGAACCAGGCCCAGGCCGGCCAACCGGCCGATCGCCTCGCGAACGACGGTGCGGCTGACCCCCAGTTGCGTGCTGATCTCTCGCTCCGAGGGCAGCGGATCGCCGGGATTGAGACCGCCGCTTAGGATCTTATCTTCCAAAGCCTGGACGACTTCCGACACGCGATCGACGCGGGACATGACCGACCTCTGTACCGTTGATGCGCCTGCGGCGCGATGCACTTCATCCTAGCCAGCGGCACGCGACAAATCGAGCATTGCCGGGCGGCGTCCTGAGTTGTGGTGCGGGCGGGACGCCTGCTTCGTCACAGGCGGGACGCCTCCACGACAGGTAATTTGTAGTTGGAACGACGCTCTCTTCCGCTAACTGACCGCGCCGCCGAGAAACTGGATATATAAAAGATTCTTAATTGCAATTATTATGACAGGCGCTTACCGGAAACCGAATTGGAAAGAATGGCGGATAGCATGTCGGGCTGCGGATGCTTTATTCGATTGAACGCTGAGGATGTCGTCGACTTGAGTGGACCGCTCATGCAGGATTTCGATGTCGCCCAATCGCAAAAAAGCCGTCGAAGCCGATTCTCTCCGTGCCAAAACGCTGGAACTCAAAAAGACCCAACGCCGGCTCTTGCAACAACTCGACAAGAGCATTCGCAGCTCCGAGCAGTGCCTGAAAAAGGCGAAATTGCCGCGGCAATGAAGCCCCGCGGCGCAATCCGGCGCCCGGCGTCTCGCCCGTCGAACAACCCCAGTCGCATCCGCTGCTGCGCGCGCCTCGGGCCATTTTCGACGTTACTTGAAGTGAACGCGAATCTGCGGCGAACGTCAACTCGAGAACGCCTCCCACTTAAGGTTGCAACTCATGGACAAAAAAGCACTTGGGGCGAATCGGCAAGGCAGCTTCGAGTTCCTGCCTGCGTCGCCGCCGGACGAACCGCTGCTGATCATGGTCCGCAAGTTGGAAGCGACGCAACGAAGATTGCTTGCGCGATTGGAGCAATGTCTTCGGAATTCGGCGGCATGCCTGGACAAGCAGCGAAAAAACGCGGCCTTAATCGCTTAGCGCCGGCAATCCTGAACGGACAGGACTCACTCCGCCACGGTTATCTTACCGTACGCCGGAGTATGATCTTCAGCATCAATTGGCGGGGCAATTTCATACGTCAGATAGACGTCATAATCACCCGGCGCGAGGACCGGGCCCAACTGCGCTTCGGAATAATAGCCGCCGTGCCATTTGCGCGTTGCGAGGCCCGCGACTCCCGTGTCTCGCTCGCCATCTCCCCACCAATCATAGGTCCCGCTAGGACATATCCAAAGCGCGAACCTGCGACCGTGCCAAGGAGGATACTGAACCCGAACCGCTATCCGCTGCCCCACCTTTGCAGGCGCAATGGATATTCGTGGACTCCATGATATTCCGCAGATGCCGAACGTACCCAAGGTGAGGCAAAGAGCCGTAGCGACAATCGAAAACTGCTTGAGCGTGGACCTTTGGCGAACCATTGTTGGCCTCAGTAATGTTGCCTGAAACGGTTCACGCATTAACACAGCAGTATATAGCCGATCGCGCGTCAAGAAGGCCGGAATCTTGCAGCGACCGAGATCGGAGGCTTCGGCGAGATGTCCCATCACCGCAGAAGCAGGAAATACTCCGGCATTTCAGTGGCTGACGCTTCGGATGCCAAGAGCTACTTCGAAAACCGCTCGAGCACGTTCCGCGTGATCCGCTCGACGGCCGGGTCGTCGCCGGCCAGGCCGTGTGCCCAGTCGGTCGTGCCAACGGTAAAAACGGAGCCGCCGCGCGTGTAGACGCCCATCACGGCGTGGCCTTCGGCCGGGGCGCCCGTTTTGTCGCGTGGAAAGCGGTCGTACCACAGCGCGTCATCGGGATGCCAGCGGGCAGGGCATGTGCCGAGAATCGCGAACGTCTCGGGCGTGCCGTCGCGATGCGTCGGGGTCGGCAAGCCGTCTTGCAACTCGAACTCGCAGCCGTCGCACTCGTAGCCCACGATCGTGTTCTTGCCGCCGAAGCTTTCGCCGGCCTTCAGCCCCGAGCCGGCGAAGACCCAATGCTCGGGGCGATGCACGGTAAACGCCGCCGCGCCGTCCATGTATTGGCCGTGGCTGCGATGATAGCCGCCGTGCAGAAAGCCCACGCCGGTCAGTTGGTTCTCCGGCCGGGCTACGAGGTGATGGCTCCAAAGCGTGGCCAACAGCCGCCGCTTGCCGCTGGGAAACAGCGGATCGAGATTGAACGCCTGCTTGTAACTGACAAGCTGCCGGCCCTCGGCCTCGCTGCGCACCTGCCAGCAGCAAGTGTTGCCGCTGAAGAAGGCCACGTTGCCGCCCGCGCCGATATAAGCTTCCAGATGATCGCGCATCGGCGTGGACCAATATTCATCGTGGCCGACGCTGAGCACCAGCTTATACTGCTTGAGCAACTCGGGGCGAAATTCGAGATCGGAGTTGACCGCGTATTCGAGGGCAATGCCGTTACGCTCGGCCCAGGCCACGAACGGCAACTCCCAGGTGCGAAACTGCCCGGCCAGCGGGCGATCGAACGAAACTCGCGTGCCTTGCAGCTTGTTGCGGGCGTGAAAGGCGTACAGGCTATGCCCGCCCCAATTGTTGTAGGCGTTGTACGTGTTCGTGGCCAATTGCAACAGAATCTTGGAATTCTTTCCCGGCTGAGCCGAACGAACGACGAAAAACAGCCGTGACTCGGCCGTGCGGCGGTTGCGCTCGGTGAACTCGCCGCCGCCATCGGCTACGCGCAGCACTGCGTCGTAATAGCCGCTGCGCCAATCCGAAGGAATCTTCAGCGTAAACGATGCCGGCCAGCCGCAGCCGTGCGACGAAGCATTGGCCGGAACCGGGTAGGCGGCGCCCGCTAGGTTTTCCTGCTTGAAAACCGTTTCGGTCTTCGCCCCCAGCCGCGAGATTTCCAGCGACCACTTGGGCGCCGTCGCGGAGACGTGGAACTCGACCGTGTCGCCCGGCGCATAACTGAGCTGATCCGTATAGCCTTCGACATACAGCGACCGCGTGACCGGCTGCGGCTCGTCGGCGCGAGTCATCGCGGCCAATGCCAGCAGCACCGCGAAGGAAATGAATACCCGATCTGTCACGACTGCGAACCTCATTAAACGCATCTGGCCTTCCTCTTTCGTTCTTTCGCGCTTTCGTGATTCCTCTGCGGCATAGGCCTTCGCGTTGCACGCCGAACGCATGCACGACGGCGACTGCGATGGATGCCGTGGTACGACACGGAGGCTGACGCCTCCGGCTCGCCGCTGTCGCCTCAGACTTCCCAGCCTTTGCGATACTCTTTGCCCAGGAACCGGTTGGCCTCGGGCACGTCGGTGATTTTCACCGACGCGGGATCGTAAGTGATCGGCTTGCCGACGCGGTAAGCCACGTTGCCCAACAGCACGATCTCCGTGAACGGGCCGGCGTAGGCGAAGTTGCTCCCCGCGCGTCCGCCGGTCTTGCAGGCTTCGATCCATTGCTGGTGATGACCGGGCGAACGCGGCAGCGAGGGCTCGGGGCCTTCGAAGGCGGCGAACTTTTCTTCGGGCAGCAGTTTTGGCATCTGCCCGTGCTCGATGGCGATCTTGCCTTCGTCGCCGATGAACAGCGAGCCGTTCATCGGCAGCAAGGCGGCACTCTCGGGCTGCGGCTTGACTGTGCCTTCGTACCAAACGACTTGGCAAGGCGGCAGGCCGTCGCGCGGGCCGAACTCGAAGTGCGATTCCATCCAGGTCGGGCCGCTTTCCGCGTGCGGCGGCGGGCCCTTCGATGTGACCTTGACCGGCCCGCCAAGCTTGAGCGCCCAGAAGGCCGGGTCCATCAGA
>DATKRK010000428.1:0-9853 GCA_035532215.1 Pirellulales bacterium | reverse complement strand
AATCCGGCCCGCCTCATCGGCCGGCAACAAACACATTCCTTGTGCGCTCACGGTCACAGCCTCCTTGCTGCCTTGGTGGGTTCTTTTTCAAACCCCAAGGTACTCAAGGACTGTGACTTGCGCCTATTTCAACGGTATTGGCGCTAAACCGGCGCCGATCGGGCATGAAATGCCCTGTTTTGGCGCCTCCGCAGAGGGCCCCGCGCGGCGCGAAACCCTTGTTTTCTCGAAGAATTTCGCGCCGCGGCGCCGGTTCGCAAGCGTGCCGCGCGCGGCGATATAAATGAATCGGCCGAAATATAAATCACCGCCGCAGTGCTCGTACGGTGGGCACTGCCCACCAGCACTGTCGCAGCGTTCTCAATCCTTGGCAACTCTGCGCGCCGATGCGCGCTCCGAAAAGTGCAGCAAGCCTCCACCGTTCGCTCTGCGCTCGCTTTTGGGCGCAGCGGCAATTCTGGTGGGCAGTGCCCACCCTACAAAACTTCACCGGTCGGCTTGCTCCCTTCAACTCCTTGCCCGCCACGATCCGTGCCATTCGTGCAATCCGTGGTTCATGTCCCGACGCAAGAGCAAACCACGGATAACACTGATTTCACGGATGGAGTACGGTCAAGCCATCGCGTTTCCGCGTCACCTCTCCTTAACCCTCACAATCCCCACGTCGATATACTGCCCGCCGCCGGTTTGCTTGCAGTGGACGGCGATCAGGTTGCGGCCGGCGTGCAATGCGGATTGAGCCTCTTGGCTGACGGCGGTTTGCACGTAGTCGGTGGTGAAGCCTTTGACCGCGGCGGCGAGCACGCCGTTGAGATAGATCTCGGCGTCCTCGTCGTGGTGGATGGAGAGCACGAGCTGGCGGTCTTTGTCGAGCTGGTCGGCCGAAAGTTCGAACTCGCGCCGCAGCCAAATCTCGGGGCCGTTCCACTCGGTGCGGACCGCCGCGCCGGGCGTGCCTTGCGTGCCGAAGCCGCCGGGGCCGGTCGACCAGGCGGCGGCGTCGTAATCGGCGGCAAACCAGTCGCCGGCCGGCTGCTCGAAGACGAATCTCCACTCGTGCGCGGCTTGCTGCGACGTCGGCAGCAGCGTTTCATAGACCGGCGGCGGCAAATAGAGCTTGGCGTGCGCCTTGGCCAGCCGATCGGCGTCGATCTTCAGCACGTCGCGGTCGTAGGTCAACAGGCCGTTCACTTCGGTTTCGACGTCGGTCGTCTGCGTGTACACGGCCGCCGAGAGGCCGGGCGAGGCGATCAGCGGCCGCAGGCCGACGAGCAGATCGAAATAAGCGTCGGACAGCGCCTCGCGATTGGGATAGCTGCGATATCCCCAGTTGTTCTTGGCCAGCCAGGTGTGTCCTTCCAGCGGCAGTCCCAAACCGCCGTACTCGCCCAGCACGGCAGCCCGTTTCGACTCGGGCTGCGGAGATTTCGGCGCGGGGTAGTTGTGAATGTCGTGCATGTCGCCCGCGGGAAAATCGTTCCAGCCGCTGGCGCAATCGACCAACCGCGAGGGATCGTACTTCTTGGTCCACTGCGTGATTCTGACCGTATCGAATTGCCCCCAGCCTTCGTTGAACACGACCCAGGCCACGATCGAAGGCGAGTTGCGCCGGGCGTCGATCATGGCTTTCAGTTCTTGCTCGTAGATCGCCGCCGACTCAGCCATCCGCTGGATCTCGCCCTTGCCGGGGCCGACCGACTTTTCGCCGCTAGGCATGTCCTGCCAGACCAGCAAGCCGAGCTTGTCGCACCAGTAGTACCACCGCGCCGGTTCGACCTTGACGTGCTTGCGGCACATATTGAAGCCCAGCCGCTTGGTCGTCTCGACGTCGAACCGCAGCGCCTCGTCGGTCGGCGCCGTATAAAGTCCGTCGGGCCAGAAGCCCTGATCGAGCGGGCCGAACATGAACAGCGGTTTGTCGTTGAACAGAATTCGCGTCACGCCGCGATCGTCCGGGCCGACGGCAACCTTGCGCAGGCCGAAATAGGTCTGCACCTCGTCGAGCGTGCGGCCGTCGGCCGACACGAGTGAAACGGCCGCGTGATACAGCCAAGGCTCGTCGGGCGACCAGAGTTTGGCCTCGGGGAGTTCGAGTTCGAGCGCTTCGCCGATCGCGGCCGCCTGCGCCGGCCCCTTGAGGTGGCGAGCCTCGTCGCCGAGCGAAACCGAGGTCACTTTCACCGCGAGTCGGTCGCTGGGGCTCATGCCGATGGCATCGACGTTGAATCGCACGCGTCGCCGATCGGCGTCGGGCGTGATTTTGAGCGAGGGGATATAAGCTTCGGGGACCGCTTCGAGCCACACGGTCTGCCAGATGCCCGAACTGGGCGTGTAATAGATGCCGCCCGGCTTACTCACCTGCTTGCCGCGCGGCTGCGGGCCTGCGTCGCTCGGATCCCAGACGGAAACCACGATTTCCTGTTCGGCGCCCGGCTTGATCGCCTCGGTGATATCGAAACTGAACGGATCATAGCCGCCGGAATGTTCGCCTTGGCGCCGGCCATTGACCCAGACCGTCGCGCGCCAATCGGCCGCGCCGAAGTGCAGCAGCACGCGCTTGCCGGCCCAGGCTTTGTCGAGCGCAAACGTGCGGCGATACCAGATTCGCTCCGCAGGCTGCACGCGCTTCATCACGCCCGAGAGCGACGATTCGATCGGGAACGGAACGAGAATCTGCCCGGCGAACTGCGAGGGCTGCTCGGCGTCTTTGGGCGCGATGGCGTATTCCCACAGGCCGTTGAGATTCAGCCAGGCTTCTCGCACCAACTGCGGCCGAGGATATTCCGGAAGGGTGCGCTCGGGCGAGACGTCCTTCGCCCAACGCGTCGCGAGCGGCGCGGGCGCCGGCTTCCACGCCTCCTCGGCGGCGGCGACGGATGAACACGCGAAGAGCAGCCCAACGATCCGAATCAGGGAGGTCATGGCGTAACCTGTTGCAGAAGTGAGATTCGCGGCGCATTTCCCAAACGCCAGAGTCCTGTAGCGTAGCTCGGGCCATTCCTGCGGTAAAGCGCCCGGCGCCAGCGGTCGAAATGTGGAATAAATCGCCAAACGAGCCTTGGCAAGCGGGCTTGTTCCGGAGAGCCGAAATGACTACGATCCCCGCCCTGGACAAGGAGTTGCGTTTCGGCTTGACGTCGGCAGAGCTTCCGGGGGAGTTGGGGGACCGTGGAAACAGAAATGGCAGCCAGTTGGGCCTTCCGGTTTCGCGGACTGGTAGGCTCGTTGTTGTTACTCGTGTTCGGCGCCGCCGTGGCGTTCTCGGCGCCCGCGTTGCCCGATGCCATGGGGAGACGCGTCACGTTCGAGGCGCTCGGCTGGGCGGCGTTTGTCGCCGGCGCAGCGATCCGCTTCTGGGCCACGCTCTATATTGGCGGCCGCAAGCGGCTGACCGTCGTTTGCGAGGGGCCGTATTCGCTGTGCCGCAATCCGTTGTACGTCGGCACGTTTCTGATTGCCGTCTCGGCGGCTTTGACGCTTCGAAGCGCCACCTTCGCCCTCGGCATTCTGCTCGGCGCCGTGTTCTATGCCTGGGCGACCGTCCCGGCCGAAGAACGCTACTTGAGCGAAACGCTGGGCGAACCCTATCTGCGCTACTGCCGGCGCACGCCGAGATTCTGGCCCCGCTTCGCCAACTTTCACACGCCCGCGACGATTTCGGTGAGCGTCCGCGCGCTGCGAAACGAGTGCCGCCGCGCCGCGCGCTGGATCTGGCTGCCCGCGTTGGTCGAAGTCGTCAGCCGACTCCGGTTGGAAACCTGGTGGCCGCACTGGCTGAATTTGCCCTGAACGCCCACGATGCTCCCGCTCCCAAGCGCCCCTAGCCGCCTTATCGCACGCGCGTGGGCAGGATGACCATCGGCACGCCGTCCCATTGCAGTCGCCGTTGCAGCGAATAGGCGGTCTGGTTGTGGAACAGCCGCTGATACCAGGTGTCGCGTTGGAACACCAATTGGCCGGCGAAGAACACGATTTTGGGGTACTGCTTGGCGATGGCCAGGCAGAGGTGTTCCAACTCGTCGACGGCGTCGGTGCCGATCGCCATGAACGAGGTCGACGGCATGCCCAGTCGCTGGGCCAGATCGACGTATTGCGCGAGGGTTTCCTCGGTGTGCCGCTTGAGATCCTCGACGGCGCCCGCGCCTTTGAAGTTGCCGGAATCGACGACGCCGGCGGAGAGGAAAATCAGGTTCTTGTACTGGCCGTGGCCGAAGCGCACGGCGTTGAGCAGCGTGTGAACTCCCAAGCCGCCGTAGCCTCCGACCAGCACGGCCGCCGTCGAGTCCTCGGGGTTCGGCTCGGCGCGGTTCGGCTCGCCGGTCGCGGCCAGTTGGCCCAACGAATCGTCCAGCCGCTTCAGCCGTTCGACGACGCCGCGGTAATAGCGCCGCGTGAAGAGGCAGAGGATCACCAACACGCCGGTGACCGACAGCGTGATGTAGCCGCCTTCTCCGAATTTTTCGTAAGTGGTGATGCTGAGAATCGCCAGGCAGAGCACGGCGCCAAAGGCGAACAGCGCCAGGCGCCGGCGCCAGATCGGATTCCGCTTGCGCTCCGCCCACCAGTGCCGGCACATGCCGACCATCGACAGCGAGAAGGTGAGGAACACGTTGATCGAATACATGATCACGAGTTGCTTGACCTGGCCGCCGGTGTAGGCCAAGGCCGCGATGGCCGCGACGCCCATCAGCAGAATTCCGTTGTGGGTGGCCAGGCGGTCGGAGAGGTTGGCGAACCAGTGCGGCATGTACGAGTCGTGGGCCATGTTGGCCAGGATGCGGGGCCCGTCGATGAAGCCGGCCTGGGCCGCCACGAACAACAGCGCGCCTTCGGAAATCATCGTGGCCCACAGCAAAACGCCGCCCCAGCCGCCGCGCGGCAAGCCGACGTCGCCCAACACGCGTTCGGCGAGCACCTGGTTGAGCGTCTTGTTGGCTTCGTGGCCGATCTGCATCAGCAGGTAGGCCAACATCAGTCCGCCGGCCATGAACGAGAGCGAGAGAGCCATGTAGATCATGGTTCGCTTGGCGGTGGCCACGCGCGGTTCGCGCATCACCGGCATGCTGTTGGAAACCGCCTCGATGCCCGTATAGGTGCCGCCGCCGAGCGAATAGGCGTACAGCAGCACGGTCAGCATGCCGAGCAGGCCGAGGTTCGGATCGTTCAGACCCGTCTGGACTTGAGCGGCCACGTGCCCGGCGACTTCGCCGGCCGAAGTCAGGTGCAACGAGACGGCGGCGACGATCAACAGCGCGTGCGTGACCAGAAACAGGATGAAGACCGGCAACAGCGCCTTCACCGATTCGCGCACGCCGCGCAAGTTGAGCACGATCAAGAGCACGATGGCGGCGAATTCCAGGTACAGCTTCCAAGCCTCGGTGGGCAGCGGCAGCCGATGAAACGCCGGGTAGCCGCGAAGAAACTCGATGGCCGACGTGAGATGCGGCAACAGCAAGCCGAACAGCGCGTCGCCGGCCGCCGCGATCGAGACCGTAATCGTCAGCACGTAGTCGACCAACAGCGCGCTGCCGGAGACCACGCCCACCGGCCGGCCCAACAGCTTCGAAGCCACCAGGTAGCCGCCGCCGCCGCTGGGGAAGGCTTCGATGATATGGCTGTAACAGGCGGAGATGATCAACACGGTCAGAATCGTCGCGACCGAGAGAAAGACCGCCAGATAACTGTGCGACGCGAGCGTGCGAAACGCTTCCTCCGGTCCGTAGCACGACGACGACAGGCCGTCGGCGCCAAGCCCGACCCAGGCCAAAAAGGCCACCAGCGAAACGCTGTGAAAGACCGATTCGTCGCTCAGATCGCGAGGCTTGCCGACCAACAGCGTTTTGACTCGCTTGGGCAGCGTCGGTTCCATGCCGGCGGGTTCGCCGATTTCCTTCAGCACGCCCGAATCGTCGAGCACCGCGTCGGTTGGTTCCGGCGGCGCTTCGCCCGGCTGGGAAGGTTTCACGTCGAACTCGCCGGATCGACTCTCAGGATCCGAGTGTGCATCCGGGCTTCCCGCGTTGGTCATGGAAAATCAAATCTTCTCGAGTTCGAAGTGAATCGTCTCGCGAGCGTCGTTCGCTCAGCGATTGTCGCCGTCCAGCAATCGGCCGAGCCCGCCGAGCAACGAGCCTTCGCCTTGCTTGCCGCCCGCTTGCGGGGCGTTGGCCAGCACGCGGCCCGCCAGCCGCGAGAACGGCAGCGATTGGCACCAGATTTCTCCAGGGCCGGTGAGCGTGGCGAAGAACAGGCCTTCGCCGCCGAACAGCGTGTTTTTGATGCCGCCGACGAACTGAATATCGTAGCTCACGCTAGAGGTCATCGCCACCAGGCAGCCGGTGTCGAGCTTCAACATTTCGCCGGGCCGCAGCGTGCGGCGCATCATGGTTCCGCCGGCGTGGACCAACGCGATGCCGTCGCCGGTCAGCCGCTGCATGATGAAGCCTTCGCCGCCGAACAGCCCGACGCCGAATTTCTTCTGAAAGGCGATGCCGATCTGGATGCCCCGCGCGGCGCACACGAACGCGTCTTTCTGGCAAATCAGCTCGCCGCCGAGCTGGTCCAAGTGCATCGGCAGGATTTTGCCCGGATAGGGGGCGGCGAAGGCCACGTGTTCGCGAGCGCGGGCGCCGTTGGTAAAGGTGGTGACGAACAGCGATTCGCCGGTCATCGCCCGCTTGCCGGCGGCCGTCACTTTGCTCCAAAAGCCGCCCGACTTCGCCGACGGATCGCCGAACACGGTTTGCATTTGGATGCCGGGGGTCATGTACATCATCATGCCCGGCTCGGCGATCACCATTTCGCCCGGGTCGAGCGTAACCTCGACGTACTGCATCTCCACGCCGAAGACTTCGTAATCGATTTCGTCTGCCATCGCGTCGCCTTTCGAGGTTCGATCGTCCTAATATTTTACGCGCATCTCGCTGTTTTTTTGGCTCCTCGGCGGAATCCGTGGGTAGGTTTTCGTCGCTGAGCATCGTCACGGTGCGTTTTTTTAGGCATTTCCGGGCAATGAATGTTCGTTTTCGCTTAACGCCAAAACCGTTGGCGCGAATCAGAGCCTCATTCATTGCCCGGAAATGCCTAAAAAAACGCACGCCTCCAGTTTCTCAGCGGTCGGAACCACCCACAGATTCTCCGGAAGGGCCTTTTTTTCAACCACCCGCTTGAATACTAAGTTGACGGGGCGAGTGCCGATAATTCGGCCCTCTGCCCGCAGGTTTTTGCCAGTCACCTCGTCATGTTTAGCATTCAAGCGGGTGGTTGCTTTTTTTTGATGCGAGAAGTCGCCACCGGATTCGCGGTCCTTTCCGCCACATCGAATTACGGGTTCCTCTGGTATGTGGTCCTAATGGCTCCATTGCGCTGTAGCATTAACTGTCCTTATTTGGTTTCACATTACTCCCGGCGTCCTTGCTCTTGTCGGCTGGCCCTGCACTTGCCCTCGTCTAGCTGCACATGTTTACCCGTATCGCGCAGTTGAAAATAACACGCAACCGCCAACAGCAAAATAATTGGCATAAACACGCAAATCGCACGAGTGGCACCGGTGAACGGCAAATAATCGCTGAAGACGGCCAAAACAAAAAAGGCTGGAAGAACGCCGATTGCGATAATGTCGCGGACGCGCTGATTCATAAACATACCTGTGCGAATAGCCACGCTTATCTAGGAAAAGAGCTTGCAACCTTGTTTAAAATCAGAACCCGTAGGGTGGGCACGGCCCACCTGCGCCACCCCGACTCGACGCCGAGCCATAGAAGCATGAGCAACCAAGACGCGTTTTTCAGGATCCTGGTGGGCAATGCCCACCCTACAAAATCTTACGGGCGAGGGCGCCCGTGCCTCCATGACGGATTAGTACAATGCACTCGATAGTTTCCGGCGATACGTCGTCGTCAGTTCGTGGTCGGGGCCGAGCACGCGAAACAATTCCACCATCAACTCGCGCGCTGACTCGCCCAAGCCGTGCCGATCGAGTTGGACCAAGCGCAAGGCTTGCTCCAGGGCTTCTTCGTACTGCCGCTGGCCGGCCAAAGCCTGAGCCAGCTTCCATTGAGCCTGGCGATCGTCGGGCGCCGCCGCCGCTGCGGCACGCGCTTGTTCCACGCCGCCCGTTTCGCGGGCCATGCGACGCAGCGCCAGTTCGGCCTGCAACTCTTCGGCCTCCGGCTCCAAAAAGCCGCGGTCCGCAAGCTCCTGGAGCAATTCTTCGGCATCGACGGCGCGATCTTGGGCCAAGAGCACGCGAACCAACGCCAGTTTAATCGCATCTTGTTTGGGCGTCAGCGTTAGCGCCTCGCGTAATTTGGCCTCCGCGGCCGCCGGATCGGGCTGCGCCAACTCAGTCGCCTCCGCGACGAGCCGTTCGGCCGGGCTGGGCTGCAATCGCTCGAGCCACTCGCGCAATTGCGGCTCGGGCAAGACGCCGATGAACTGATCGATGACTTGTCCGCCGCGCACGCCAAACACCGCCGGAATCGACGAGACGCCCCAGGCCGCCGCCACCTGCTGCGTGCGTTCCACTTCGGCTTTCGCCAGCAGGAATTGCCCTTGAGCTTCCTCGGCCAGTTTCTCCAGCACCGGGCCGAGCATGCGGCAAGGACCGCACCACTCGGCCCAGAAGTCGACGACCACGGGTTGCTTCCTCGAGCGCTCGATCACGTCGCGCTCGAAATCGGCGTCGCTGGTTTCAATCACCCAACTCGATGCGTCAGCCATCAGCGTTTGCTTCCCATTCGCGTTGACGTCCAGCATGTAGACGCGGCATCTTGCCGCGTAGAATGAAGCGGCAGGGATGCCGCTTCTACACGCTTCTACTCTACACGTGACCGTAATAGTCCGGTTCGTTGCCGGGTTTCCACTTGATATTGCAGCCAATGCTCGGCTTTTGATCCGCAGCCGGCGCCTGGCCCGCCAACACGGCGTCGAGCGCGGCCCGCAGGTCGTGGCCGGTCACCGGCACGCCGCTGTCGGGGCGGCTGGCGTCTAATTGCCCGCGATAGACGAGCCGCCGCTGGCTATCGAACAAAAAGAAGTCGGGCGTGCAGGCGGCCCGGTACGCCTTGGCCGCCGACTGCGTCTCGTCGAACAAATACGGAAACGTATAGCCGCGCAGTTTCGCCTCTTCGGCCATTTTTGCCGGGGCGTCGTCGGGATGGGCTGCGACGTCGTTCGAGTTGATGCCGACGACCGCGACGCCTTGGGCCTGATACTGCTTGGCCAATTCGGCCAGCCCGCCGGCGACGTGCTTCACGAACGGACAGTGATTACACATGAAGACTGCCAAAAACGCAGGGGCGCCGCTGAAATCGGCCAGCGAGACCTGCTGGCCGCTTACGGCGTCGGGCAGTCGAAAATCGGGGGCCGGCGTGCCCAAGGGCAACATCGTACTGGGAGTTCGAGCCATGCGTGCAACCTCCTTCGTCGTCGGCATTCAAGGCGTCAATGAGACCTTGGCGGTTCGTGGGGCGGCCTTCCAGGCCGTCAAGCGCCGACGGCCTCGAAGGCCGCCCCACGACCAACGGAGATCTCGATACTCAAACGGGCAAAATGCAAAACGCTATGCCGCATGGTATCAAACCGCGGACCGTCTGTCAGACCCCTTCGGGCCCCTCGCCGGCGCCGCCGGCGGTCCGCCATCGGCACGCCGCTTGCAGACCGTCAACCCGCGGCAGCCAAGAGTAGTGATACCGTTTGACCGAATGTAAAGGAGATTCTCTGTAGACAAAATGGTTGGACCAGTCGCCCGCGTCTGGCGCGGATTACCTTTGAAATCAGGGGGTAATCCTTTTTCTCAGGCAGTGCCGCAACGAGAGGACTGGTCCAATGAAAACAAGTTTACGTTACCTCG
>DATKRK010000427.1:0-5068 GCA_035532215.1 Pirellulales bacterium | reverse complement strand
GAGCCGCGAGTGATGGTCACGGAACTGACGCCCGTGCAGCGTCAGGTCGTCACCCTGCTGGGACTCGATCCCGACTCTTACGGCTCCTGACGCCGCTCGGGAAATTCACGGAAATTACCAAACCGACTTGCGGAAGATAGGACGCATCCTTGCGAGCCGTGGACGTAGGGCATCGTCTTCTCGAAGCCGAGAGCGCACAGGACCGCGCCGAGCGGCTGGCACGCCTTGGCCGGGTTGATGGTGAGTGCCTCACGCTGGAAGTTCAGCGTTTCGTACTCCTCGGTCGTGGTCCACTCAAAGACCTCGCGGATTTTCGCGGCGTCGTGAGCGTCTTCGTAGAGCGCCTTCTTGCGGGCCAGGTTTTCCTTGTACTCGTCATCACGGAACAACGGATACGAAGGCTTGATCGCCTCGGCGTTCTGGCTCATGTCTTATCTCCTGGAAAAAGCGATGGGGACATCGTCCCGACCATGGGTAAGTTCATTCGTCCGCGTGCGTGTGATGCTGCCGCTTCCAGGGAGGCGTCACCGCGTCCCAGCAAGGATTGTTGATCGTCATATCCATGTCGCGGGCGAAAATGGCAAAGCCATCGTAGCCGTGATATGGGCCCGAGTAGTCCCACGAGTGCATCTGGCGAAACGTGATGCCCATCTTCTGGAAGATGTACTTCTCCTTGATGCCTGAACCGATCAGGTCGGGCTTGATGCGCTTGACGAACTCCTCAAATTCGTAACCGGTCACGTCGTCGTAGAGCAGCGTGGCGGCCTTCATCTCGGGCAGCGTGCGGTCGTCGTCGTCGTTGTGGCCGAACTCATAGCCGGCGCCGACGACTTCCATGCCCAGGTCTTCGTAAGAACCGATGACGTGCCGCGGACGGAGGCCGCCCACGAAGAGCATCACGCGATTGCCTTCCAAACGCGGCCGATATTTGGCGATGATGGCGTCGACTTGCGGCTTGTATCGCTCGATGACGCGCTCCGCCCCTTCCTTGATCGTGTCGTCGAAAAAGGATGCGATCTTCCGCAGCGACTCGGCGAGTTTGCTGGGACCGAAGAAGTTGTATTCCATCCAGGGAATGCCGTACTTTTCTTCCATGTGCCGGGAGATGTAGTTCATGGAGCGGTAGCAGTGCAGAAAATTGAGCTTGACGTGCGGCGTGTTTTCCAGCTCGGCCAGGGTGCCGTCGCCCGACCATTGGGCGACGACGCGCAGGCCCATCTCTTCCAGCAGCGTGCGCGACGACCAGGCGTCGCCGCCGATGTTGTAATCGCCGATGATCGAGACGTCGTAGGGCGATGCCTCGAACTTCGCCGGCTGGTTCGTGAGCTGCTCCGCCAGTACGTGGTCGCGGATCGAATCGTTGGCGATGTGATGACCCAGCGATTGCGATACGCCGCGGAACCCTTCGCAACGGACCGGCACGACGACCTTGCCGATGTCCTTCGATTTCTTTTTCGACACCGCCTCGATGTCGTCGCCGATCAGACCGATCGGGCACTCCGACTGCACCGAGATACCCTTGCTGAGCGGGAACAACTGCTCCAGCTCGTCGATCAGCTTGGCCAGCTTCTTGTCGCCGCCGACGCCGATTTTGTCGATTACATCACGGAATTGATGGGCGGTTTCGCGGCGCCGCACCCCGTCAAGCAATTGCGCGTCGGCAAGCAGTATCTCATCCTCGGGCTGCGTCTGGTCCGCGACACGCAACGGATGATCCTCTCTGACCTGATCGTCGACGCGGCATCGCCGGCGGGCTGGGCGTTGGTTCCAGAACCGACCGCCAAGGAACGCCGGTACTGCGCCACAAAGGAGATCGAAATCATCGAAGCCGGCATTGCGGATTTGTTGGAGGCCGCCGGCGCCTCGACACCAGCGCTCGCATCGCCGGAATAGCTCTCGAAGTGCATCGCCCGCCCTCGATGTTTTGCAGCTAACTCAGGACGGAGCATCTCTACCATGAACGAATCCGATGATTTCCCACTTTGTCCCGCGAACTTCGTTTGCCGGTGCGCGAAAGTTAGCGAAGACACGTTGGTCGGGGCCCTGGTGTCGATGGAACTGGCGACAGTCAACGACATCCGGCGAGAGATCGGCGCCGGAAATGGTTGCCAAGCCTGCCATCGCGTTCTCAGGCGCTATCTGCAAAGGCAGAAGCGAGCTTACGCGGAGAACGGCCCCGTTCTGTCACTCCAGTGCCCCTGATCGGTTTTGACATCCTCTAATCCTGACACAGAAAGATGCTTGTCGCGTTGACGACAATCAAGGGCAGCCTGTCGTGTTCCGCACACGACTACACGTCCGGCCGTTTGCTGCTCGCCTCGCTTTCCGTTGAATTCAGGAACGCAGCGCTGCGGTACGCCAAATGCTAAAGGGGGGCGAGGAAACTTCCCTGCGGTCGGTGACAAACCCTCAACGTCGGTGAAAAACCCTCAACCTAAAGGCCCCGCATGCGCTTGACGTTTCTCGACGACAACGAAGTGATCGAAACCAAAGGGGGGTGTGCCTCCGGTTCCTGCGGCAGTACGGCGGACCAACTCAACCACCTGCCGGCATCGGTCCGCGATCGCGTTTACAACCATCCGTGCTACTCCGAAAAGGCCCACCACCACTTCGCGCGGATGCACGTTGCCGTCGCACCGGCCTGCAACATCCAATGTCACTACTGCAACCGCAAATACGACTGCGCCAACGAGTCGCGCCCCGGCGTCGTTTCCGAGGTGCTGACACCGGACCAGGCGGTCAAGAAGACGAAGGCCGTCGCGGCCAACATTCCTCAGATGACGGTTCTCGGCATTGCCGGGCCAGGCGATCCACTGGCGAATCCGGAGCGGACTTTCGCGACCTTCCGCATGCTTTCCGAACAGGCGCCCGACATCAAGCTCTGCGTTTCGACCAACGGCCTAGCCCTGCCTGACTGCGTGGACGAGCTGTCGAAGCATAACATCGAGCACGTCACCATTACGATCAACTGCGTCGCTCCCGACGTCGGGGCGATGATTTATCCGTGGATCTTCTGGAACAACAAGCGCATCCGCGGGCGCGAAGGGGCCGCCATTCTCATCGAGCGGCAACAACTCGGGCTCGAGTTGCTCGTCAAGCGCGACATCCTCGTGAAGGTCAATTCCGTCATGGTCCCCGGAGTGAACGACAAACACCTTGAGGAGGTGAGCAAGGTTGTCAAGAGCAAGGGCGCCTTTCTTCACAATGTCATGCCGCTGATCGCCGAAGCCGAGCACGGAACGTTCTTCGGCCTGATGGGGCAACGCGGCCCGACTCCGGCCGAGCTACAAGCCTTGCAGGACGCGTGCGCCGGCGACATGAACATGATGCGCCACTGCCGCCAGTGCCGAGCCGACGCCGTCGGCCTGCTCGGCGAAGACCGCGGCGCCGAGTTCACCATGGACAAGATCGAAAACATGACCATCGACTACGCAGCCGCCATGCAGCGCCGCGCCGTGCTGCACGAAGCCATCCGCGAGGAACTGGATGCCGAGCAAGAGCGGTCGGCCCCGGCCCCCATCAACGCGGTGCGCGATGCGACGCGCCCGGTACTGATGGCCGTGGCGTCGAAGGGGGGCGGCGTCATCAACGAGCACTTTGGCCATGCCCGCGAATTCCTGGTTTACGAGGCGTCGTCGGCGGGGGTCCGTTTCATCGGCCACCGCAAAAACGATTTGTATTGCAGCGGCGGCGACACGTGCGGCGATGGCGAGACGGTCCTCGACCGCATCGTCGAGGCACTCGCCGGCTGCGAAGCGGTGCTCTGCTCGAAAGTCGGTTACGAGCCGTGGGAGGTCCTGGCGGCGGCGGGCATCCAACCCAATGGCGAGCACGGCATGGAGCGCATCGAGGATGCCGTCGCCGCGGTCTACCGAGAAATGGCGGAAGCGGGCCGGCTCTCACGGCCCGCCGCACAGGCCCGGGCCGGTTGAAAGGAGGACGGCATGGCGCTGAAGATCAACGATCGGTGCGTGAATTGTTACGCCTGCGTCGACGTCTGCCCGACCGGATCGATCGTCAAGGCGCGCAAGCATTTTGTCATCAATCCAACGACGTGTACCGAGTGCGTCGGATCGCACGACGACCCGCAGTGTGCGAGTATTTGTCCCATCGAATGCGCCATCACGGACCAAAATCGCAGACCGTTGAACCCACCGGGTTCACTGACCGGCATCCCGCCGGAGCTGCTGGAGGCCGCGGCCGCGGAGATTCGCGCCCGCTGAGGGTCGGGCCCGCGACAATCAATTGCTCCAACTACTGTCTGAACCGAAACGGAGGATGAGAAATGTCGATCACGATTACCGAGAAGGCGGCCCGCGAGGTGCAACGTCTCATCGACGGTAAGCCTGCCAGCGAGAAGCTGTGTCTGCGTCTGCGTGTTGATGGAGGCGGCTGTAGCGGCTTTCAACACAAGCTCGATTTAGGTGTCGACACGAATCCGCAGCTCGACGCGCTCTTCGAATCTCACGGGGTGTCAGTCGTCGTCGACAAACGCAGCCTTCTCTTTCTCGACGGGGCCACGGTCGATTATCATGACGAGTTGACCCGGCGCGGCTTCCGCATCGATAATCCCAATGCGAAAAGTACCTGCGGCTGCGGTAATTCGTTCTCCACGTAAACGATGAGGCGCCCCCGATGTTCGTGCAATGCACTGAGCGATCACGATGTCCATCAGGCGCTGGCGCGCGTGAGCGACGAGTCTTTGTCGGCCGAGCACCTCCATCGCTGCCTCGGATGCCGCGTGAAATGTGGTCGGTGCGTGGCCACGATCCGCCGCATCCTTGACGAGGTCTGTCATCGGGCGGTTGATATGATATGTCGCCATGGCCGGGCGGAATTCGGCAGCCGGGATTGTAGGGACTGAATCTTCGTTAAAAAGGGGTAACCGTACACCGGCGCCAGGTGGCTCTGGGGCGGGCGGGGCTATGGGCGGGGGTCGGGAGAATTCTGGGCCAGCCGTCGCTGAGCACGACGGCGCCGGTCGGCGGCGTCGCGGCGCTCGTCGGTTCGGTAATTGCGAACCGCTTCGGGGTGCGATTGCTTCCAGAGGTCGGCGTGCAACGAGCGG
>DATKRK010000426.1:0-43077 GCA_035532215.1 Pirellulales bacterium | reverse complement strand
TATCATCGAACTCGCGTTTCGTTGGCCACGCGCCTCGTGCAAATCGGCGAGGGGCGTCCAAGATCAAAGACACGACGTCGCCAGGAGTTTCGCCCCTGAGGGCGTTGCGCCTTACCGAAGGAACTCGCCATGCGGCTTGTTCGGCGTTGCATCGGCGGGCGGGGGAAGATCGTCCGCGGGTTGATTCCACAGGCGGTAAGGATCATCCAGTCGCCGCATTTCGGCCAGCAGCAAAGCCTCCATCTCCGCCAGCTTTTCGGCGTAGCGCGGGTCGCCGGCCAGATTCCGCTGCTGCTTGGCCGGCGTTTGCCCGCTGAGGGCGACCACCTTGGGATCGTGATGCTCGTCGAGGAACTCGTAGGGGTTCTCGGCCAGATTGAACAATTGCGTCTCGCGGACCTGGCCGTCGAGCACGTCGTACTTGATCAGCTTCCAGTCGCCTTGCTTCACCGCGCGCATGCCGGGCTTCGTGCCGCCATTGTAGACGCAGTACAACACGTCGCGCATGGTCTGCCGCTGGCCTTCCAGCACCGGCTTGAAGCTGAGGCCCTCGTTCGATTCCGGCGCCGGCACGCCGGTCAGATCGCACAAGGTGGCCAGCACGTCGAGCAGGTAGATGTTTCCCTTCACGCGCGAGCCGGGCTTGATGCCAGGCCCCTTGACGATGAACGGCACGCGCCAGGTGTGTTCGTACAGGTTCTGCTTGCCCTGCAAGCCGTGGCGGCCGATCGCGATGCCGTGATCGGCCGTGTAGAAAATATAGGTGTTGTCCAATTCGCCCATCGCTTCGAGCTTGTCGAGCACGCGGCCGATCTGAATATCGATGTTCTCGCTGCACGCAAACTCGCGGCCTTGTTCGTTGCGGATCGTCCGCTCGTCGCGGTTTTTCCAGACGCCGCTCACGTCCACCTCGTCGCGCAGGTTCGGATGGCCGTGATGGAACGGGTGGGCCGGCAGATAGTTCGCCGGCACGGGCGGCTGCTTCGGGTTGGCCGGCGGAAGCGAGTGCTTGTCGGTATGATTCACCGCACCGTACTTGGCCAGCAATTCCGACTTGCCGTCGCGCGTATCGTGCGGGTGAGAGAAACCGAAGTAAATCAAAAACGGCCGGGCGTCTTGGCTGGCCTCGCGCTCGTTCAGATAGTCGAGCACCTGCTGGCCGTGCCACGCGCTGCCTTCGGCGTCGTTGCCGCCGCGCTTGGTCGCGTCTCTGCGCACGGTAAATTGCTTGTTCGCCCCTTCATAGCTGTTGCCGATCTTGCAGGTGCGCATCGTGGCATAGCCGGCCCGATTGAACACCGCGGCCATCGTGCCTGCTTCCAGATGCGGCGGGCAATGGCTCTTGGCGCCCGGGCCGATCGGCAAATGCCAGACGGTTCGCCCGCTCATCACCATGTGTCGCGAAGGGGTGCAGACCGCGCCGATGAAGGCGCCCATGTGGTGCGCGGCGTCGAACACCATTCCCTCGGCGGCCAGTCGCTCGAGCGTCGGCGTCTGACAGGCCGACTTCGGCTCGTAGATCTTCAAGTCGAACGGCGATTGATCGTCGGCGATGATGAACAGAATATTCGGTCGGCGCGCGTCGGCGGCAGACGCCGAGGCGTCGCTCAACATCACACTCGCCACAGCGAGTAGCAACAGCGGGCATTTCATCAGGCAGAGTCCTGGGGATTTCGCGTTCAAGGTTTGGCCTTCTTGTTAGGAGTTGGTTTCTTGGCGGCTTGCCACTGCGGCCGCCAATCGGGCGAGTCGCTGCGAGCCGAAGCAAGATAGGCGCCGATCTTGGCCGCGATTTCCGGATGCTCGGCGGCGACGTCCTGCTTCTCGGCGATATCGGTCTCTTGATCGTAAAGCGCGATTGGCGCATCCGGCGCGCCGCTACGGATGCCCTTCCAGCGGCCCTGATACAGCGCGGCCTGCTTGAAGCCGCGTTCATGGAACTCCCAGTACAAGAACTCGTGCTGCTGTTGTTCGCCGGGCTTGCCCAACAGCGTCGGCACGAAGCTGATCGAATCGCAACCATCGAGCACGCTCGTACCAGCCAATTCCGCGGCGGTCGCCATCCAATCGCCGAAGTAGCCGACATGGTCCGATTCGCTTCCTGCCGCGACGCGACCGGGCCACCAGGCAATCGTCGGCGCCCGAATCCCGCCGTCGAGCAGGCTGCGCTTGATGCCGCTCAAGGGACCGGCCGGCTCGAAGCGAGCCAGATTATGATTGCTCTCGTTGTGCGGGCCATTGTCGCTCGTGAAGATTACCAGCGTGTTTTCGGCCAGGCCGAGTTCGCGCAACTGGTCGAGCATTCGCCCCACGTAGCCGTCGAGCCGCGAGATCATCGCCGCCTGCCCCCGGTCGGGATCGGGCCAGTCCTTGTCGGCATACGGGCCGAAGTCGGGAACTTCGGCGCCGTTTTTCAGCATCCGCGTCCGCTCGTTGTTGGCGTGCGGCACGACCATGCACCAATACAGAAAGAATGGCCGCGATTTGTTCTCGGCGACGAATTTTAGAGCCTCGTCCGCGAACAAATCGTCGGCGTACTGCACGGGTTCCGTCGCATAGCCGCCGCCGTGTCCGCCGACGGGAACGATTTTGTTTGGCAGCGAAACCTTTTCTTCGTTTCGCCAGAGGTAATCGGGGAAGTGATTGTGCGCGTGATGCTGATTCAGGTAGCCGAAGAACTCGTCGAAGCCTTGCTTGCGCGGCAGTCCGGTTTCGGCGGCGCCCACGTCGCCCAGGCCCCATTTGCCGATCAGGGCCGTGCGATAGCCTGCCTGCTGCAACACCTTGGCGACCGTCGTGTTGTCGTCGGCGCGTAGCGCCTGGGCGACCGGATTCGCCGCCCCCGCATTGCCGCGGACGCGCGTGTGGCCGTGATGCTGGCCGGTCATCAGCACGCTGCGCGAGGGTGCGCAGACGGTCGCCCCGGCGTAAAAGTGCGTGAACCGCAGGCCCTCCTGGGCCATGCGATCGAGTTGCGGCGTCAGAATCACCTTCTGGCCATAGCGGCCCAGTTCGCCGTAGCCCAAGTCGTCGGCCATGATCCAGATCAGGTTTGGCTTCCGCGCCGCCGGCGCCGCCGCCTGACTTGGCTTCTCGGCCGCGAAGAAGCTGCTGCATATGATGGCCAACAGCGACAAACACAGAGAGATCGCTTTCATGTCATTCCGCCTGGGTGCTTCGTTGCGCTCTTGCCGTCGAGAGAAGTCGAACGGTCTGTAGCTTAGTCCGGCATTCTCAGCCTGACAAACCGGGTTTTATTTGCCTCGCGACGACTGCTAAGATCCCATCGGCGGTTGTGGATGAGTGTACAATGCGGCATCCGTGCCGTTGCGGCCTGGCAGTTGTCCTTCTTGCTTGCGCGTACCCGATGCCCGAGTCTGCCTCTCCGTCGCCTGTCGTCCCGCCCGCCGTCGCAAGCCCGCTGAAGATTAAAGCCATCGCCGAGCGGCTCGGGCTCGGCGACGACGATTGGGAGCCGCAGGGCTGGTTCAAAGGCAAGCTGGCGCTGGGGCTCGAAGGGCGGCTGCCGCCGCGCGCCGGCGCCAAACTGATCGGCGTCAGCGCGGTGAATCCTACGCCTTATGGCGAAGGCAAGACGGTTGCAGCGATCGGCCTGGCGATGGCGTTGTGCCGGCTGGGCCACGCTGCCATCGCAACGCTGCGCCAGCCTTCTCAGGCGCCGGTGTTTGGCGTCAAAGGCGGCGGCGCCGGCGGCGGCCGGGCCGCGCTGTGTCCTGCCGACGAGATCAACTTGCACTTCACCGGCGACGCGCATGCCGTGGCGGCGGCTAACAATCTGTTGGCCGCGATGATCGACAACCATCTCAAGCGCCGCAAAACGCCGCGGCTCTGCCCCGAGACCGTCGGCTGGCGCCGCGTGCTCGACGTCAGTGACAAAGGACTGTCGAGCATCGTCACCGGTTTGGGCGATCGCCGTCAGGCGCCGCTGCGCGAAACGGGCTTCGATCTGACGGCGGCCTCCGAGGTGATGGCCATCCTGGCACTGGCCACGAGCCTGGAGGATCTGCGCCGGCGGCTGGGTCGCATCTTCGTCGGCATGACGGAAGCGGGCAAGCCGGCGTTTGCCGAAGATATCGGCTGCGCCGGGGCGATGGCCGCCCTGTTGCGCGACGCGCTGCGGCCCAATCTGGTGCAGACCTGCGAGCAGACGCCGGCGCTCGTGCATGCGGGGCCGTTCGGCAATATCGCGCACGGCAACAGCTCGGTGCTGGCCGATGTTACCGCGCTGCGGCTGGCCGATTTCGTAGTCACCGAAAGCGGTTTTGGCGCCGATTGCGGAGCGGAAAAATTCTTTCACATCAAATGCCGCACGAGCGGGCTGCGGCCGAGCGTCGAGGTGCTGGTCTGCTCCGTGCGGGCGCTCAAGTATCAAAGCGGCAGATTCCGCGTCGTAGCGGGCAAGCCCTTGCCGGCCGAACTCGAGCGGGACGACGAAGACGCACTGCGGGCCGGCAGCGTCAACCTGCAAGCGCATCTGGAGATTCTGCGGCAGTTCGGCCTGCCCGTGGTGGTGGCCGTGAACCGTTTTCCGCACGATTCTTCGCGCGAATTGGATCTCGTCTGTCGCATCGCGCGAGACAACGGCGCCGCGGCGGCCGCGGTGATCGATGCCTTCGCCGAGGGCGGTCGCGGAGCGGAAGACCTGGCGCAGGCGGTGACGGCAGCTTGCAAAGAGCCTTCCGAGCTGCGCTGGTTGTACGATCTGGAGATGAGCCCTGCGGAGAAGATCGAGGCCTTGGCCACTCGCGTGTACGGCGCCGAGCGAGTCGACTTCGAGCCGCTGGCCAAGCGCCGCATGGAGCAATTTGTCGAACTCGGCTTTGGCCGACTGCCAGTCTGCATCGCCAAGACGCAGTATTCGCTTTCGCACGACCCCAAGCTGCTGGGCCGCCCGCGCGGGTTTCGCTTTCCGATTCGAGACGTACGACTGGCGTCGGGGGCGGGGTTCTTGTACGCCCTGGCGGGAGAGATCAACACCATGCCGGGGCTGCCGGCGGAACCTGCGGCCCTGGCCATCGACGTCTACGCCGACGGCACGATCCGCGGCCTGCGCTGAAGCGTTGGCTCTTCGCCCGAAGCGCCGCTCGCGCCGTCGCGTTTAAACCTCCGCTAGCGGTTCGGTGGCGTCGCCGAACTTATCCAGGTGCAGGCCCATCTTGTCCATCATCGACAGATACAGCCGGCACATCTGGCGGTTGGGCTGATTGCGATAGTCGAGCACTCGGCCGGTCTCGATCCGCCCGCCGCCGCGGCCCAGCATCACGACGGGCAACTGGGTGGCGTCGTGGCTGCCGGTCATCATGCTCGAACAGAACATCAGCATCGAATTGTCGAGCGCCGTGCGGTCCCCTTCCTGGATGGCGTCGAGTTGGCTCGCGATGTAGGCCAGTTGTTCGACGAAAAACTGGTTCACCTTCAGCCAGTCGGCCGTGTCGGAGTGCGACAGCAAATGGTGGATCATGTAGTCCACGCCCAGATGCGGGAACCGCAGCGACGAATGGTCGTTGTTCAGTTTGAGCGTCGAGATGCGGGTCGCGTCGGTCTGGAAGCCGAGCACGAGGATGTCGCACATCAGCCGCATGTGGTCGGCGATGTTCTGCGGGACGCCCTCGGGCGGGCGGGGAATATTGGGCTTGTCGAGCGCTGGCCGCCAGCCTTGCAACTCGCCTTGTTTGCCGGCGTTTGCGATGCGCTGCTCGACGTCGCGGACCGAGTCGAGATATTCGTCGAGTTTGCGCTGGTCGGCCGCGCTGATCTGGCGCCGTAGATCGGCGGCATCGGCCAGCACGGCGTCGAGCACGCTCTTGTCGCCCGCCTGCGCTTCGTCCTTGAATAGCCGGTCGAAGGCCAACGCCGGGTACAACTCCAGGGGCGTGGGCGTGGTCGGCGAGCTCCACGAAATGTGAGAGCTGTAGAGCATCGAGTAGTTTTTGTGGACTGACGGGTTCGACTTTTCGCAACCGAGCACCAGGCTCGGCGTCTTGGTCGAGCGACCGTAGGTCTGCGCGAGCAACTGGTCGACGCTCGTGCCAGAACGGATCTCGCCGCCCGAGGCCAAGGGGGCGCCGGAGAGCAAGTTGCCGGTCTGCGAGCTATGGATGTTCCCCTTGAGCGCCTCGGCGTTGAACAGCCCGCGGATGAACAGCAGCTTTTCGCGATGGTCGGCCAGCGGCGCGAGCACCTGGCCGAGTTCCATGTTGCGGCCTTCGCCTTCGGCCCGCCACTCTTTGCCGTGAAAACCGTTGCCGGCGAACAGCACCGCCAGCCGCACGGGCGGCTCGCTCGCAGCCTGGCGGCCGGCCGGTTCGTCGCCCCAGACGCGCAGCGATTCGAGCCACGGCAAAGCCATCGAAACGCCGATGCCTCGCAGCATCGTGCGGCGGGAGAATACGTGTCGGTTCATGGGGGGCTCCGATGTCATCTTTGTTCGCCAGTTTGATTGCTCGGCGGATCGGCGAGCGGGGGGCGTTAGCCCCCCGGTGACGCCGCGTTTTACGCTAATTGCAGCCCGTCGCCGCTACGACCCGGAGGCTGACGCCTCCGGCTCGCCTGATTCTCCGGCTCATTCCTCATACGCCGTATCTCGCCCGCGGATCTCGCGGAACTGCGGGCTGGCGACGATCTTTTCCAGGGCCACGAGAATATGATAATCTTTCGCCTTCAATTCCGCTTGAATTTCGTCCAACAGCGGCTCGTCGGAAAGTTGCACGGCGCGTCCCAGGGCGTAACCGAGCAGCTTGCGGCAAAACTGCCGTAAAAACGCCTCGCGGCGCACGCCCAGCAGGTAGCCCCGCAGCCCGGCGAGACCTTCGAACTCCGCACCGTCCAGCGATTTCACGCGTGTGTCGATCGGCCGGTCGCCCAGGTCCTTCTCGCGCCAGCGGCCGATGGCGTCGAAGTGCTCCAGCGCGAAGCCGAAGGGGTCGATCCGCTCGTGGCAAACGGCGCACTTCGGATTGCTGCTGTGCTGTTCGACGAGCTGCCGCACGCTCAGGCCATCGGCGCCGACTTCGTCGGGCAGCCGCGGCACGTCCTTGGGCGGCCGGGGCAAACGCTCGCCCAAGAGCGCTTCGCTGATCCAATTGCCCCGCAGAATCGGGCTGGTGCGCGAGGCGCCCGACTGCTTGGCCAGCGTCGTCGCCTGGGCCAGGATGCCGCCGCGAGAAAACCGCTTCACGCCGTCGACCCGACGCCAGGCGTCGCCTTCGACGCCCGGAATGCCGTAAACCTTGGCCAACTGCTCGTTCAAAAATGTGTAGTCGGCATCGAGGATATCGAGCAGCGAGCCGTCGTTCTGAAACAAATCGGTGAAGAACCGGATCGATTCTTCGTACATCGCGCCGCGCAGCTCGGCGAACTCGGGGAAGTGCCGCTCGCTCTTTTCGTCGAGTTGGTCAAAGTCGTAAATGTGCAGCCAGTGGCAGGCGAACTCGGTCGCCAGCCGCCGCGTGCGCTGGTCGCCAAGCATCCGCCGCAACTGCGACGAGAGCGCCGCCGGATCGCGGAGCCCGCCGCCCGCCGCCAACCGCCGCAACTCTTCATCGGGCTGCGACGACCAGAGAAAATAGCTCAGCCGGCTGGCCAATTCCCAGTCGGAGACGGGCGCTTGACCAGCGCCGGGGCCGGGCCTTTCGACGTGATAGAGAAACGCGGGCGACGCGAGCACTCGCGCGAGCGTCAAACGGATGGCGTCTTCGTGCGGCAGTTCCTGATCGCGCAGCCGGCTATACAGGGCGTGGAGTTCCTGCAACTCGGCGCCGGTCAGCGGGCGCCGGTAAGCCAGCCGTGCGAAATCGAGCACGGCTTCGAGATGCTTCGGCTGGACGTCGATGAGCCGCTGTCGAAAAGCCGCGGCGCGCCGTTGGATCGGTTCGCGCAAGGGCTCGAACACCTTGGGGTCCGCATCTTGCGTCGCATACTCCATCAATTGCAAATAAGCGTCGACCAGCGTCAGTGCATCGTGGCTGACGTAGTGCAATTCGTCCCAGAGGCGGTCGAGCTCGGCGGTTTGAGCGTCGTTCAGCATCAACCGCCGGAGCTGATCGTCTTCGCGGTAGTACAAGGTCAGCGTCACGACTTCGTCCACCGGCACGATGCGCGTATAGCATAGCGCCGCCGGGAATACGTCGCGGAAGGCGTCTAAGGCGGCTTCCACCCGTTTCCGGGCCGGGCTGCCATCCAGAGCGATGATGGGCCATTCGGGGTGCGGCGAGTTGCGCAGTTCAGGCAGCGTCGTCGCCGCCTGCGCTTGCACGCAGCCTTCGGCGCCCGTTTCGCCGTCGAGGGTCGCAGTCGTAACCAATTCGCAGCCTTCGCCCAGATCGGCGGGCAGGCGGATTTCGATCACCGCCGGCGCCTGAACGCAGAGATTTGCCGCTTCGATCTCCGCACCGTCAGGTCGCCGCCCGAACTGTTTCCGATCGAGCCCCCACTGCGGCGCGTCGCCGTCGGTCGCCCTGTCGCCGTCGGTCGCCCTGTCGCCGTCGGTCGCCCTGTCGCCGTCGGTCGCCCTGTCGCCGTCGGTCGCCCTGTCGCCGTCGGTCGCCCTGTCGTCGTCGGTCGCCCTGTCGCCGTCGGTCGCCCTGTCGCCGTCGGTCGCCCTGTCGCCGTCGGTCGCCCTGTCGCCGTCGGTCGCCCTGTCGTCGTCCCCGCCGCTGGCCGCCGCACGCCGCGCGGCGCCGAAGAGCGGGCCGCCGACCGAGGCAAGCTGCCGATAGAGAGCCGCGTCGGGACTGTCCTTCTCGGCCGGGGCCGGCGAGGTCAACAGATTTCGAAGCGATTCTGCCAGCTTTTTCTTTTCCTCGCCGTTCGGCGCCGATTGCCACTTCGCCAGCAGCGAGCCGCTGGGAATCACGAATTCCGAGCCGGCGCTCGCCTGTTCGGGTTCGGTATAAAAATGCCAGACGTCGGCGTTGCCGAAACGATCGGCATGAGGATTGCCCGCCAGCACGTCGCCCGAAACGTCGCCGGCGAGATCCCATTGGCGCCCGCCGTCGGCTTCTTCGGAGATCGTGAGATCGACCACGGTCAAGTCGCAGGAGTGATTGCCGTCGCGCGGACCGATGGCCAGCGACACCACATCGCCCGGTTCGACGGCCAGCTTTTCGATCGGGCCGAATTCGACCCCCTTGGCGCCCTGAGCCATTCCAGAGGCCAACCGCTGCCGCGTGGCGTTGCGGCGCAGTTCGAGCGACCACGTCACCCCGTTGCCGCACTCGGGATGCGCATGGGCCACTTTGCCGAGAATGCGAACCGTCGCCGCTGCGGGGCTGCGCCAGCCGACGACCGCGCGTAGCGTCGGCGAAGGGTGAACGGCCACGCCGTGCGGCTTCATGTTGCCGGGGATGCGCACGTGCTGGTCGGACGAATTGGCGACCAGCAAGGGCGTACTGTCGCTGCCCCAGCCTTGAATGAAATCGTAGCCCGAAGCGTTTGGGAGCTTCGTCGTAAAGTGGGAATCGATTTTGACGCCGCGACCGCCGCGGACGCCGAGCAAATCGAGCCACGATTCGAGCACGTCGACATCGACGCCGTGACGCTCCGCCAACGCAGCGACGTCCCCCTCGGCGCCGCCTTTGGCTTCCTCTGCGGCCGCCAGACACTTCGCCGCCACAGCGAATGCCCGCTGTCGGTATTGCGCCAAATGCGCGGCGGCGAAGCGCACGTCGCGAAGCAGCAACTCGGGCCGGCCCGGGGCGACCAGCCGCGGCCGCTCCCAGACGACGAAATCGTGCTCATTGCCGTCTCCCGCGTCGCCGGCGGCGAGATAGATCGTCACCGCTTCGCCGTCGGACGAGACGGGCAGTTTTAGCCGGATCTCCTGCTTCGCGAGCACCGGCGTTACCGGCTCTTGCCAAGCCTTCGGCCCGCCGACTTTGCCGATATGTCCGACGCTGCCGAACTTCCACAGGGCCTTTTGCCAGCGTGCGACGTCGGCGACGAGGGCCTCGGCCTGCTCGGGCGCCGCAGTTCGCCATCGCTCGCGAACGCGATCGAGCACGAGCGACGGCTCTTCAGTGTTGAGCGCGTTCCAAAGCATGGCCAGATACTTGGGGCTCAATCCGCGCTCGCGGGCCACGGCGTCGATCGTCTTCGCCCCCTGGGCCAATGCCTCGCGCTCGGCGAGCGTCGCGGCCAGATAGTTTTCCAGCGGCAGCCGGCCGCCGGCGTCGGCATCCCAAACCAGCCCTTGCAACTGCACCTGCCGGCTGGCGCCCGAAGCGGTGTATTCGCGATAGAACTCGCGGATTCGTTCCACGATTTCGTGCGTCTGGTCGACGCGCGTCGTATGAACAGAGAAGCGGATCCCATCGGGCAGCAGCACCGCGTGGGCCGCGATTTGCTTGGCGGCGTCGAGATACTTGGCAAACAGCGCCGGAGACATCGCCAGCGCATTGCCGGTGTTCGTAAAACCTTCGCCCGCGGCGCCGTCGACCGGGAACTCGCGGGCCGGCTCGAGCGAATCGAGGCCCGTCAAATCGCGAATCGTGTACGTGTATTCGGCGTTATTCAGTCGGCGCAACACGACTCGGCCCGGATCGCCGGCCGTGGAACGGGCCTCCCACTTGAGATATTCGTGAACCCACTCGGCGAGCCGGCGCCGCTCGGCGTCGGGCGGTTGCGGCGCGTCCTTGGGGGGCATCTGGCCGCCGTCGAGCATTTCGCGGACCTTCTGCCACGCGCGCGGCGCTTTGCGAATCTCGGCGAGATTGGCGAACAGCGACAGGTCCAAATCGGCTTCGGTCGTTGTCTCGGCCGAGTGGCAATCGTGGCAATATTTCACGACAAGCGGGCGAAATTCGCGCTCGTATCGCTCGGCGAGGGATTTCAACTCAGCCTCGCCAGCCCGCGCCGGGATCGCGCCTAGCGCCAAGGCAGCCACTGCGAAGGATTTCCAGCAGTGAGAAATCATCAGAAGAACTCCGGCGGGATGGCGGGCGGCGGGAAGCGGTTGTTCACTTATCATCGCCGAAGCTGGGGTGAGAAGCAAACCGCAAACCATACTCCGACCAACGCGCCCGGATCAGGTCAACGGTCTCCTGGCTGAGGGCGAGCTTTTCCGGCCAGCTCCCGGCGTGCTCGTTGGGCAGCTTGGTCGTGGCGTCAAGGCCCATCAACTGGCTGCCGGCCGCCGTTTGAGCATCGGCCGGATGCGGCGGGCCGGCTTGAAAGAACACGTCTCGGCCGGGCGCCGCATTCGTGGCGGCCGCCAGCAAAACCTGGGGATAATCTCGAACATCGACGTCGGCATCGACCACCACGACCCGTTTGACGAACATGTAGGCGTCCAGCCCCCAAAAGCCGCCGGCCGCCTTGCGAGCCTGGCCGGGGAAGGTTTTGCGGATCGAGAGCACCGCCAAGTTGTGCGGACCGGCCTGCTCGATCAGCGCGTAATCGACCAGTTCCGGCACGGCTTGCTTGACCAGCGGCAGCCAGAGTCGCTCGATTGCTCGGGCGATGACGTCGCTTTCGTTCGGCGGGCCGGCGGGCACGGTCGCCGCGAACACCGGGTTCGTGCGGTGCGTGACCGTTGTCACAGCCAGCGGCCAGGCTTCGCGCTGCGGGCCGTAGCGGCCGTCGGCCTGGCCATGCGGTCCGGAGGTCGCGAGTTGTTCCTCAGGATCGACAAAGCCCTCGATCACGATTTCCGCCTCGGCTGGAACTTCAAGCTCGTGCGAGCGGCATTTGACCAACTCCATCGGCTGGCGCCGCAACAAGGCGGCAAACGCGAAGCTGTCGGCTTCGCCCGGCAATGGCGCCGCCGCGACGACCGCCAGGGCCGGATCGGCGCCGATCCAGGCGGCGACCGGCATTCGCTCTCCGCGGCGGCGATAGGCCGCCCAATGCCGCAGGCCCGCGTCGTAACGGCCCCAGCAGACGGCCAGCTTTGCGCGGTCGACGATTTCCAACGCCACCGCTTCGAACTTGCGGACGCCGGTTTCAGGATCCTGCGTGAGCAGCAGTCCGGAAGTGATCGAGCGCCGCGGCTCGAGCGGCCAGCATCTGAGCGCGGGCCATTCAGCCAGATCGACATCGCGGCCCAGCTTGACGACCTGCTGGCAAACGCCGCTACGGACGGTTTTTGTTGGTTCCTTCGCCGGGGCGGCAAAGAGCGAACCGGCCTTGAGCCGTTCCAGCCAACCGGCCGCCGGCGCGACTTCCGGCGTCAGGCGATCGGCCAGTTCGTCGAGCTTGGCCACGCCCAGCGCCCGGCAGAGCCGCGGCTCGGCGCCCAGCAGGTTCGTCACGAGCGGCGGATAATGTCCTTTGAGCCGCTCGAAAAATAGAGCCGGGCCGCCGGATTTCGCCACGCGATCGGTAATCGCGGCCGCTTCCAAATCCGGATCGACTTCGACGCTCACTCGCGCCAGTTCGCCCGCTCGTTCCAACTCTTCGAGAAAATCGGCGAGCGAGTTGACGGGCATGTTGGTGGTTGCACCTGGCTACAAGATGAAACTGCCGCCGATTGTATCCGTTGCCCGATGGCCCACAACCTGCGCGAGCTTCGGCGTTTTTTAAAGGGGATCGGGGGATAAAGAGGAGATCATGGGGATTAAGTACAGGATGATATCTACCGGTACAAAACTCCATTCCCTAATCTCCTCCGCATCCCCTTATCTCCTTTTCAAAAGGCGGGCCTTCGCGCGACGTTTTGCAATCGTTGCAGATTCTCTATCATAGGGCGATGAAAAGCTTGAGAGTTCATTTCCTCCCCTCGCTGACCTCCGCCGACGAGCTCGCCGGCGGCGCCGTGGTTGTGATCGACGTACTGCGGGCGACGACGACGATCATTCACGCCGTGGCGGCAGGCGCCCGCGAGGTGATTCCGTGCTTGGAGATCGAAGACGCCCGGCGCATGGCGGCCGGCTTTCCGCCGGGGGCGGCCTTGCTCGGCGGCGAGCGCGGCGGAGTGAAGATCGACGGGTTCGATCTGGGCAACTCGCCGGAAGAATACAACCGGGCAACCGTCGGCGGGAAAGTCGTTGTCCTGACCACCACCAACGGCACGCGGGCGATGATGCTCTGCCGCCAGGCGAAGCGCGTGCTCGTCGGGGCGTTCGTGAACGCTTCGGCCGTGGCCCGGGCATTGGCGCAGGAAGAGCAGGTGCATCTGCTTTGCGCCGGCACGGAAGGCAAAATCACTCGCGAGGATGTGTTGTTCGCCGGACGGGTGGCTTATCGCCTGCTCGGCGAGTTGGCAGGGAGCAAACCTGAGCAAAACGATCCATGCCGGCTAGCGCGCGAGTCCTATCAAAATCTGTTATCAGCCGACGGCATCGATCTCTCGGCCGGCCCCGATTCCCGTTTTGAGGAGATTGCCGCTTTGACGCAAGAACTCCGGCATTCGCACGGCGGGCGGAATTTGATCGACGTCGGATTGGAATACGACATCGGCGTCGCGGCCCAGGTGGATCGGTTTACGATCGTGCCCGAGTTGTCGCTGGAAAGCTGGAGCATCGGGGCGATCGTCTGACGATCGACCTTGAACTCGCCCCATAGACCAATCACCCCTTCGGGCGGTAAACTGCGAGGCTTGCACTGCGGCCGAGGTAAACGGCTGGCGGCGATAGGCTGAAGGCGTACGGCGCTCGCCCTATAAGTGAAGCCGTCGTTCAACCGGGAGGCTGACGCCCCGCTCGCCAAGACTCCGACATTCGACTCCTAACTCCCGACTTCCGCCCATGGAAATGGAAAAACTCGTCTCGCTTTGCAAACGGCGAGGCTTCATGTTCCAGTCGAGCGATATCTACGGCGGCCTGAATGGCTTCTGGGACTATGGGCCGCTGGGCGTCGAGCTGAAACGGAATATCAAAGAGGCTTGGTGGCGCGATATGGTCACCGGCCACGACGATCTGGCGGCGCCGCCGGGCGCCCCGGCCGCGTATCAGATGGTCGGGCTCGATTGCACGATCATCATGCACCCGCAGGTCTGGAAGTGCTCGGGCCATTACGACCTGTTCCACGACTTCATGGTCGATTGCCGCGAGTCGAAGAAGCGCTATCGCCACGACCAGGTCAAAGGCCGCTGGGTCGCGGCCAAGGGCCAGCGAGTTTTCGTGACCACTCCCTCGGGCGGCGAAGCGGAAAAGACGGAAGAGGAATATACCGAAGCCAAGGCCCTGAAGTTCTTCAACCTGCGGGCCAAAGACGTCGCTCAGCTCGTCTGGGAAGGCGGCATGCTCAGCCTGACCAACGTAGCCGATTTCGCCGACGTGCTCGGCCCCGACGCCAAGTCGCTGGGCACGCTCACGCCGCCGCGCGAATTCAACCTGATGTTCAAGACCTACGTCGGCGCCCTCAGCGGCGAGGAAGGCGCGGCGTTTTTGCGGCCGGAAACAGCCCAGGGCATCTTCGTCAACTTCAAGAACGTCGTCGACAGCAGCCGCGTGGCGGTGCCGTTCGGCATCGCCCAGGTGGGCAAGAGCTTTCGCAACGAGATCACGCCCCGGAATTTCACCTTCCGTTCGCGCGAGTTCGAGCAGATGGAGATCGAATTCTTCTGCCGGCCGACCGACTCGCCCGCGTGGTACAAGTATTGGCGCGATCGCCGCTATCGCTGGTACACCGATTTGGGCCTGGCCGGCGAGCGCTTGCGGTTGCGCGATCATGATCCCGACGAGTTGAGCCATTACTCGTGCGGCACGGCCGACATCGAGTACGCCTTTCCCTTCTTGCCGCCAGGCGAATTTGGCGAACTGGAAGGCATCGCCCACCGCGGCGACTTCGACTTGCGCAGTCACATGGAAGGCAAGCTGGTGCGGCAGGGCAACGAATTGGTCGTCGAACTCGACGCCGAGGGCAAGCCGCGGCACCGCGGCAGCGGAAAGGATCTTTCGTACTTCGACGACGAGACGCGCGAGCGTTACGTGCCGCACGTGATCGAACCCTCGGCCGGCGCCGACCGGGCCATGCTGGCCTTCTTGTGCGAGGCCTATACCGAAGACTCCGTGCCCGACGAACACGGCAAACCGCGCGCCCGGACGCTCTTGAAGCTGCACCCGCGTTTGGCGCCGATCAAGGCGGCCGTGTTTCCGCTGGTCAAGAAAGACGGCATGCCGGAGATCGCCCAGCAGATTTACCGGGCCTTGAAGCCGCACTTCAACGTCTTTTACGACGAGAAGGGCGCCGTCGGCCGCCGCTACGCCCGGCAGGACGAGATCGGCACGCCCTACTGCATCACCGTCGATGGCCAGACGCTGACCGACGGCACAGTCACGATCCGCGACCGCGACAGCTTGCAGCAGTGGCGGGTGAAAGTGGACGATTGCGTGGCGGAGATCTCCGGGAAGCTTTCAAACAAGTAGGGTGGGGCGCAAGCCCCACGCGCTTTGCGTCCTCGATGCGCGTGGGGCTGTCGCCCCACGCTACGATTACTCAGCTTGCACTGCCGAGCACAGTCGCGATAGTAGTCGAAACTTCATGTACGAAATGTCCGTATCGGCCTCCGCATAGCATCGAAGATTAAATAACTTCCCAATACCCACGCGGCGCGAAACTCAATAGCCAGGCGATTCGTCTCGCTGCGAGACAACTACGGGTTCCTCTTCTCTGTTCTCATGGAAAAACATCACCGTCGCGCGAGCCGCCTGAGAGCGTGCTGTCGCGTACACTCAAACGCCGAAAAGAATCGGAACAGAGAAGAGGAACCCGTAAACACCGAGGATTGAACGACTTCGCTATGCGCAACCGGCCGGAGACCCGATAGTCAGGGTATTGGGGACGAGATCGGTCGAGTATGGGAGGTTATTTAATCCTGGACGCATACTGGCGGCGTGATTCTCGGATAGGAAATCGTAAAAGCGCGTCATGCGGAAACAAAACGGTGCATCGTAGACATTCATAGCGTCACTCCTCGGCGGCGAGTTTAGAGATATTTAGCCAGCGAATGCCGGGAAGTTGTTCTTGGGCTATTCCTATATATACTGGATGAGTTATGCGGCCGGGAACTGATTATTCCATCTCATTTAATACTAGCCCCTCGGGCTGCCGACCGCCGTTTGTTCAGCTCTACTGCGTTACGGCGGGTCTTCCTTTAGACGCTTCAGGGCGCGAAGGTACGCCGCGAGGTGAGGAAAATGAAGGATTTCAAATGCGCGTTGTTCTTCCTGATGAGTACGCAGATGGAGATAATCCGGCGGCATTGACTGCGATAGGCTACGACGCGATTTATTTAGACGATCTGCAGCGATTCTCAGAGTCTGTCGAGGAAATTATTAACGGGTCGCCAAAGCCTGCATCTGTACAGAGTCAATTAGGAAAGATCTTCTTGAAGTTACGGCTATTAGACGATGGCCGTGGATATGTCTCACTAAATGGTGTGATATTATCTCATTTGAAGCGTGACTCAGTGGAAACGCGAGGGTTGTCCAAGAAAAGGCTCGACTATGTACGCCAGGGCGTGTTTATTTCGCGGTTCGCGTTTCTTATGGAGAGAACTTATTTATATGACTCATTGTCGCAAAGTCACGCGTTGCTAAGGTCTCTAATTAAGGGCAATTAGTCTCGACGCCGGCGCCGGCGTTCGTCGAGTTTACGCCGTCGTCGCCCCACCCTACAATTCCTTGATTCGCGTGGGGCTGTCGCCCCACCCTACAATTACGACAATGAAACCCGCCATCAGCCAGGTCTGCTCGCTGCACTCGCCGTTCGACAAGGACGTCGAGGACTACGCTGCCGGCGCCTGCCGGGCGATGGAAATCTGGCTGGGTAAGCTGGAGACCTATCTCGCAGGGCACTCGCTTGACGATGTGCGCGGGCTGCTCGAACGGTATGAAATGGCGGCGCCCGTGGCCAGTTTTCAGGGCGGCTTGCTCGTCAGCCAGGGCGAGGCCCGCCGCGAGCACTGGGATCACTTCAGCCGCCGACTGGCGATGCTCAAGGCGCTCGGCGTCGAGACGTTGGTCGTGGCCGGCGATATCGTCGGGCCGCTCGAGCAGCAAGATTTAGAGCGGGTGCAAGCCTCGCTGACGCAGGCCGCCGTGCGAGCGGGCGAGCAAGGTTTGCGGCTGGCGTTGGAATTCCAAGCCTCGGCCACGTTCGGCAACAATCTGCAAACGGCCGCGGCCCTGGTCGCCGAAACCGGCTCGCCGCATTTGGGCCTCTGCTTCGACGCGTTTCACTACTATACCGGCCCCAGCAAGCCGGAAGACCTGGGCTACCTGACCGCGCAAAACCTGTTTCACGTGCAGCTCTCTGACCTGGCTGGCACGCCGCGCGAACTGGCCGCCGACGCCGACCGCGTGTTGCCCGGCGACGGCGATTTTCAGCTTCGCCCGATTCTCGACGCGCTGCGGGCGATCGACTATCAGGGCCATGTCTCGCTAGAGTTGATGAACCCGCAGATCTGGCGCGTGCCCGCTCGGCAGTTGGGCGAGGTCGGCATGACCGCGCTGCGGAAGCTGCTGGGCCAGGCGAGCATGGCCTGAAGCCCCAGGTCGCTGGGGCATCGCTGCGCTCTGCCGCCAGCCACCCTGTACCGCGATAGGAATCGAATTTCATGACACATCCTTGCTGCCCTGGCCCGCAGCCCGCCTTCGGTCTCTCGCGGCGCATGTTTCTCCAGCGTTTCGGGATGGGGCTAGGCGGCATCGCCTTGGCCGACCTGATGGGCCAGCCATCGCAGGCCCGCGCGGCAAGCGTGCCGGGCGTGTTGCCGGCGCCGCATTTTGCGCCCCAGGCCAAGCGCGTGATCTACTTGTTCCAAAGCGGCGGCCCGTCGCAGTTGGAAACGTTCGACTACAAACCGCTGTTGAACGAAAAGCAAGGCCAGCCGCTGCCCGACGAGGTGCGCCGCGGACAGCGGCTGACCGGCATGTCGGGCAATCAAGCCTCGCTGCCGCTGGCCGGCTCGATCTTTCCGTTCCGCCAGCACGGCCAAAGCGGGGCCTGGATCAGCGATCTCTTGCCGCACACGGCCAAGATCGTCGATCGGCTGTGCATCGTGCGGTCGATGTACACCGAGGCCATCAACCACGACCCGGCGATCACCTTCTTGCAGACCGGCTCGCAGATCGCCGGGCGGCCGAGCATCGGCGCCTGGCTGAATTACGGCCTGGGCAGCGACAATGCCGATCTGCCGGCCTTCGTCGTGCTCGTGACCAAGGGCAAAGGAGGTCAGCCGCTGTATGCGCGGCTCTGGGGCTCGGGATTCTTGCCCTCGGGCTATCAAGGCGTGCAGTTCCGCGCCGGCAAGGATCCGGTGCTGTATTTGAACAACCCCGCGGGCGTCGACTCGGCCGGGCGCCGCGCGCTGCTCGATCGGCTGCGCGAACTGCACGAACTGGAACTGGCCGCCACGGGCGACGGCGAGCTGAACGCGAGAATCGAGCAGTACGAAATGGCCTTCCGCATGCAGACCAGCGTGCCGGAAGCCACGAAGCTGGACGACGAGCCGGCCCACGTGTTCGACCTTTACGGCCCCGACGCGCACACGCCCGGCACGTTCGCGGCGAACTGCTTGCTCGCTCGCCGCCTGGCGGAGCGCGGCGTGAAGTTCATTCAGCTCTACCATCAAGGCTGGGACCAGCACGGCGGGTTGCCCGCGGGCATCAAGCGGCAGTGCCAGGAGACCGACCAGCCCTCGGCGGCTTTGATCGCCGATCTCGAGCAGCGGGGCTTGCTCGACGAGACGCTGGTGATCTGGGGCGGCGAATTCGGGCGAACCAACTACTCGCAGGGCAAACTGACGGCCACCGATTACGGCCGCGACCATCACCCTCGATGCTTCAGCATCTGGCTGGCCGGCGGCGGCGCCAAGCCCGGCACGGTTTATGGCGAAACCTGTCCCTACGGCTACAACCTCGTCCGCGACGGCATCCATGTACACGACTTCCACGCCACGCTATTGCACCTGCTAGGCATCGATCACGAGCGGCTGACCTATCGCTTTCAAGGCCGCGATTTCCGGCTCACTGACGTACACGGCCGGGTGGTGAAGGAGATTCTGGCGTAACGGCCAGCGTTTATTCGTCCTTCCGCCGGGAGACGATTGACAATGAATTGTATCCAATATACAACTTGTCGAAACGCCGCCCGGCGGCGCAAATGGTGGAGAACCGTGACGATGGCGATGACGACGACTTCCATCCCGGTACAAAACGTCTCGGAGCAGATCGCCGCCCAGCTTCGGCTGGAATTGATGACTGGCGGCTTTCAGCCGGGCGAATCGCTGCGCGAGGAGGCTCTGGCCGAACGGTTCGGCGTCAGCCGCCACCCGATCCGCAAAGTGCTCCAGCAACTGGTGCAGGACGGCTTTCTCGTCGCCAAGCGAAACTGCGGCGTGCGAGTCGCCGAACCGCCCGGCAAGCACGTTTGCGAATTGCTCAGCCCGATGCGCGCCCAGATGGAGACCTACGCGTTGCGCTTGGCCTTCGAGCGGTTGCAGGCCGAGAACTTCCGCGGCTTCGATCCGATTCTGGCGCGGCTGCGTTTCGCCTGCGAACAAGGCGAAGCCGCGGCGGTGTGGGATCGCGACTTCGAGTTCCACAAGTATCTGCTCGAGGCGGCCCAGTTGCAGGACGTGATTCCCATCTGGCTCTCCATTACCAGCCGCTTGCGCGATTTTCACGCCACGGCCATCGGCAGGCTCGACGATTTGATGTCTGCACACTTCGTCCATCTGGCCCTGGTCGAGACGTTTCGCAGCGGCGACCTGGAGACGGCCTGCACGGCGCTGGCCGAGCACGTCGTGAACGGCCAGTTCAACGCCGACGCACAAAGACGGTTCAAGCAATGCCATTGACTCAAAACGCATCGCTGGGGCTGGTCGTCTGGGCGGCCTTGTTCGCGTCGCTCGCACAGGGGGAAGAGGCGCCTGCCGTAGATCCGGCGGCGGTCGAGCATTTCGAAAATAAAGTCCGTCCGCTCTTCGTCCAGCGGTGCCACAAGTGCCACGCCGGCGACGACGTCAAGGGCGGCTTGCGGCTCGATTCGGCCGACGGCTTGCGCGCCGGCGGCGATTCGGGCCCGGCAATCGCCAGCGGCAATCCCGACGGCAGCCTGCTGCTGCAAGCCGTGCGGCACGTAAACGGCCTGAAGATGCCGCCCGATGGCAAGCTGGCCGATGTGCAAATCGCCGATCTCGCCGCCTGGATCAAAGCCGGCGCCGTCTGGCCGGCGGCCGGACCGACGGCGCCCTCGGCGCCCAGCCCGGTTGTGATCTCGCCGGCGAGGCCGAACGAGGGCAACTTGGCCGCGGCGTTGCAACTCTGGCTGCGGTCCGATGATCTGCCGCTAGCCGACGGCGATCCGGTCTTCGTCTGGCCCGATCACAGCGGGCACGGACGCGACCTGTCGGCCACGCGCGGCGTTCGCGAAGGCGGCGCCGGCTTGCCCGCGAAGTTCGCCAAAGAGAGCAAGCTCGGGCGGCGACCGGCCGTGCGATTCGACGTCGCAAGCGGGCTGGCCGCTTCGCCGCACAATCCCCTGCCGATCGAAGGGGATGCGGCGCTAAGCATGCTGTTGGTCGTCAACCTCGAGCCCCACGAAGCCGGGCCGCCGTTCGACGGCGTGCTCGGCATCGGCAACCCGGCCCACGCTGGCGATCCGGGCAAGCCGCTGGCGGCGCTGGTGCAAATCAATCGCGGCGAAGATCACGCCTTGCACTTCGCCGGCGGTTGGAACCACGACGCTTCGTTGGGCGCCGGCTCGTTCAAGCCGTACTACGGCAAATCGCTGCTGCTGGCCATCGTCAAACAGCCCGGGCCGATCTGCGCGACGACGAGGATTTTCGTCAATGGCCAGCGTCTCGGTCCGCCCGGCGAGGCGCCGCTGGAAGGCCGCGATGAGGCGCCCGACATCCAGCCGCGCGCCGACATCGGCGTCTATATGGGCAAGGCGCTGGCTTGGGCCGGCAGCATTCGCGGCGACGTGGGCGAGGTCGTGATCTACGACAAAGCCCTGGCCGACGCCCAACGGCAGGCCGTCGAGGAACATCTGGCCGAGAAGTTCGGCGTGACGCTCCAATCGCAAATCGACGCCTCGCGGGCCGCGTTCACGAAGGAAGAAAAGAACTTCCGGGCTTACCAACCGATTCACGATCACGCGCCGCCGGCTGTCGAGAATGAGACGCGAGTGCAATCGCCGATCGACCGCTTCCTGTTGGCCAGGCTCGAAGCACGAAAGTTGACGTTCGCCACGCCAGCCGACCAACGCACGCTGTTGCGGCGCGTGACGTTCGACCTGACCGGGCTGCCGCCGGCGCCCGAGGAAATCGACGCGTTCCTCAAGGACGAGTCGCCCCAAGCGTTCGAAAAAGTCGTGAATCGGCTGCTCGATTCGCCCCGCTACGGCGAACGCTGGGGGCGTCATTGGCTGGACGTCGTGCGCTACGCCGAAACGACGGCCAACGACGCCAACGCCGTGATGCGCTACGCCTGGCGATACCGCAACTATGTGATCGACGCCTTCAATCGCGATCTGCCTTACGATCGATTCATCGTCGAGCAACTCGCGGGCGATCTCCTGCCGCCGACGGACGACATCGACGCGCGCATTCGTCGGACGATCGCCACGGGCTACCTGATGATCGGTCCCAAGGCGCTGGCTGAAACCGACAAAGAGCAGTCGCGGCTCGATATCGTCGACGACCAGATCGACGTCACTGGCCGGGCTTTGCTGGGCCTGACGATCGGCTGCGCTCGCTGCCACGATCACAAATTCGACGCCATTCGCACGGTCGACTATTACGCGCTGGCCGGCATTTTTCGCAGCACCGAGACGTTTCGGGACGAGTCTCGCAACGCCACGATGTGGTGGGAATTTCCGTTGTTCGAGCCGCCGGGCGAAAAGCCGTTCATGGTGATGGCGCCCAAGGAGGCTTTGCCGCGAAATCTGCGCGTACACGTGCGCGGCAACCACTTTACGCTCGGGCGGCTGGCGCCCCGCGGATTCTTGCAAGTCGTCTCTCCCGAGACGGCCCAGATCGATCCGGCGCACAGCGGCCGGCTGGAACTGGCCCGGTGGATCGCCGACAAGAATAACCCGCTTACGGCCCGCGTCATGGTCAACCGGATCTGGCAGCATCACTTCGGCCGCGGGCTCGTGGCCACGAGCGACAACTTCGGCACGCGGGGCGAGCCGCCTTCGCATCCGGAGTTGCTCGATTGGCTCGCCGTGCGGTTCATCGAAAGCGGCTGGAGCGTGAAGGCCATGCACCGCACGATGCTGCTTTCCGCCGCCTATCAGCAGCAGTGCCGCCCGCTGGAAGCGGCTCGGCAGGCCGATCCCGACAACCGGCTGCTGTCGTATTTTCCTCGCCGCCGCTTGTCGGCCGAGGAGTTGCGCGACGCGGTGCTGGCCGCCAGCAGCCAATTGGATCTGACTCCCGATTCCGGCGAATCATCCGAAACGCTCTGGGCACGAGCGGAGATCCTCGACGCCAAGCGCGGCTTCGCCCCGAACCGCATGGCGGCCGACGATCCCTTCTACTCTGAATGCGTCAAACGCAGCGTGTATCTGCCGGTCGTGCGCAACATGCTGCCCGACGTACTGGCGTTGTTCGACGGGGCCGACCCGAACGGCGTGACGTCGCTGCGCAACGAAACGATCGTGCCATCGCAAGCATTGTTCTTGCTCAACAGCCGGCTGGTGCGCGAGCAATCGCGCCGGTTTGCCGAGCGGTTGCTGGCCGACGACAAGGCGAGCGACGAAGACCGCGTGCGGCGAGCGCACGAACTGGCGCTCGGCCGCCCGCCAAGTTCGCAGGAACAAACCGAGGCCCTGGCGTTCGTCGGCGAATATCTGGCCGCCCAAGCGGCGCAGGCCCGCCCCGAAGCCGAGCGGCGGCTGTCGGCGTGGCAGAGTTATTGCCAGACGCTGTTTTTGGAAAACGAGTTCTTGTACTGCGATTGAAGCTCGAACGGCTGGGGTCGAACATCCGAGGTTGGGAAAGGGAGAACCGACTCATGCACCGTGTAACGACTGACATCGGCGCGATTTCTCGCCGCGACTTGCTGCGGCAGGCCGCCTGCGGCTTCGGGCACGTCGCGATGCTTGGCTGCCTGGCCTCCTCGGCTGAAGGGGGCCTCGCCGCGGCCAACCCGCTGGCGCCCAGGGCGCCGCACTTTCCGGCCAAGGCCAAGCGGGTAATCTTTCTGTTCATGCACGGCGGCGTGTCGCACGTCGATTCTTTCGACCCCAAGCCCAAGCTGACCGAAATGAACGGCCAGCCGCTGCCGATCGCCAAGCCGAAGTTCGAGTTCGCTCCGACCGGCAATTTGCTGGCCTCGCCTTGGAAGTTTTTCAAGTACGGTCAAAGCGGTATCGAGGTCAGCGAGTTGTTTCCGCGGATCGGATCGGTCATCGACGACATCTGCGTGATCCGCTCGATGAACGGCGGCGACCAGGTCTCGCACGGGCCGGCGCTGTTGAACTTGAACACCGGCAGCGGCGTTTTCGCTCGGCCGAGCCTGGGCGCCTGGACGCTCTATGGGCTGGGTTCCGAAAACCAGAACCTGCCCGGTTTTGTCAGCTTGAGCCCCTCGCTTTATCACGGCGGCGCCCAGAACTACGGAGCCGCCTTTCTGCCGGCCAGCTTTCAAGGCACGCGGATCGGCGACGGCAGCACGCCGTTTCAGCAAGCGGTGTTGTCGAACCTGGCGCCGGGCGACGATCCGGCGCTGCAGCGTTTGCAGCTCGATCTGGTTGCGCGGCGGAACCGCGAACATCTGGACCGCGCCGGCGGCGACCCGCGGCTCGAAGCCCGAATCGCCGCGGGCGAAATGAGCTTTCGCATGCAGATGGAAGCGCCCGAGGTCATGAATCTCAGCCAGGAGAGCGCCGCTACGCTCACGCTTTACGGCGTGGGCGCCGAACCGACCGACGAATACGCCCGGCAGTGTCTGTTGGCCCGGCGTCTGGTCGAGGCGGGCGTGCGTTTCGTGCAGGTGAACTACAGCTATCCGCGCAATTACTGGGACGCACACGGCGATCTGCGGAACAACCACACGTCGAACGCGAAGAAAGTCGATCAGCCGATCGCCGCATTGTTGACCGACCTGAAAAGCCGCGGCCTGCTGGCCGACACGCTGGTCGCGTTCGGCACGGAATTCGGTCGTACGCCCGCCGCGCAAGGGACTGACGGCCGCGACCACCATCCGCACGCCTTCAGCATGTGGCTGGCCGGCGGCGGCGTGCGGGGCGGAACCGTCTACGGCCGAACCGACGACTTCGGCTATTACGTCGTCGAAAACAAGGCGACCATCCCTGACTTCCACGCCACGATCCTGCACTTGCTCGGCTTCGACCACAAGCGGCTGACCTTCCGCCACGCCGGCCGCGACTATCGCTTGACCGACGTTCACGGCGAGGTGATCCGGCCCATCCTGGCCGCGTAAAACTCAGGCCGTTCAGGCGTCCGGCGCTTCGCAAGAGCCAAACCTTTCGGGTGATTTCGAGCGATTCGACCGGCTGGCCCTGCCGGCAACAATGGATTACGCTGGTGTGATGCGAGTTCATGCACTTACGAAAGCATCCTACCTGGCGGAGGCCAGCCAGGCATGACCGGCCTGCGAAGGCACTTGGTGAGCGCCGGCCTGTTGTTCGCGGCGCTTGGCGCTCTCGTGGCGCCGTATTTCATGTGGCGGCACGTTCATCAGCCGGTCGTTTATCCGGCGCCGCCGCGCGAAATGCTCGATTCCGGCTTGAGCTGGAAAAAGAGCGAGATCGGTCAGACGAAATCGGCGGAACCGCGCATCACCAACGTGCAAATCGTCGATTACGATGGCGACGGGCGAAACGACGTCCTGGTCTGCGACCCGCAACGTAACGCCGTGCTCTGCTATCTGCAGACCGCTGCGGGCTGGCAGGAACAGGTGCTGGCCAAAGATTTGCTTGCCCCGGCGCATGCCACTTTGGTCGACATCGACGGCGACGGCGATCGGGATCTTGTGGTCTCGGAGTTGGGCGAAGTGTGGCCCTCGGACGCAGTGATCGGACGGCTGATTCTGTTGGAAAACACCGGCGAAGGCGGCGGCTTTCGACAGCACGTATTGCTCGACGCCGTGCGCCGCGTGGCCGATGCGCAGCCGGGAGATTTCGACGGCGACGGCGACATCGACCTGGCCGTGGCCGTGTTCGGTTACGCCCGGGGAGAAGTGCTCTGGCTCGAGAATCTTTCGGATTCGAAATTCCGCGAGCATCGGCTTTGGTCGCGGCCGGGCGCCATCCACGTGCCGGTGGCCGACTTCGATCAGGACGGAGACCTGGACATCGCCACGGTGATTTCCCAGGACGACGAAGAAGTGCTGGCTTTCGAGAACGATGGCCGCGGAAATTTCAAGCCGCGGACGCTGTTTTCCACGCTCAATTTCGATCTGGGCAGCGCCGGACTGGTGCTCTGCGATCTCGACCGCGACGGCGACTCCGACCTGTTGCTGCCGGCCGGCGACAACCTGGAGGAAAACTACGCCTGGCCGCAGCCGTATCACGGCTGCTTTTGGCTGGAGAACCAGGGCGGCTGGAAATTCGAGACGCGACGCATCGGGACCTTCGGATCGACCTACGCCGCCGCCGCCGGCGACCTGGACGCCGACGGCGATCAGGACGTCGTGCTCGTGAGCTTGATGAACGACTGGAGCGACCCGAACGTGCCCAGCGTCGTCTGGCTGGAGAACGACGGGCGGCAGCAGTTTCAACTGCGGCCCGTCGACAAGACGCCGACGCATTTGATTACCGTGGCTTGCGGCGACCTGAACGGCGACGGCCGCGACGACATCGTAGCCGGCGGCATGCACCTGCGGCCGCCCTTCGATCGCACGGGGCGAGTCACCGGCTGGATCAGCAAGCCTTGAGGATGAGAACCGCCGAAACAGCGACGCGGCCCGGATTGCAGGCTTCCTCGCCCGGGCCGAAACGTCGCACTGCCATTCCCTTGCAGAAAACCCGATCATGACCCGCTGGCAACGCCGATTTGCAATTCTCGTCGCGCTCGAATGGTGCTTCGCCGGGGCGGTGATGGCGCGCTATGCGGGGCAAGCCAGAATCCCCGCGGTGAAACTCGATCACGTCGACATGGAAGTCGCCCAGGCGATCGCCTGGCATCAGCGCTGGATCGACTTATCGCGGGGCGAGAATTGGCTGGCGATGGCGAAGCTCTATCTGGCTTACGGTTGCCTGCCCGAGGCGGAAATCTGTTGCCGGCAGGCAACCGAGTTGGCGCCTGAGTCGAAAGACGCATTTTACCTGCGGGCGGTCGTGCTCGATCGGTTGGGGCGGCTGGACGACGCGGAAAAGCAGCTTGCCAAGGCCATCGACCTCGGCGCCGGCGAGTCGGCGGCTTGGGTGCGATTGGGGCGCATCAAATTACGACAGGAAGCGCCGTCCGAAGCGGAGCAGGCGTTCAGGACCGCACTGAAAATGGATCCCGACGCGATCGTGGCCGCAATCGGGCTGGGGCGAATTTTGCTGAGAACGGGCCGACCCGAAGCAGTCGCCGACGTGCTCTCGCCTTTTCGGGAAAAGCGCCCTCGGGAGCACGCTCCCTGCCAACTGCTCGCTCTGGCCGAGGCTGCGTTGGGCCATTCCCAAGCCGCCGAGAGATACTTGCTCGAGGCCGAGTGGCGGCCGGATGTCTCGCGCTTCGCCGATCCGCAGGCGGACGTGAACGGTTGGGCTGCGCAGTTCGGCGCGCTACGCTTCGCGACCGAGTCGCACACCGCCTCGGCAGCCGGCGAAGCGGAGGCGGCCGCCACGCTAATGCACCACGCGCTGTCGCTTGGCTGGGACGATCACCTCGCCAATCAGGCGGCTGCAGCTTATCTGGAGGCGAAGCAGCCGCAGGAGGCGCTCGACCTCGTGCGGCGAACCATCCAAGTGGCGGGCAAATCCGAATACACCCTGTGGCTCGAAGGCGACGCGTATGCCCTGCTCGACCGAATCGGACCGGCGCAAGACGCCTGGCTGGAATCGGTGAAGCTGTTGGGCAACGAGGGGGCGCATCGACGTCTGGCGAGATACTACGAGCGGCAAAACTCCGAGGCCGCCCAGCGCCATCTTGCGTTGGCCCTGTATTTCGGCGGTCTCAACGCCCTGCAGGCCGGCGATCCTGAGAAAACCGAACAAATGCTCGAAGCTTCGCTTGATTTCAAGCCCGATCAGAGCATGGCTTGGTATTTCCTGGGAGAGACCAAGCGCTACCAAGGCGACGCCGAGGCCGCCCGCCAGGCCTATCGGCGCTGCTTGGAATTGCAGCCCGAACACGGCCGCGCCCAAGAGTCGCTTTCCGCGTTGGACTCGGCCGACGAAACCGGCGACCATGCCGATGCCGGCGAAACGTAGCCCATGCCATTCTCTTTCGCCGCCTGGCGTACGCCGCCGCAACCGCAAAGGACTTTCAACATGCTGAAACATGACTTTCTCGCGCTCTTCGTCGGTGGGTTGGTTTTGCCTTTCATGCCGAGCCTTACGGCGGCGGCCGACGAGGCGCCGGCGCCGCCCAAGGCGTTCATCGATGGCACGGGCCCCGGCTGGCGCGAGCTGGGCCAACAGGATTTCGTGAACGTCAATTGCGATCCTGAAACCTGGACCTGGCGCGAGGGCGTGGCGCACTGCACCGGCCAACCAGTCGGCGTGATCCGCAGCCAGACGGTTTACGCCAACTTCGAATTGGTCGCCGAGTGGCGCCATTTGCGTTCAGGCGGCAACTCGGGCATTTTCGTTTGGGGCTCGCCCGAATCGATCCGCGAACTCCAGCCTGGCAAGTTGCCGCAGGGGATTGAAGTCCAGGTGCTCGACCACGGATTCGCCGAGCAATACGAAAAGCGAACCGGCAAGAAAGCCGACTGGTTCACCACGCACGGCGACGTGTTTCCGACCGGCGCCGCGAAAATGAAGCCCTTTCCGCCCATAGCGCCCGATGGCAAACGCAGCTTTCCGAGCAAGCAACTCAGCAAGGGCGTCGGTCAGTGGAATCACTATTACGTGCGCGCGATCAACGGCGAGATCCGGCTGTGGGTCAACGGCGAAGAGGTTTCGGGCGGTTCCGGCTGCGATCCGCACAGCGGCTACCTGTGCCTCGAATCGGAAGGCTCGCCCGTGGAGTTTCGCGGATTACGGATTCGTGAGCTTCCCTGAAGCCGGCGGGCTGGCGAAGCCATGCCTTTGGGGATTCAGCGTCGATTCCTGAAAGCGTTCGACGCAATTCAGGAAAAAATAGCAAATAAACGGCGCGCTTCCGCCCTCTTGCTACGTTCTTGCTCTTGGCGAAACCGGCGACGCTGTGCTATTTTCCAGCAAAGCTGAACCGGTTCGGAAGGAGCTGTTCTGCGCCGCTTGAACGCGGCGCGAACGGCAATGGATTGTTTCCTTCCAGCCAATCACTCCCGGAGTGCCAAGGATGGCCGGCGCCGTGCGGCAGTTTGCGCTGTTGACGTTTGTCAGCGGCGTGGTGTTTCTTACCAATCTCGGCGTCCCGCCCTTATGGGACGAGGACGAGCCGATCTTTGCCGGCGCCGCACAAGAGATGCTGCTGCGCGGCGAATGGGTCGTGCCGTACTTCAACGGGCAAATGCTGCCCGACAAGCCCGCGCTGATGTATTGGGTCATGCTGGGCGCTTACAAGTCGCTCGGCGTGAGCGAATGGGCGGCGCGGCTGGGGCCCGCGCTGTTCGCCTGGGGTTTGGTGCTGCTCACCTGGCAATTGGGGCGAAAGCTGTTTTCGCCCGCCGTCGGGCTATGGGCGGGTGTGATTCTGGCCAGCAGCCTGGGGTTCGACGTGGTCGCCCGAGCGGCCACGCCCGACACGCTGCTCTCGTTCTTTTCCTGTCTGGCCCTGCTGGCGTTCGTTCGCGGCGCCTCGTCCGACGGCGCGGCGCCGCTGAGCCGCGTCCCCTCCTGGCCGCTGCTTGCCGCCAGCTATGCGGCGATGGGCGTCGCCGCGCTGGCCAAGGGCCCGATCGGCGTTTTGCTGCCGACCGCCACGATCGGCCTGTTTTCGTTGATCGCCGGACTGCCCGAATCGGCCCGCCACTCGGCTGCCAGCAACGCTTCCTGGAAGTCGCGGGCCGCCGGCCTGCTGGCCTTCGCCGCGCGCACCTTCGCTCCGCGGCATTTTCTCGCTACCGCCTGGCGACTGCGACCGCTGACGGCCGCCGCGTGCGTGGCGGCCATCGCCGGCCCCTGGTACGCCGCCGTCGGCGCCCGAACCGGCGGACAGTGGCTGGCCGGCTTTCTCGGCGTGCATAACCTCGGCCGCTTCTTGCACCCCATGGAGCATCATCGCGGGCCGATTTTTTATTACCTGATCGCCATATCGATCGGCTTCTTTCCCTGGTCGGTGTTTTTCGCGCCGACGATCACCCGCCTGCGGACGCAACTCGCTTCTTCCAATGCCCGCAGGTTGTGCTACTTGTTCCTCTGCTGCTGGGTCGTGGTCTATCTGGGCTTTTTCTCGCTGGCGGCGACCAAGTTGCCGAATTATATCGTGCCGGTTTATCCCGCCTTGGCGCTGCTCACCGCCGCTTGGATCGAGGCCTGGTTGAGCGATCCGCAACTCACGCCGGCTCGCAAATTGCGGCCGGCTTGGATCGTGCTGGGCCTGGCGGGCCTCGGCGTGGCGGTCGGCCTGCCGCTGGCGGCCAGGCATTTCATCAACGGGCCGTGGACGCTGGGCCTGGTCGCATTGCCGCTGATCGCGGCCGCGGTTTTCTGTTGGCGTTTCAGCGAACAAGGCCGCGCGCGTCAGGTTGCGATCGCCCTGGCGGCCGCGGCGATCGTATTCCACGCTGCGCTGTTCGGCGGCGCCGCCGTGGTCGTCGGCCGACGCCAGAACAGCCAACAGTTCGCCGCCCAGATTCTTCGCAATTCGCGCGGCGCCGAGCCGGTGATCCGCAGCTTCGGATATTACCGCCCCAGCCTGGTGTTTTACGCGAAACATCCCGTCCAACAGCTCGTGGAAGACGAGCAAGTCTTTCGCTTCTTTCGCGAGCAGCCGCGCGACGCGTTTCTGTTCACCACCGGCGAGCGATACGAGCGATTGGCCGCCCGCTTGCCGGCCGACGTTTGCGTGCTCGAGCGCGGGCGTTGGTTCTTGCGATCGAATCAGATCCTCTTGTTGGGGCGCCCGCAACATTTAGCACGTGCAACTTCGACCTCGGAGACGAGCGGATGGCGTTCGGCGACGAAGCATTGACCCCCCAGCCCTTTGGCGCGGATCGCCCGAGATTCGGAGAGTTGGCCGGGCGTTTTGGAATTCCCGCGGCGGCGATCGAGGCCGCTCTGGCGGAACAGCGCGCCGGCGGCGGTCGGTTGGGGCAGATCTTGGTGCGGCGGCGGGTGCTGGCGGCCGATCAGGTTTCTGCGATTCTCGCTTGGCAGGCTCATTGGGTCGCCACGGCCGCCTGGCAAGAGTTGAAGACGCGGCTGCCCTACCCGGCGAGTCTGTCGCTTTGCCTGCCGGCGTTCAACGAAGAACAGGCGATCGGCGATACGCTGAGCGCCGCCCTGGCGATTCTGCCCAAGTTCGTCGAGCGGTTCGAAGTGATCGTCGTCGACGACGGCTCGCGCGATCAGACCGCCGCGCGCGTACACGAGTGGTCGGTTCGCGACGACCGCATTCGCCTGATCTCGCACGCAGGCAATCGCGGTTACGGCGCCGCCGTCGCCAGCGGCCTCCGCGCTGCGACCGGCGAGCTGGTGATGTTCGCCGACAGCGACGGCCAGTTCGACTTGCTCGACGTCGCCAGCCTGCTCGGCCATTTGCAAGACCACGATCTGGCGATCGGCTACCGTTGGCGCCGGGCCGAGGCCGGCCAACGCAGGCTGAACGCCTGGGCTTGGGGCGCGCTGGTCAGGCTCGTGCTGGGCGTGCGAGTGCGCGATCTCGATTGCGCCTTCAAACTCTTCCGCCGCGAAGCGCTCGACCAACTGCAACTGACGGCGACCGGCGCCTGCATCAACGCCGAGATCATGATCCAATGCACGCAGGCCGGCATGCACTACGTCGAGACGCCCGTGAATCATTATCCGCGCGTCGGCGGAGCGGCGACCGGCTCGAAGGCGAGCGTCATCGCCCGCGCCTTCCGCGAACTGCCCAAGCTGCGCCGGTATTGCCGGCCCCAGGGCATTTCGCCGCCGCACTGGCGTCATGTTAGTGAGGTAGAAAAGCCCAAGCCATTTCTCCGATGAGCCGCTATTCCCCCGCCGCCAGCGGCCCTTCCAAAAACTCCTCCCAGCCGACGGGCTGCGTCCAGGCTTGTTCGCGCTGGTCCTTGAACGACGGATCGTGCGGCGGCTTGCTGGAAGTGATCACGGCCCGCACGTACAGCTCGTCGCCGATCAACTCGTAACGCGGCGACAGCCCCTCCACCGTTTTCAAGACTTTGCCGATCTCGTCGGAATACTTGCGCGTGGCGCGGATCGGTTTGCCGGCCGCATCGACGGGCGGCTCGCTGGCCGTGTTCACGGCTCGCAGCGTGCCGACGAACTGCGTGACGAACTTCGCGTCGCCGTCCGGCTCGATCTCCAATTCCAACGCCCGCCGCTGGCGGTCGTAGCGCACATCGGCCAAGGTCACGCCGCTCGAAGCATAACAATCGCCCGCCTTGATCGCCCGCACGATGTGTTCGGGCGTGAGGTGCGTCGAGCGGACCATCACCCAGCCGCGACCCGGGTGCGAACCGCCTGCGTGGTCGTGGTAGTCGTGCGTGTCGTCGGTGGCGATGCCGAACAAGGGCGGCGATTTCAGATCGACCAGCCGGATCGTATTCGCGATATCCCACAGTCGCTCGACGCCCGGCCGGCGGTCGTCGCCCAGATGGTTCACGCCCGGGTGGCCGTTGTAGACTTCGAAGTGCCGCTCGATCACCGCATGCGCCAGGTCCTCGGCCGTGACGGCATAGCCGAAGTTCGGGTGGTTCAGATGGGCCAGGATCTCTCGCCCCGCTTTCTTGGCCTGTTCCTCGACGGCGCGGAGGTTGTTCGTGATCGTCTCGCGGACGTTCGAGCCGTCCACGGGCTGCACGGCGTCCTTGATGTTCGATGCGTTGATATGGACCGGCACGCCTTCGGCCTTGTCGCTGATTTCCTCCGCGGGGATCAATAGAAACCGGCCGCGCTGTTCGACCAGCGCGCGGAACTCGGCAAACGGCTTGAGCCGGACTTCCAGCGCTTCGCCTTCGCCGCGCATTTCGACCCACGCCGGCCCGAACCGACGCTGGTATTTCTCGATCGCGTCGGCGCCGCCGCGCTTGACGATCTCGCCTTGCTTCATCCAACGCAGGCCCTGGGCCAGCACGTTGTGGTCCGTGATTGCCAAGAACTGATAGCCGTGCGAACGATACCAGTCGGCCGACATTTCCGGGAAATCGTTGCCGTCGCTCCAAAAGGTGTGCGTGTGCAGATTGCCCTTCCACCAGCGGGCCGTCGTCCCCTCGGGCTGAAGTTGGCTCAAGGCGACGCGCTGTTGCAGCACCACCTCGCCCTTTTCATCGCGAACTTCGGTGTCGGCGTAGATATTGTCGCCCAGCATCAGGAACAAGTCGGGCTTCGTCTCGACGATCGCGTCCCAGATCGGCTGGGGCCGGTCTTGCCGCGCGCACGAGCCGAAGCCGATCCGCGACAACGGCCGTTCTTCGGCCGCGACCGAAGCCGCCGGCGCGGCGCATAGCTGGGCCGCGCAAATCATCCAAGCCGCACCCCAACTGCCTTTCCTCGCTTGCACTATCAATCGCTCCACACTCAGGGCGTTTGCTGTTCTGGTTTTCGGCGCATCGTCGAAGCGACGATACTCCAGCGCCGTCGAAGTTCTAATCTGCCTGGGCCAAACTCGCTTGTCAAATGCGCAACCGTGCGAACGGGCGCGCTCGGCCAGACGATTGCCGAACCCATTGAATAAATGCAGCTTCGTCGCACGTTCCGAAAAGGAACATACTTTGCAATAGGTCTGCTCTGCCAGCGGCGAACGTGTTAATCTGGCGGCAACCGATGGATCCCGATCACTAGCCCAACGGAGAGCCCTCCATGACCCTCGATTTGACGAGCCGATACTTGGGAATCGCCTTGCGCAACCCGCTGGTCGTTTCCTCTTGCCCGCTCACCGGGTCGCTGCCGACCTTAGAGCGCCTGGAAGCAGTGGGCGCTGGGGCCGTGGTGCTGCCGTCGCTGTTCGAGGAGCAGTTGCAAGACTCTGGCGCGCGGCTGCGGCTGAGTCGCGAATCGGGCGCAGCCGCCGCCGGGGGCGCATCAGCCGATCTGCCAGCCTTCGACGAGTACAACCGCGGCGTCGAAGAATGGTTCAAGCACCTTGCAGAGGCCAAGCGAGCGCTCTCCATTCCGGTGATCGCCAGTCTGAACGCGGCCTCACCGGGCGGTTGGGTTTCGAACGCCAAGAGAATCGAGGACGCGGGGGCGGACGCGCTGGAACTCAACATTTATCTGCTGGCGACCGACAGCGAGACGACGTCGGCAGAGGTCGAAGCGCGTTACGTCGACCTGGTCGCCACCGTTCGCCAGGCGACGAAGTTGCCGCTGGCGGTCAAGATCGGCCCCTATTTCGCCGCCTTGCCGAACCTAGCCAAGCGGCTGGTCGACGCCGGCGCCGACGGCTTGGTGCTGTTCAATCGCTTTCCGAACCCCGACATCGACCTGGAGCATTTGCAACTGGCTCTCGAAATGGAGCTGAGCGCCGAGGCCGAACTGCGATTGCCGCTGCGCTGGATCGGCATTCTGCGCAGCCAGCTTTCCGCCTCGCTGGCCGCCTCGAGCGGCGTGCGAACCGGCGGCGACGCATTGAAGCTGCTGTTGGCCGGCGCCGACGCGACGATGATCGCCTCGGCGCTGCTGGAACATGGCCCCGGTCATTTGGCGGCCATTCTCGAAGAACTTCGCCAGTGGCTCGAGCGACATCACTTCACGACGCTCGAGGAGATCAAAGGGAGCATGAGCAAAGATCACGCGCCCGGCCGCGAGGCCTACGAGCGGGCGAACTACGTCAAGACGCTGATCTCGTACACGGCCAAGATGCCGTAGGGGCCGGTCGGCGAGTTGCGTTCCCACATGACTGCCGCTGCTCGCCGAGCGAGAAATCGCCGGTATCGAAACGGACCGCGAGACGCTAAGATAGTCGCTCGCAACAAACGATCGCGATCGCCCGATTTTCGAAGGCCCCAATGATGGAACCCAAACCGCCCGTCAGTTACGACGATTTGGCCAAGCTCGAATTGCGCGTGGCCAAGGTGCTAGCCGCCCGCGAGCATCCGAACGCCAATAAGCTGCTGTTGTTGCAGATTCAGGTGGGCGACGTCGAGAAGCAGATCGTGGCGGGCATCCGCGGGCATTACGAACCCGAGGCGCTCGTCGGCCGGCAGATCGTGGTGGTCAACAATCTCGAACCGGCCGTGATTCGCGGCGAAGAATCGAACGGCATGTTGCTGGCCGCCAGCGATGCGGCCGGCGTGGTGCTGCTGCGGCCCGATCGCGAAGTCGAGCCCGGCTCGGGCGTGAAATAGGATCGGATGCCACAGAGACCACAGAGGGCACGGAGAGGAATTGCGGATTTTGGAATTTGGATTGAGTCCAAGATTCAGAATCAAAAAGAACTCCGTGTTCTCTGTGCCCTCTGTGGCAAACAATCTGTGGCGAACCACCCGCCCGTTTCTCACGAAACGATCGATCGCCGCCGATTCACGTAATCCCAAACGACGTAGCGATCGAGATCCTTGCCGGCCGTGAAGAACACGCGGCCGGTGGTCGATTCGGCCAGCTTCTGGGCGAAACGGACGTCTTCGAGCGATTGCGACCAGCTTTGCAGCAGAAAGATGTTGATCGTGATCCCTTCGCGGCGGCAGAGCAGCCCTTCGCGCAGCGTGGCCGATTCGGTGGCCGGGTGCGGCGGGTAGAGCAAGTACAGCATCGGGCCTTCGAAGTGCGCGGTCGGCAGCCCGTCGGTGATCAGGATGATCTGCCGGTTGGGCGTATCCTGGGCGGACAGAAACCTTCGCGCCTGCTGCAAGCCGTGCTGGATGTTCGTGAAGTGCCACGGCACGCGGAACTCGCTGGCGTCCTCGCGGCTCATGTCGATCTTGAGTCTGACGACCGGATCGTAAATCGTCGGCGGCTTGGGCATCATGTGTACGATCTCGCCGGGCGCTCGCGGCTTGGCGAAGGTGAACATCTCGATGAACTGCACGAAGTCGCCGGGATACTCGCGGCGGATCAGGCCGTCGAGCGCCAGTCCCATGCGCTTGACGTTCACGTACAGCCCGCCGTAGCGCATCGAGCCGCTCATGTCCATCACCACCACCGTGGCGCACTTGGGCGCGTTGCGCGTGCGGTGGATTTCGATGTCCTCGGTCTTCAGTCGCAGCGGCAACTGCACGCCGCCGCGAAGCATGGCGTTGGTGAGCGAGGCGGGGATGTCCATGTTGGCGACCGAATCGCCGAACTCGTAGGGCTTCGTGTGCTGTAGCTCGACGGCGCCTTCGCCGACGATCGGCCCTTGGTGCCGGCCGGTGCGCGAGGCCTGCAACTGGCTGAAGATCTGTTCGAGCAGCTTGCCCTGAAACAATCGATAGGCCTTGGGCGTGAGCTGGAAGCCGCGTTTGCCGCGCTCCAGCCCCTGCCGCTCGGCTAACTCGCGGATGTAGTTGTCGATCTGTTCTTGCAACGCAGCCAGTTGCTCCATGTCGCCCGGCTCGGCGTATTCGGCCAGTTGATCCAGATCGATCACGCCGATCTGCGCGGTGCGGGCCGCCTCTTCGAGTTGCTTGAGCAGCCGGTCGATCTCTTCCAACTCCTCCTTGACCGCCAGCGCCTGCGGCACGCTCATCGGCTGGCGGCCAGTGAACTCGTACTTGGCGGCCAGTTCGTCGACCTGGTACTTTTCGCCCAGCCGTTCCACCAGCGCAAGCAACTGCCCGGCGAAGGCCGAGCGTTCGCCGCCGGCCCGATACCAAAGCTGCTCCAACTCGCGAAGCTGTTCCAACTCGAACGCTTTTTGGAAGAGACCGCGGAGTTGCTTGGGCGGCTTGAGCGGTTCGCCCGCGTCGCGATACTGCCGCCGGGCCGTCTCGCGGACCTGCCTGGTTTCGTAGGTCTCCAGAATCTTTCGCTTGCGCTCCAACAGCATTTCGCGCAAAGCGTCGAGGCTCGGACCGAGCCCGGCGATCTGGCTGGGATCGAGATGCACGGCCCGGGCCAGTTCTTCTTCGGTCAATTCGCGCAAGCTGCCGTAGGCCAGCAGATGATCGAAGGCCGAAGACACCACGTCAGGCGGCGGCGCCGTCGGGCTGGGAAACGTTTGCGGGTCGTACTTTTGATACGTATGGATGATGCCGCCAAGCGGCTGGCGAGCGGGCACTAGGAGGCCTCCGTGTCGAAGCGGCGTTTTATTCGGCCTAGCTCTGTCGAACTCAGCAAGATTTGCATTGCGTTTCCACAGAGACGATTAACTTGCTGCGGGGTTAGGCGTTGTGCCGGTGGTGGAAGTTTGGGCGTTCACCGGCGCCATCGGCCCCGAACAACACGCGGAGAAGTCCTTCGCGCGTACTTCTGGGGAAATGACGTAGTCCGGCTCGCGCTCGACGGCCAGATGCTTAATGAGAAGCACTTCCGCCTCTAATTCATAGCGGTTGTAATACGGAAAATGGATACCAAGCGCGCTGGCGGTTCGCTCTGCGGCCACTTCTGGCTCGACCGTATTCGTTATTAGGTTGTGAAGAAATACGTGAAGCGCAACCGGAACCTCAGAAAGATTCACGGTCCATCGCGGGCCGCAAATGCTGCTGACCTGCTCGCATAGCGAGAAAAGAATTAAGCTGACCTTCTTCAGACCGCCATGACAGCAGCCCATAAATAGCACGCTGTTTGGATTCAGTGCTGCGGTGCGACAGAGCACATAGGCAAAATCCGCCCATCGCGCAATCGGCCCAACCTGCTCGCCAAAGCAATGATGTGCCCCATGCGCCGCGATGTAAATCAAGTCAAACGAACGATTGTTTTCCAGCCACTCCTCGAACGCGTCGAGGCTGGTGTATTCATAATGTTGGAATTCCACCCCGAGTAGCCGGCAGACTCCTTCGATATGCGCAGTGATGTTTGCATCGTAGCTATTCGTCGCCTTCAGAAACAAAAGTCGATGGCGTTTGCACTGCATCTTGGCTCCATTCTCGTGCTATTTGCGCGTTTAAGCACCTCGGTTCAAATCATGCGGCCCCGCACCTCGTGGATCATCCGGTTGACTTCGGCCCAGGGAATCATTTTCACCGTTCCATTCTCAATTTCTGGATGCGGCGAGCAATTTCGGCACTCCACGCCTCTTCATAATCGGGATTGCGTTCTGCACCGGCGCTTTGCAGTAATCGGTCGGCAGGGTGGAACCGCTCGTCTCCGAAAAACTTCAATGCAGCCCCGTACGAGTTCTCCACGTCGGCACTCGTGCGCTTACTCTCGAGCGAAGAGCAACATTCGGCAGGATTCCGCGTACTGTTTCCACAGATCGTTGGCGTCAACGCGATTCGCCGTTGGATTTTTTGAGGCATGACTCCGATGTCCAAAGGTAGTTGCGGCAATACCCAGTGGCGCGGTAGGCTGACTTGGCCCGAAGAAACGGAGTCAGGCTCTGCGGGGACGCAACCTGGCAAGGGATATTCGGGCCTCCGATGCGCCAAAGGCGCTTCAGGCCTCCGGCGGCAGCCGTCGCCGGAGGCCGTTTTCTTCCGGCCCTTTGGACATTGGAGCCATGCCTCGAAAAATCCATATCTGGCACATCCGCAGCCTCCACGTACGCAGTCGCCGGACGAACCAAACTCAAACCTCCGAGTCCGCGGGATCGTCTAGCCCTCTTCGCAATCTTGCCTGCACTTCCTCCCAAGGAATCATTTCCGCCGTGCCATTGTCGATCTCTTCGATACGGCGACCGATTTCGGCGGCCCATGCCTCCTCGTAATCCGGATCGCGCTCGGCTTCGACGCTATCGAGCAATCGATTGGCGAGCAAGAACCGCTCGTCCTCAGGTAATCTCAACGCCGCTTGATAAAGGCTTTCCGCGTCGGTGCTCATGGGTTTTTCCTCCGATATTGGCCATGAAGATCATGATCGTGATTGCTCGCCAAATTTTCGGGCAAGTCGCAAGGCTGCGATTCCGCCCAATCGGCCAGAGCGACCATTTTTTCCAAACTGCTCGGCGCGTGTTCTTGCGGTTCGGCCTTACGTTCAGGCGATCGGGGAACGACCGTCACTTCCGTCCCCTCGGGCAACGTCAGCCCGTCGGCTAAGACGATAATTCCACCTTGAACTTTACCCTGATAGGTCATGGAAAGCTTTCCTTCAAGATCGCCGCATTATCACGCGATGAGCCGTTTCGGTCATCCACGGATTAGATTCATGACTTTGCGCCGCCATGGCACACGTCGTGGATCATTCGCTCGACTTCCTCCCAAGAGACCATTTCAGCCGTTCCGCTCTCGACTTCCTCGATACGCCGAGCGATTTCGGCGGCCCATGCCTCCTCGTAATCCGCATCGCGCTGGCCTTCGACGCTTTCCAACAGCCGGTAAGCGAGATGGTATCGCTCGTCTCCGGATAGTTTCAACGCCGCCTGATACAGGTTTTCCGCGTTGGTATTCAAAGGCTCACCCCGTGTTCAATTAGATTCGACTTCGCGCGATGGCGCGGCGGCATTCGGCCGCGCCGTCATGACGATCAATTGCGACGCGAGAAACGAAACGCCTAACAACGCGAAGCCAATTTTCGTGTGTCTCGCCAGCCACTCGGCCCCGTTCGCGTACGACTCGAAATCAAAACCGCCGTGGAGCACGCATATCAAATACGCCGTCCCGAACAGTGCGACGCCGAAGAAGGCTCCTCGCAGCATCGATCGCCCGAAGACGGCCGCTGTCGCGGACAGGCAGATCAACATCAAAAACGCTGCCAGCAGGATTTCGACGTTAGGGTCCGAGGGCTCCCAAAAGCCATGATAAACGCCCAGGCCGGAAGCGACGATCGCGACGGCCAGCAACATTGCCGAAAGAGTCCAGCGCATCGAGCAAGGTCCTTTCTCGCCTCCCAGTCGCGATTCCCGCTCCAAAGCCTTATCCCATTCTATCCCCAACGCCTCGCCACCGCCAAATCGGCGCCGGCGAGCCTCGCGGCGCTTGCCTTGCGTCTTTCAACGCCGTCCGCCGGACATCGGCGCCGCAAGCAAGCTCGCACGCTCGCCCTACGTCTCATATACGATCCGCCCATGCTGCTGGGCGCGCGAGATGCGGTCGGTGGCGTAAAGCCCGGCGAGCACGAACTCCACGCACGAGGCCCGCACGGCCGGATCGCTGGAAGCGTTCACCTCGAAGGCCTTGTCCCAGGCCGGCGGCACGCGGCTGAGCCGCTCGGCGTAGGCGCTCGAAGGGAGCATGTCGCCGACTTCGATCTTCACCCCTTGGCGAAAGATGTGGCCGATTTCTTCCAGGCCGTGCTTGTCGACGTATTCCTCGAACACGTTCTTGATCGCTTCGGCCAGGATCGAGTCGAGCACCTGCCGCTCCGACATCTGGTGGCTGCCCATCATGTCCAACTCCAGCTTGCCCAGCGACGACGAATAGAGGTGCCCTAGGTCGCTGATCCGCGGCACGGCCGGCCGCTCGCCGAGCCGGGCGCCGCGCTGCCGGGCGCTAGCGACCATCGTGCGGTAGTTGGCGATGCTGAACCGCGCACTGACGCCCGACTGGTGATCGATGAATTTCGACCGCCGCGCGGCGATGCTCAGCTCCTCGATGATCTGCCGCATGAAGTAGGGCACGACCACCGGGTAGTCGCCGGCCAAGTCGATGCCCGCTTCCTGCTCCATGATCGCGATCCCTTGGTCGCGCTCGCGCGGATAGTGCGTGTGGATCACCGAGCCGATGCGGTCCTTCAACTGCGGAATCACCTTGCCGCTGCGGTTGTAGGTCGCCGGGTTGGCCGAGAACAAAATCAGCACGTCGATGTCGAACTTGATCGGATAGCCGCGAATCTGCACGTCGCGCTCTTCGAGAATATTGAACAGCCCGACCTGCACCAGTTCGTCAAGTTCCGGCAATTCGTTCATGGCGAAGATGCCGCGGTGCATGCGCGGGATCAGGCCGAAGTGCAACGCCTCTTCGGCCGACATGCTCGTGCCGCCGGCCAGCTTCGAGGGGTCGATCTCGCCGACGATGTCGGCGAACTTCGTGCCCGGCGCCAGCCGCTCGGCGTAGCGCTCGTCGCGGGGCCACCAGGCGATCGGCACTTGATCTTCGGGCGCGCCGGCGACGAAGCGGCGGCAGACGCTGCTGATCGGCCGGTAAGGATCGTCGTGGACCGGCGCTTCGGGCAGATCGATATAAGGGATTTCGTCGTCGAGGAACCGTGACAAGAGCCGCATCAGCCGGCTCTTGGCCTGCCCCTTCTCCCCCAGAAAGAGCATATCGTGCTGGGCGATCAGCGCCAGATTGATCTCGGGAATGACCGTGTCTTCGTAGCCGATGATGCCGGGGAATAATTCTTCGCCGGCGGCGAGCATCCGCAGAAAATTGTCGTAAATCTCGCGTTTGACCGTTTTCGAGACCCAGCCGCTTTCGCGCAGCTCGCGCAGATTGGTCGGTTTGACAGTGGTCGCCATATCGAGAAAGCAGCCTCGGGTGAGAGAATCGAAAGCGCGGCTCGCCGCCCTCGGCCGCGGCGAGCGACCCGAACTGGATTATAGCGCTTCGACCCGAGCGGCCAAGCGGCGCCGCTTAATCGTAGCGCAGCGCGTCCGCCGATCCCAAGTGCGAAGCGTCGGCGAGGAAACTGCAAGCGAGCGCTCATGGCGAGCGGGGGATTTAGCCACAGAGGACACCGAGAGCACCGAGGGCGAGGAAACTGCAAGCGAGCACTCATGGCGAGCGGGGGGCGTCAGCCCCCCGGTAACGCCGGGGCACGTGTTCGTCTTGCCGCTACGACCCGGAGGCTAACGCCTCCGGCTCGCCGCATTCACGCCTCCGGCTCGCCGCATTCACGGCTCCGGCTCGCCGCATTCACGCCTCCGGCTCGCCGCATTCGCCGATCCCAAGTGCGAAGCGTCGGCGAGGAAACTGCAAGCGAGCACTCATGGCGAGCGGGGGGCGTCAGCCCCCCGGTAACGCCGGGGCACGTGTTCGTCTTGCCGCTACCACCCGGAGGCTAACGCCTCCGGGCCGCCGCATTCACGTCTTCGTTTCGCCCGCGAGTCTTTGGGTGTCGCGTGCGTAGCAAGCTATTGCGTCGAGGGTGGCTGCTTCGACGGGGACGTGAACTGCGTCGGGTCGATCCGAGACAGGGCAACCCCGGCGGCTTCACGCACCCGCACATCGCGATCCGTCAGCGCCGCCTGAAGCGCGGGTATTGCTTCTTTCGCGCCGTCCCCGAAGTAGCCCAGTCCGATGGCCGCGCTCCAGCGAACGTCGTTTGTCCTGTCTTCGAGGGCCTCGATCATCACCGGCACGACCTGGGCGGCGTCCGCCTTGCGCCCGGGCAACAGGCGAACGGCGATGATGCGATCCTTCTCCTGCGTCGACTTCAAGTCCACAATCAACTCCGGCGTCGATTTCTCGCGCTTGCCGCACCCGTACGAGGCCAGCGTGCAGAGCAGCGGGATGCAGAGCAGATAAGCGTATGGTATTCGTTTCCGCATATTCGAACTCCTGTCAAAGGATAGGGCGTTTACTTGGGTGCGCCGTAGGCTTCGCCGCCGCCGATGGTGCCCATGCCCTGGTAAATGTAGCCGTCCACGTAGGCGCTGATAAACTTCACAGACCCGTCGCAGAGCACGTGGTTCGACCCGGTGGGGTGGAAGCTGTAGAAAGTGTCCGGGTCGAAGATCGGGATGTCGGAGTTCGGCGTATGCGTGACATTGCAGTGGGCAAACACAAAGGCCTCGCCGAAGTCGGCGTTGTCATAGGCGGGGCCGGGCGGCGGCGCGTAGGGAGCAGGCGGTATGGAGGCCATCCAGGCGGGACAGCGCCCGCCCGGGACCGCCCCGGTCCAGGTGGCGGGGGCGTGGTTGCCGGACCGCTCGCCAGCCAAGACGGTATTGGTCGTCCCGTCCAGTATGTCGGCAATTCGCGTCCGGCTGTTGCGCCAGAACACTCCCCGGGCTCCAGGGCCGTATACGCCGCTGGCGATGCCGTCGGCCCACCACCCCTGGCCAATATTGCCGGTCGCCCCGACGAAGCACTCCACCCAGCCGTTGTTCCCGACGTAGTTGCCGTGCGCCACCGTGGCGACGGGCGCCGAGAAGCTGCTGTCGTAAATGGGGAATGGATCCCGGTAGGGGTCCGACGGGCACTGGAAGACGGGGAGGGTCACCAGTGAGACCGCGGCGTTGACCCCGGACCCCACCCGCTGGTTGAAGTTGATCTGATTGTACAAGCTGGCCTGTTCCATATACGGCAGCAACATCGACGCCCAGCCCCAGCCTGGCCCAAGGTCGCCGTCCGGGGTAATGTTTGGGTTCGTGTTGAGGTCGAGGTAGCCTGGCGGGAACTGCCGCACCGAGTCGTGATAGGCTTGCAGCGCGATGCCGATCTGCTTCAAGTTGTTGGTGCAGGTCGTGCGCCGCGCCGCTTCGCGAGCCGCTTGCACCGCCGGCAGCAACAGCGCCATCAGAATTCCGATAATCGCGATCACCACCAGCAACTCGACCAGCGTGAACGCACTACGTTTGATTCGCATCTTCATTGATTCATTCGTTCCTATTCGTTAAGCAACCGCCGCCGGGGAAACTAACGGCGAATTGCGCAGCCAAGCTTGAAAACCGTAGCCCACCTGAACTGCCTTGAGACCATGGCCGGCCCGGGGGCAGGCCAACGGGTTGCGCGCCCGAACACCGTCGCCGGCCTTGCGACCGACTAGCAGCTCTAAGGCGTGATGGACGCGCCCGCCGCACTGCCAGTGGGCATTGCCCACCCTACGATGCACGTGCAGGAAAGATTTTCAGCCGAGCGAGGGAGGAGCGCGGGCCAGCCCGCAAGAGAGAATCGCTTTCGGCGGCGCCGAAGGCAAAAGCGGCCGGACCTCGGCGACCACGACGCCGGGGCCAGGCTCGGCGACCGGAAGCGTCGACAAGGCGCTCTGGGCTACGAAACGGCA
>DATKRK010000425.1:0-51007 GCA_035532215.1 Pirellulales bacterium | reverse complement strand
ACCCTTGTGAAATCAATCGCGTCATTCCTCCAGCCGGAGCCCAAGAAGGTGGCGGCCGGTCCGGTATTAGGGCCGTTCGTAGCATGCCCGTAAAAGTGGGCATTCGTCGCGCCATCATCTAACAATTGCGCGGTGGCATTTACATTCGCAGTTTGTCCGGTCACGTGCTCGAAACCCGACACATATTCACTGAATCCGGTCCCATAAAAGCCGGCATACGTCGGGTGTGCATAAAAGTTGTTCGCGGATTGTGTGCCATCATCTAGCAGTAAAGCGCCGTCGCCGGAGTTGGAAGCGGCGCCAGTAAACGTTCCAAACCCGGTGGCATATTCGCTAAAGCCCGTGCCGTAAAAGCCGGCATAGGTTGGATGCGAGTAGAAATTATTTGCGGTCTGAGTTCCATCGTCGTACAGATGTGCAACATCCGATCCACTCGCGCCATGCGCCGCAACGGTTCCTCCCCCCGTCGTTGAGTAAGAATACCCCGTTCCCGTCAAACTGCTATTCGTCGGGTGAGCGGTGAACGTGTTGCCCGAAGACCCGCTCGGCGCGTGGAGCGTTGCGCTGTCGGCCCCAAGTAAATTGGCGGTCGCGCTACCTTGCCAGCCGTCAATGCTGAAACTTTGGGCTGGGAAGGGACCAATCCGGTTGCCTGTCGAGTCGGTCAAGGTAGCTTGTGTCACGCTGCTGAGGGAAACGGCGCCGGACGTAGGTCCGGAAAGCGTCAAACTATTGTTCGCCAGGGAGAAACTGGCGTAAGCCGTGAGACTCAGGCTGTTTGTCCCACCGGCGCCGTTAAAGGTAATGCCGCCGGAGGGAACCGGATTGCCATTCGAGCCGTCAACGGTCAAGCTATCGTTGTAGGCGGAGCCTTTGACGACAATGTTGGCAATGCCGCTGACCGCGCCGGTCAAAACTAGCGTGTTGTTGACGTAAAACTGGTCGTTCCCGTTGCTGTAAACCACCTTAAAGGCGTCCGCGCTGGGGTCGTTTGTTCCATCGATCGTTACCGTGTTGTGGCCCCCGAGAGCAAGTATTGCTTGCGGCGCCTGAATGAGACCGTAGCCGCTAGAGTAATCATAGCCCGTGGCTCCCATGTCCGTGGCCGTTTGCTCAAGCGCCGTGTCGACTTGAGCCGGCGTCGCAGAGGTTTGCGATTGGAGCATAAGCGCCGCCACCCCCGCAACGTGGGGCGACGCAGCGGAGGTTCCGTAAAATGGAGAGAATGACGACATGGTCGTGGCCACGCCGTCAGGTCCGACGACGTCCGGATGGTTTCTCGTTACTGGCGTGATCCGGTTTCCACTCGTGTCGAAGAGAATCTGCGTCGGGCCGACGGACGAGAAAGATTCCAACGTTGCCGGAGAACTTCCCCAATACTCGGCGCCGACCGCCACGTCGTTCGATGCATTCGCATGCCCGTAAATCATACTGCTGTTGGTCGCAAACGTATTGATCGCTACCGGTGCGCCGCTCTGGAACATCACGTACTTGATGAGACCAGGATCGGCGCCCGAATACTTCGTAATCATAAGGTTGGCGTTCAGCGCAGTGCCGCCTGTGTTGGTGTATTGGAACACCTCGACGGGATCGCCGCCCGTGTTCCGGGTTGTGCTGCCGGCTAAGACCTGGGCGCCCGCTGAGTTGAGCAGGTATACATCGAGATCGTTCTGAGAGCCGCTGCCACCGCTGACCGAGTAAAACGGCGAATCCCACTGGAGCGAAATGGTCATCGTAGCGCCCGGCTGCAGCGTAACGCTCTGCATGTCGTTCGTGTTTCCGCTCGGGTCAAAGTCGAACGTCGTACCGCCGGCGAATGCCGGCGCGCCGCTCGCTGAGGGGATAGCGCCGCTTGCCAAGACAGGTCCGGCACGCCACGAACTTTGCAGGCTGTTCGTACCTTCATTCCCGGCCGCAGAAACATAGACCGTACCGGCATTAACGGCGCTTTCGACCGCCTGAGCGACGGCGCCGTCTTGGAACATCGGTTCGGCGTAATAGAGGGAGTCATCGACAATCACCTTGGCCCCCGCATTTTTAAGCGCGGTGATGTTGTTGGCGAAATTAGTCTCTCCTCCCTCGGCGGTCGCGAAATCAAGGGCCGCCCCCGGCGCGACGTCATGTACGATCTGCAGCATCGCGCGCCCTTCGTCGGTGTCGTAGGCGAAATTGTCGTCTTGTATCACGTTGACGCCCGCGGCAGGGAGGTCGCCGCTAGCGATATCGGCGGCGGCGCCGCCGAGGTGGTTGTAGCTGTCGGACAGCACACCGACGGTTACGCCGGTCCCGTCCAGACCCAAGTAGGTCCGCGCGTTGTTCGCCGCGATCGTGGCGTCGCCTTGACTCGTGACGCTTCCGACGCTTTCGACGGCGCCGTAGTCTGGGTCGGTGAATTTCACGCTTGCGAGTGCCGCCAAGGCGGGTATCTCGTCGATAGGCAAATAACCGGAAATCATTTCATCGGCGGCGCCGGTTATTTGCATGCCCAAATCAGCGAGCTGAGTTTCAGCGACGGTCATACTGCCGGAAGGCGATGCGTCGATAAGCACGCTCCCGCGCGTAACGTGTAACAGGGAGTTGCTCGCGGTAAAGGGACCAGCTCCGTTGGTCGCCTCAAACGATTGGTGTTCGTAGTAGAGGTAACTCAGGTCCCAGCCGACGTCGGCGAGCGGACCGTTTTTTCCGCCAGGATTCGCGCCTTCGAAAGCTTGCAGCGCGCTTTGTGCGACGTCGATCGAGAGAAGCCGGCGCTGCTCGAGAGTTTCCATCCGTAGGGAGGTTCGCCCGTCAAGCCGCAGGCGCGACGTGCGATTGGGGGACCGGCGACGGGGTTTGCTGGTGCGAAGCAAGCGATTGAAGAACGACATGGCATGGCTCCTTGACGCAAAAGTAGGTGCGACAACGGCGTCGGCGAATAAACGACGCCCGACCGTAGGAGCCCGCCGGAAGCGATTGCCCGGCGCGACCCATCCGTTTGCCGCTTCGCGCACAGAGCGATCATCGCCGCTTGCGCGCATTGAATCGACGCTGAATTGCGCCAGAGAGAAGAGGGAACCATTCCCTCGTTGCCCGCCGACGCCCCATATGCGACGACATTATGCCAACGCTACGAAGATTGTCAAGCGCCGAATGAGGATTTTCGAAGCTCATCGGCGGGCAGATATCGCGAACGTCCGCCTGTTGCCGCTGGCCGTCTCCGACCGCTGGAAAAGCAGAGGCTTCCCGCCACCATTTCGTTGCGAGGATTTGTTCGGGACGCGCGGGACAGCGAAGTCGAGCAAAGACTTTAACGTTGCATCTTAACGCCTGAACGAGTAGCTCGCCCGGTAGATGGCAACCGCCTCGTTTTCGAAGGCGGGGCACAAGGTTACGGTAAGCGATGAGTCTTGCTTCCAATACGGGCTGTCCTTCAACTCCAGTTCTCCGCCTTCCCGTTCTTCAAGGTAGGGGCGGAGGTAACTGGCCTTTTCGTCGAATCCGTAAAACATCTTGATATTCTCCAACGCCCGTCGATACTCCGGACCCGCCAAGACAATCAATTCGGGCTGATAAGACTCGATGTAGCGATGCATGGCGGCAGTGAACTTTTCATTACGTTCGGGCTGACGCCCTTGATGCCAGTCGACGGGCGGATAGTCGTACACCATGAACTGCGTCGATTTTGCATCGAATCGCATGTTGTGGAAGAACAGAAACGTTTCCCACCATATCAAACTGTCAAAGCAGACGTGCTCCTGCTTGCCATTCTTCTGCATCCACTCCTTGGCCGAAAGAATGGGCGACGGGATGCGACCGCCCTGTTCCTTGTACAGCGAGACGGCGGTTGTGCGAAAACATTCGGTGCCTCGATACAAGCTGCCTGCCGTGACCACGATGCAGGCCAGCGAAACGGCAAGCCGCAACCAGCGCAGCCGAGATTGGCGCAAACCATGCCAATATGCTGCTCGGTCGCCATAGAGAGAGCTGAGCCGAAAAAGGGGAGCCGAAACGGCGACGGCGAACGGCAACACCCAGAGAAAATGGCACGTCACGAAGTATCGCGGAAAGGGCAGCACGACGCTGCAAGTCATCGCCAACAAGATGGAAACGCTGAGCGTGCCGGCGGCGCCAACCAGGAGCGCGAAGTACGCCAACCGAAATCCCGGCTCGCTGCCGGCAAACCGCGTCTTGACGGTTCGGTAAGCGACGGCCCCACAGAGCGCGGCCAAAATCGCAAACCCGGCGAGGCTGCCAAACGCTAATTCTGGCTCTCCATATTGACGCAACGCCTCGAGCGCTTTCGAAGCGTTGGCATGCCAGCCGTTCTCAAAACGGGCGTAATTCGCGAGGTTGAAGTAGCTCATGCCGGAATAGCCCGTTGCGCGATTGACGAGCGCCTTCAACACGAACGGGAAAATGGAAATTGAAACGCACGCGGCGCCTGCGAGCCATCCTCGCTGATGGAGGCAGTAGAGCCCGAATACGACGCTCAAGACAATCGTTTCACTGCGGCATTGCGTCGCCAGCATCAGAGACAGGCCGGCCAAGGCTGCATTTCGGCGCGACGCTTGCGGCAACGCTGCGAACAAAAACGCCCACGCAAGAAAGAACATACAATAGCTTTCAGCCATCGACGTGACGGCCAGAGTCGTCGCTTCGTGCAAACTGAGCAGCAGGGCCGCGGCAACCAATCCGGCCACGCGCTGAAAGCGAAGGGAAAGAGCGGCGTACGCCAGAGCCACGGCAAAAACGTATGCGCATGTAGAGCTGCTGATCGCCACGGTCCCATAATCGGCGGAGAGTCCCAGTCCTTGCAGGATGCGAAATACTGCGGTCTGAAGCACATAGGGAAGAGCCGGCCAAGTGCAATTGAAGAAATAAGAATAGATGTGGCCTGAAAAGTCATGACAAAGCCGATAGGAGAATACGAGGCGATGCGACTCGTCGCCGCCGCCTCCGACCAAACCATGATTGACGATCAGGTCGAGCCGGGAGCCAGCCCAAAATGCGAGCAGTACGACGACGAGCAGGTCGCACAGCAAAACAGGCCGCAATGCGGAAACGCACTTGCGGGCGCCCGCTCTTCGCCAAGACTCTGCATCGTTCGCCATACGGCGCTGCTCCTTGAGGCTCCGCTGAAGAATTGTTGCGCGTTGGCCTTCGACCCAATACCGATGTCGCGGAAGGTTACCGGTCCCAAGCCGGGCGGTCCAGAGCACATTTCTCGATATGGGCAAATTAGGGTGGCGACATGAAGCGGCAAAGTTCAACTTTTTGCACTTGGTCGAAGGCGGCTTGCCGTTGACAACTCGCAAAGTTGGGCCTGCCCACCCCCGAAACTGCTCTTGAGCCGGCTCCGATGGCCCGGTTATCATGCCCCGCCGTAGGTCAGGCTTTCCACCCTGACGCGCGTCAGGCTGGAAAGCCTGACCTACGGGCCGCAAGCGCGGTTTGATTGGGACCGCCGCCGCTGCTTCGCGCCAGGGAGGGCCGCTCGACTTCATGTACGCTCGTTTTTACCGATCTCTCTACCGCATCCGCCGGGTCGAGGAAGAGATCGCCGACGTCTACGCCACGGACAAAATCAAGAGTCCGGTCCATCTTTCCATCGGCCAGGAAGCCATTTCAGTCGCCGTTTGCGAAGCGCTCGGTCCGCAAGACGTCGTCTTTGGGACCTATCGCGGCCACGCCCTGTACCTGGCCAAAGGGGGCGACTTGATGGCGATGATCGCCGAGCTGTATGGCAAGGCCACGGGTTGCACCGGCGGCAAGGGCGGCTCGATGCACCTGATCGACGTGGCGGCCGGCGTGATGGGAACGTCGGCGGTCGTCGGCACGACCATTGCCAACTCGGTGGGTTACGCCTATGCGATGAAGATCAAGCGCAGCGGCGCGATCGTGGCCAGCTTCTTCGGCGATGGCGCCACGGAAGAAGGCGTGTTTCACGAAAGCATGAACTTCGCCGCGCTCAAGCGCTTGCCGATGATCTTCGTGTGCGAAAACAACGGCTATGCCATCCACACGCGGCAATCGCAGCGGCAGGCGAGCACGAACCTGGCCGAGCGGGCCGCCGCCTATGGCATGCAGGCCGAGCGGATCGAAAACAACGACGCCTTGCGACTGCACGAGCGAACGACGGCCGCGGTCGCGGCGTTGCGAGCCGGCCTGCCAGGCCCGTATTTCTTCGAATGCGAAACTTATCGCTGGAAGGAGCACGTCGGGCCGAACGAAGATTTTCAACTCGGCTACCGCAATGCGGACGAAGCCCGGCCGTGGATCGATGGCGACCAGATCGGACGGATTGCGTCGCTGGTCGAGCCTCGGCTGCGCCGCGAGATCGAAGCCGAAGTCGAAGCCGAAATCGTCACGGCCTTCGCCTTCGCCGAAACCAGCCCTTTGCCGCCGCGGGCGTCCGCGCTGGCCGGCGTGTTCCAAGAGAGCTGACATGCAACCCGCGCTGGCAACTCGTTCAGGCGCCGCTCAAGCAGCGCTGCAAACTTCCGAGCGTCGCCTGAGCTACGTTGACGCAGTGCGCGAGGCGACCGACCAGGAAATGCAGCGAGATGCGTCGGTGCTGCTGTTCGGCTTGGACGTCGACGATCCGAAAGCGATCCAGGGCACGACGCGCGGGCTGGTCGAAAAGTACGGGCCGGAGCGAGTCTTTGGCACGCCGCTGGCCGAGGACGCCATGACGGGCGTGGCGATTGGCGCCGCGATGGCCGGTTTGCGGCCGATCCACGTCCACATCCGCATGGATTTCTTGATGCTGGCCATGAACCAATTGGTAAACGTGGCCGCCAAAAGCCATTACATGTACGGCGGGCAAGTCTGCGTGCCGATCGTCGTGCGGTCGATGATCGGCAAGAGTTGGGGGCAAGGCGCCCAACACTCGCAGGGGCTGTATTCGTTCTTCATGCACGTGCCGGGTCTGAAGGTCGTCGCCCCGACAACGCCCTATGACGCCAAGGGCTGTCTGATTGCGGCCGTCCGCGACGACAACCCAGTGATGTACGTCGAACATCGCCTGCTGCACTTCCAGCGCGGGCGCGTCCCCGAAGCGCCGTACGCCACGCCGCCCGGCAAGGCCCGCGTCGCCGTGGCGGGCAGCGATGTCACGCTGGTCGGCATTTCATACATGCAACTCGAATGCCTGCGGGCGCAAAGGTATTTGGAAGAAATCGGCATCAGCGCCGAAGTGATCGATCCGATCTGGCTCGCTCCGCTGGATATCGAAACAATCGTCGCCTCGGCGCGAAAGACAAGCCGGCTATGCGTGGTCGACAACGGTTGGACGACTTGCGGCGCCGGGGCCGAAATCGTGTCGCAGGCGATCGAGCGTTTACAGGGCGATTGCCCAATCCGCGTGCGTCGGCTGGGCTTCGCCCCGACGACTTGCCCGACGGCCCCCAACCTGGAAGCCGAGTTTTATCCTGACGCGCGCACGATCGCCGCCGCGGCCAACGACCTGGTGCGCGGGGCCCCGCAGGGCTGGCTTCCCGCCGAACGAGACGAACTGAGCGACCTCGAATTCAAAGGCCCCTTTTGATGACGCCCGCCACGCTGAGCCCGGCCAAAGCGAAACTCGACTGGCCCCTGATGCGCAACAACATCTCGCGGGCCGATCTCGACGCGGTCATCGAACTGCTGCGGCAGGACGACCCGATCCTCACGCAAGCGAGCGAAGTCCGGGCCTTCGAGCGCGAATGGTCGGACTGGCTGGGCGTCCGCCACAGCGTGTTCGTCAACTCCGGTTCTTCGGCGAACCTGTTGACAATGGCCGCGTTGCGCGAGCTGTACGGCGAGGGCGAGGTAATCGTGCCGGCCTTGTCGTGGGTTTCGGACATCGCCTCGGTGATTCACAACCGGTTGGAGCCGGTGTTCGTCGACATCGATCCGCGCACCCTGGGCATGGACAACGAACAGGCCCTGGCCAAGCTTACGCCGCGGACGCGAGCCGTATTCATCACCCACGTGATGGGTTACAACGCGCTCAGTGAACGGCTGCTCAAGGAATTGCAGGCCCGCAACATCCCGCTGATTGAGGACGTTTGCGAATCGCACGGCGCGACCTTCCAGGGCCGCAAGCTGGGGACGCTGGGGCTGATGTCGAATTTTTCCTTCTACTACGCCCATCACCTGACGACGATCGAAGGCGGCATGATTTCGACCGACGACGATTGTCTCTACGAAACGCTGCGCATGCTGCGTTCGCACGGCATGGTTCGCGAGTTGAGCCGCGACGAACTGAAAGCCTGGTATTGGGAGCAGCACCCCGATCTGAATCCCGAGTTCCTGTTCGCCTTTCCCGGCTACAATGTCCGCAGCACCGAGATCAACGCCGTGCTGGGCCGCAGCCAGTTGAAGCGGCTGGACCAGAACAACGACCTTCGCACGCGGAACTTATCGCTGTTTTTGGCGCATCTCGATCCAGCGAAGTATCAAACCGACTTCGCCATGGAAGGAAGCTGCAACTACGCCTTGACGCTCGTACTGAAGCACCCCGACCCGGTGATGTGCCAACAGGCGGTCGAACTGCTGCGCACGCTTGGCGTCGAATTCAGGCGCGGCACGGCCGGCGGCGGCAATCAACTGCGACAGCCTTACGTGCGGCGCTACTTGGGGCGCGACGATTGGCTCGCGTATCCGCGAGTCGATCACATTCACTTTTTTGGGTTTTACATCGGCAATTACCCGGATTTGCAACCCGAGAGCATTTTGGAGTTATGCGCGCGATTGAACGCGCTGCCAGGTTGAAAGTAGCAGGCACACTCCGTGTGCCGTAGCGGAACTCAGGTTACACTCTGCCGCCCGCAGCGCGTCGCGTTCGGGCGTTGACTTCGGGCAAAGAGCGCTAGGCGGAAGTTGAGCTTGAATCTTACGGCGGTCACGGCACACGGAGTGTGCCTACTACTTTAATTCCCCTTCTACTACTTTCCCATGCCGCGCAAGCAACAACTCGATCTCGTGCTCGTCAATCCGGCGAATCGCGCGCAGGTGTATCAAAGCCTCGGCGTCCGGCTGGCGGCGATCGAAAACCCGGTCTGGGCGGGCCTGATCGCGTCGTTTGCCGAGCGGCGCGGATTGTCGGTCGAAATCGTCGATGCCGAGGCGCTGGGCCTGTCGGCCGAGGAAACGGCAGAGCAAGTGCGGCAGCTTGCCCCCGTGCTGACCGCGGTCGTCGTCTACGGACACCAACCTTCGGCGTCCACCCAAATCATGCCTGCCGCGGGCCGCGTCTGCGAGGCGTTGAAAGCCGCGGACGGCACATTGCCCGTGCTGCTCGTTGGCGGCCACGTAGCCGCCTTGCCCGAGCGCACATTGGCTGAGGAAGCCGCCGATTTCGTCGCCTCGGGCGAAGGCTTGCAGACCGTGGTCGAACTGGTCGCGTCGTTGAAAGCAGGCGGCCGAGACCTGGATAAGGTTCGCGGGCTCTGGTATCGCGACGGTGATCGGGCGGTTTCGACCCCGGCAGCGCCGCTGGCGAAAGATCTCGATCAGGAAATCCCCGAGGGCGCCTGGAATCTGCTGCCGATGGACCGCTATCGGGCCCACAATTGGCACTGCTTCGGCGGTCTCGAGCGGCAGCCTTACGCGGCGATCTACACTACGCTCGGCTGTCCCTATCGCTGCTCGTTTTGCTGCATCCAGGCTCCGTTCCGCTCGGGCGAACAAGCTTCGGGTTACTCGCCGAGCGCGAACAGCTACCGCTATTGGTCGCCCGAGCGCGTGCTGGCCGAGATCGACGTGCTCGTCAATCGTTACGGCGTGCGAAACATCAAAATCGCCGACGAAATGTTCGTGCTCAATCGCAAGCACGTGACGGCCATTTGCGACGGAATCATCCAACGCGGCTACGATTTGAATCTCTGGGCCTACGCGCGCGTCGATACGGTCAAAGGCGAAATGCTCGACAAACTGCGGCAGGCCGGCTTTCGCTGGCTGGCTTTCGGCATCGAAGCCGCCAGCGACCAGGTTCGCGCCGATGTCGAGAAGCGCTTCGACCAGGACGAAATCCATGAGACTTTGGGCAAGGTGCGCGAGGCTGGGATTTACGTCATCGGCAACTACATCTTCGGATTGCCGGAAGACGACCGTGCTAGCATGCAGGCCACGCTCGATTTGGCCCTGGAATTGAACTGCGAGTTCGCCAATTTTTACTCGACGATGGCCTATCCCGGCTCGCCGCTGTATCAGGCGGCGCTCGCGGCCGGCTGGCCGTTGCCCGCGTCGTGGTCGGGCTATTCGCAGCACTCGATCGATTCGCAGCCCTTGCCGACCAGGCATTTGTCGGCCGACGAGGTGTTGCAGTTCCGCGACGAGGCGTTTCAGCGGTATTTTCAGAATCCCGACTATTTGGAACTGGTGCGCCGCAAGTTCGGTTTGGAAACGGTCGAAGAAATCCGCGGCATGGCCGCGCACAAGTTGGCGCGGAGCCAGCAGGTCGTCGCGACGGCTTGAGGGGCGTCACGCGTTGATGGAATTCAAGAATTCGCGTTCGCCATGGAAAGAGCAGGCTTAGGGAAAAGTCCCTTCCCAAACGGACTTGCCGAAAATCTCCGCTTCACTTAGATTGCCCCCTGCAATCGCGCGGCAGGAGGCCGTCGGCAGCTTCAAGGAGGAAAGCGTTCATGCCCACCAGGGTGCTCGTAACCGGCGGCGCCGGTTATCTCGGGTCGATTCTCGTTCCGGCGTTGTTGGAATCGGGTTACGCCGTTACGGTGCTCGATAATTTCCTGTTCGCGCAGGATTCGCTGCTGGCCTGCTGCGCCAACCGCAACTTTTCCGTGCTCCGCGGCGACTGCCGCGAATCGGCCGCACTCCAGCAAGCGCTGAAAGCCGCCGACGTCGTGATCCCCTTGGCGGCCATCGTCGGCGCCCCGGCCTGCCAGGCCGACGCCACCGCCACGCGTTCGACCAACCTGGAGGCGATCAAGCTGCTCTTGAAATTGCGTTCGCCTCGGCAGCAGGTGATTTATCCGACCACGAACAGCGGCTACGGGATCGGCGAACAGGGCAAGTTTTGCACCGAGGAATCGCCTTTGCGGCCGATCTCGCTGTACGGCGTCACCAAGGTCGAAGCCGAACGGGCCGTGCTCGACGCGGGCCATTCGCTGACCTTCCGCCTGGCGACGGTGTTCGGCATGTCGCCGCGGATGCGGATCGATTTGCTGGTCAACGACTTCGTCTATCGCGCAATCAACGACCGCACGGTGGTGGTCTTCGAAGGGCACGCCCAGCGCAATTACATCCACGTCCGCGACGTGGCCCGCGCGTTCCTGCACGCGCTCTCCAACTTCTCATCGATGCAGGGCCAGGCTTACAACGTCGGACTGAGCGACGCCAATCTGTCGAAACTGGAGCTGTGCGCGAAGATCAAGGCCCACCTTCCGGGCTTCGTCTATCTCGAAGCGCCCGTCGGCGAAGACCCCGACAAGCGAGATTACATCGTCTCCAACGCCAAGCTCGAACGGACGGGGTTCCGCCCCGCCCACTCGCTCGACGACGGCATCGAGGAACTGATGAAGGGTTACACCGTCATCCGAAATTGCCGCTACGGCAACGTGGGATGAACCAATCTCGCGCCCTTGGAGAGCGATGTAAACCCGATCGAGAGTCCCCAGCAACTTCGCATTGCCTGCAGACAGCCCTTAAATGCGCATGCCACGTTTTTTCCTCGCCGACCCATCCCTGCTGTCAGTATCGGGACACTGCTGGTCCTATCTGCGATCGCTTGTGGAGCCGGTGCGTAATCTTGGCTTTCAGCCGATCTTTTTGGGCAACCGTGCCGTCGACGCCGACCTGCGGGAAAGCAATGCCATCATCCCGCTATTCCAATGCTGGTGCGACACCCGCTTTGGACCTGCGGGCCTGACGTTCGTCAGGCACCATAAGGCCATTCAGGAAGACCTAAGCGAAGTCACGCGAATTCTTTCAGTCAACGGCCGCGATGTGTTCTTCATCAACACCCTGCGTCATTGGGCGTTGGCTGGCGTCGTAGACTGGCTCGAAAGCCTGCCTTTATCTCAACGGCCCTGGGTCGTGCTGGTCCTGCACTTCACGGCGTTTCCAGACCCAAATGCGCCGAGCGAAAGCCTCAAATACTTTCAAAACGCCTTTCAACGAATCGAATCAAGCGCGGCTCGAGATAGGATTCTGTTGATGGCGGACTCCGAGGAACTTGTCGACGAGTATGGCGCCATAAACAATCGGCTGAGATTTGCCCTGGCTCCGATACCTCACGCTCCTTCGCAGCGTTGCCTTTCGCATGGCGACGAATCCAAGCTGCGGCTCGGGTATATCGGCGAGGCTCGCGAGAATAAAGGCTTTCACCTGCTTCCTTACGTGCTGAACCGCGCCTTTGAGTCGCCCTTTGCGGATCGAATTCGCTTCCACATTCACGCATATTCAAGCGATCCACAATCGCCGTTCTACCGTCAGATCGTTCCTCGGCTCGTCCGGCCTAACGTCGAACTCTATCGCGAGAAGTTGACGGACGACGAATACGACGATCTGCTGTCTCGATTAGACATCGTGCTATTTCCCTATACGCGCGCTAACTACCACGCTCAAACTTCCGGGATCTTCTCCGAGGCGATGGCTCATGGAAAAACAGCGATCGTTCCTCGCGGGACGTGGATGGCGCGACAGGCGGCCAAATTCGGAGGCGGATTGGCATTCAGCCCCGAAGACCCCGTCGATTTGTGGCGCCAAGTAGCTTGCGCGGTCGAATCGCACGCGCAGTTCGCAGCCGAAGCAGAAATCAGGTCCAAACGTTGGAACGCGTTTCATAACGCATCGAACCTTGTGAAGATGATCGCCGATTTCTTGAAACCCAGTCCGTCGGCGCTCGAAGGCGGCGCCCGAGCGGAAGACCGACTCGCGACGCCTTGCAAACTGGCCGCCTGAACTGAATCGCCAAGTTACCTCGGATGCCTTGGATAAGACAGACGATGCAAGCCCAAGAGGCAACGCCGATAAGCATAGGCATTCCCGTGGCCCGGCTAAGGTCCACGTCTCCTCGGGGCGTCGTACGCGCCGCCCGTGCCATCGCCGAGCGACTCGAAACTTCGCCGGCCTGTCGTCTGTATGCGATCTCGGACCCGCTCTATAGCAATCACGATATAATCTTCGAAGCCTGGGACCTCGGACCATGGATGGAACTTCACCCGATGGTCGTAGAGCAACCCGGTCGGCCGACCAACGGATCGAGCGACCCGTTCGGAGCGCGCGCCCGCGCCGCGGCCATCGCGAAACACGCTGTCACGTCGCTGGGACTGAAGCGTCCGGCGAAAATGACGCTCCGCGTCTATCGCGATCTGCGTTCGCGAATCAAACCCGCCTTAAAGCGAATGGCGGCTGCGGCCGGCCTGAGTCGGCAGGCGACGGCTGTTTGGCGATGCGCTAAGCACAGTTTTACGCGCCTGCGCCCGCATTCAGATTCCGCCGCCGCGGCTCTGGGATCGAGAAATGCAGCATTCGACAATGCGCGCGGCAAAAAGGCCGGCAGCTTGGAATCCACTTACATCTCGCTCGGTGATTTGGACATCTTGCTCAGCTTCGAATGTTTCGAGGCGATCTGGGATTGGCCGACGGAACACTTCAAGTGCCGACTGATCGGCGTTTTTCACGATGCAATTCCCCTTCGCATCAATGAAGGCATCCCGCAGTCCTCCCATCGCTACTATGTTGCGGCGGGCAAGATGGCTCAAAGAGCCCATTTGATCGCCTGCGACTCGCATTCCTCGCTTCAAGATTTGCATACGTACTTTCCCAATTCGAAAGCGAAGTCGTGCGTGGTACACCTCGGCCACGATAGAGACCGATTCTTGCCCGCGCCTCAGTCAGCGTCTTCGAAGCGGATCTTCAAACTTGGACGCGGCAAGCGAACGACGAAAACCATCGTCATGATCGGCGAAATCGAACCGCGCAAAAACCAGTCCAGCGTCTTCCGCGCATGCCGACAACTGGCGGCCCTATACCCCTCGGAACGGATTTCGTTGCTGTTGATCGGCAAATTGTCGGAACACTATTCCTGCAAAGTTCTTGAGCAACAAGTGCCGAATAACGTGGAAATCGATCGCCGAGGTTACATTCCGGATCAAGAAGTGGGAGACTTATTGCGGCGCAGCGATGTGTTCGTCTTTGCGTCTCTTTGGGAAGGTTTCGGGATTCCAGTTCTGGAAGCCATGTCCGCTGGAATTCCGGTAGTCTGTTCCGAGAATTCGTCCTTAACGGAAGTTGGCGGACCTTGGGCCTTCTACTGCGATCCTTACGATCCGGCGTCGATCGCAGCCGCAGTCAAAAGAGCTTTGGACCTGACGTCCGCTCGACGCGACCGCTGGGTGGCCGAGGCGCGCGCGTGGGCAGAGCAGTTTACCTGGGAACGATGCGCTCGACAATTCGAGCAACTTTGCCTTCAGACGGCCAACCGCGGCGAACGCCCGGAAGCTCGTGAGGCGCTTCTTGATTGCGCAAATTCCACGTGCAGTCATCCGACATTGAAAAGGGAGAGGCGTCAACTGCGCCCGGCCAGTTGATACGTCCGTAAGAAACCTGCATGAGAGTCACGTATTATTATCCCTGGGGCTTCTTCTATCCCGTCAATTCTGGCGCCGCTGCCGTCGCGATGCAGCACATGGAGTATTTTCGCAGCCGAGGTTTCAAGGTCCGAATCGTAATTTGGGGCGACGATCAGCCCTCCAACCGCCTGATGTTCGAGCGTCGATTCGGCTGGCTAGATGAACTGTATATCTTGAATTCCCGCCGAGACTTCGATTTTCTGCGCATACGCACTGCTTTTACCTTTCACGACTATCTTAACGCACACGTCGCCATTTGCGATTTGCCCGAGTTTCGAAAGTTCATTTCTGCCGACGTCGATCTCTTATTCTTGAACTACATCTTCTCCGCGCCGTTTCTCGACCTGGCCCCCCGCAATGCTGCACGGGTCGTCGAGTCGGTCGACATCATGTCGAAGCAATTCCTGCTGGGGCGGAACGCTCCGCTTCAACTCGCGCGAGATTTGAGCGTTGAGCGCGATCTCTACGCTCTTTTCGACCTTGTGTTGATGATCAGCCAAGCCGAGGCGGAGTTCATGCAAGCGAGATCTTCGGCGAACATTGAATACGTTCCCAGAGGCATGGAACGCCTTTCCCGCGACGCAGTGCTGGAAGCAGACGGCGAGACCTTCGACCTACTGTTTGTCGGATGTCCGCATCCGCCGAACGCTGAGGGCGTGCATTGGTTTTACGAAGAGGTCTTCGCGCCCCATCTCAAGCCGCACGGTTTGCGATGGGCGATCGCGGGCACGATCGGCGAACACTTGAGACTGGCCGATGAAAATGTGCACATCCTGGGCCGCGTGGACGACCTCAATGCGCTTTATCGCCGCTCAAAGGTGGTGATCGTCCCTATCTTCAATGGCGAGGGGATCTCCATCAAGACGCTGGAGGCGCTTAGCCGCGGCAAACCGGTCGTCTCGACTCCTATTGGCGCACGCGGGATTTCCGGTTGCGACGAGTGCATGCTCAAGATCTGTTTCAAGAGCGCCGCGGAGGAGGTCGCGCGCCGCATCCTTGAACTGACGCGATCTCGGCAGCTTCGGGAAGAGTACGGACGAAAGGCCTTGGAGTATATCGAATCGCACTTCAGCCGGGAAAAATTCTACCTTCAGATGGACAACCTTTTAATGCCTTTGCTCGATCGAACCCGGCGATTGTGCGCTTGAACTTCGAGCGTCGGCGGAAGACGCTTTCATCCCGCCGCGCTCCTTGTGATAATCGCCGTCTCCAGGGCGGCAGAGAGAAGTCATGAAGCAGAAGTTGATCATCGTTAACAACGGGCTACGCGACTATCGAGGCCATTACTTCGAGACGTCCATTTCCCTGGCCGAGGCCGCCCAGCGAGCAGGACTTCATCCCGTGTTGGCGACCCATGCGGATTGTCCGACCGATCTGCTGCCGAACTGGCTCGAATGTTATCCGATTTTCCGGACCGATCATTGGATGGCCGGCCCGCCAGCCGACCTCCCGGACCTCGCCGGCTCGGCGGTCGACCTCGATGCGCCGACCGAAACGTCGATCGCCGCCGTCGTGCAAGGCCGAGCGACCGTGCGCGAATTCGTGGCGGGGCGCTTCGAGGCGCCGGCAGCGCCCGATCGCGAGGCTGCTACGAACTGGCGGAGGCGGCTCGCACGACTCCAGCGAATGCGTCGTCGATTGCAACGGATCGGCGCCAAGATCGCTTGGGTCGGCGACAGGGCGGCGTATTTCTTGATGCCTCCGTTTCTTTACGACACAGCGCGCTTGGTTGCTCGCGTCCTGCCTCGCCAATGCGTGCCCAGAGTGCTGCGGCGCGAGTACCACCCAAGAGTCAAAAACGGCCTCGTGCGGATCGTCCGCCGCCTCCGCGGGCGCTTCGCCCGTTTCGACGAACTCTCTCCAGAGACGTTTCCGGTCGAGATCGCTCGAAGCCTGCAACAACCGATCGAGTCGCAATTGATGCGGAGCGCATTGTCCGGCTTCGATTCGCGTTTTTTTCAAGAACTCGAATACGGTTTGATCTTCAAGCGAGACCTGGAGCGTCTCCTGGCGCTCGCGAAAGCGGGCTGTGACGATCATGTCTTGCTTGGGACGGCGCATGCCCGTGAGGCGCCCGCGGTTCACCTGATCACGAAAAGACTGGGCGACGCGCGTTCCCCGCAATTCCACCTTGAATTCCGCCATCCGTTGTTCCGCAGCGAACCGACGCCTCAAGAATTCGACGAGTCCCAAAACGTATTGATGCACCGGCAGTTTTTTTCCCTATATGAAAAATGGGGATCTTCGAGCCGGATGCACTTCTATACGGATACCGAAGAATTGTCGCGCGATCATGAACTGCTCGGCAAGCCGCGATTTGGCGTATTGCCGATCCCATTCCGCACCGAATTCGTCGCCGATCGTCTGCCTTCTGCTGATAATCGCCTGCGACTGGCCTACCTGGGCGAGCCGCGCGACGAGAAAGGTTTCCCGTGGCTGCCGGATCTTATCGATCGCATGATGCAGAAGTATGTTGCGACAGGCAGGGTCCGTTTTATCCTGCAAGCCAATATCTGCGCTCCTCAATACAATCCAAAATGCGCTGCGATCATGCCGCGATTGCGACAGTACTCTCGAGAATTCGTGCAACTCGTCGGGCACGATTCGCCGCTTTCTCCTGAAGACTATTATCGACTGCTTTCCCAGGCCGATATCGTCTTACTGCCCTACGACCGCGACCGATATCGCGCCTGCAGTTCCGGCACTTTGGCGGAGGCGATTGCCAGCGGATGTCCGGTCGTGGTTCCCGCCGACAGTTGGATGTCCTCGCAAATCGGGCCGGGAACGGGCGAAACATTCGACGATCGCGAATCGTTCTTTGCAGCAGTCGAACGAGTGGTTGAAAACTTCGACAGCTATCGCTCCGCAGCGGAAGCGCACCGCGAACATTGGCTTGCGAAGCACACGCCCGACCTGCTGGTAGAGGCGATTATCGGGCCACACGGTCGCAGTGCGCAAGCCAGGATTGCGGCGTAGGCGCGAGTCAGATCGGTTGGTCATAGTCACCCAGGTCCCAACGACAGAATCAACGACGCCGCAATCAACGAAGGCGGAACCGGACTTCTATTCCGATCGGAAAAAGGCAATACAATCATGCTCTGCCGCGTCTGCGACTCAACCAACCTGGAAGGCGCCGTCGATCTTGGCGAACAGCCCTGGTGCAACCATTTTTTGCGGGCCGAGGAAGTCGGGACCGAGCCGATGTATCCGCTGCGCGTCGTGTATTGCCGCGACTGCCGCACGGCGCAGTTGGATTATACGGTCAAAAAAGAAATCATGTTCGGCGACCATACCTATCTCTCGGGCGTGACGCGCTCGCTCGGCGAGCACTTCCGCAACGTCGCCGCGGAGGTCGACCAGCGATTCGGCGGGCCGGCCCTCACCCCAGCCCTCTCCCAAAGGGAGAGGGAGGTCGCCGTGGAAGTCGATCAGCGATTTGCCGGCCCGGACAAGCAGTGTAAAAGCGTGCTCGATATCGGCTCGAACGACGGCACGCAGTTGAAGCACTTTCAAGCGCTGGGCTACGACGTCCTGGGCGTCGAGTCTTCGAAACGGACGGCCCAGATCGCCAATCGGGCGGGCGTACACACGCTCAACGAGTTCTTCAATCTCGAACTCGTTCGCCGGCTCGACCGCAAATTCGACGTGGTCAACGCCGCTGGCGTGTTCTTTCACCTCGAGGAATTGCACTCGGTCACGGAAGGCATTCGCGAGTGCCTGGCCGACGATGGGGTCTTCGTCGTGCAATTCCTGTACATGAAGCAGATCGTGGAGAACCTGGCCTTCGACCAGATCTATCACGAGCATCTCCTGTACTACAACCTGGAAACGATCGAAGTGCTGCTGAATCGTCACGGGCTGGCGATGTTCGACGCCTATGTCTCGCCGATCCACGGCGGCTCGGTGATCGGCTTCGTCACGCATCGCGGCCGCCGCCCGCCGACCGAGCGGCTGAACCGGTTGCGCGCCGCCGAGGCGACCGACCGCAGCAACGAATTGGAGACTTATTTCGAATTCGCCCGCCGCATCGAGCGCATGAAGGCCGAGAATCTCGCCTTCCTCGACGAGGCCAAGCGGCTGGGCAAATCCGTGTTCGGCATGGGGGCGCCCGTCAAAGGCAACACCTTGCTGAATTATTTCGGGATCGGCAAGCAGTATCTTGATTGCCTGGTGGAAAAGAACGAGCTTCGCCGCGGGCTGTTTTCGCCGGGCCAGCACCTGCCGATCGCGATCGAATCCGAACTGGCCGCTCCGCCCGACGTGTATTACGTGCTGGCCTGGAACTTCAAGCAGGAAATCCTGGCCAACAATCGGCGACTGATCGAGCAAGGCGTCGAGTTTTTCTTTCCCGTCAATCCGAAGGAAGTCTGCGTATGAAGATTCTCGTGACCGGAGCGACGGGCTTTTTGGGGTCCGCCTTGACGGCGCGGCTGGAAGGCGAAGGGCACAGCGTCGTCCGGCTGGGCAGCCGGAATTGCGACCTGACGAAGGCCGATTCGCTGTCGGCCTTCAGCGGCGTGAAGTACGACCAGATTTATCATCTGGCGGCCTGGACGCAAGCCGGCGACTTTTGCCTGTACCATCCGGGCGAGCAGTGGATCATCAATCAACAGATCAACACGAACGTGCTGGCCTGGTGGCATCAGTCCCAGCCGCAAGCCAAGCTGATCGCGATGGGCACGAGTTGTTCTTATTCGCCGCAACTCCCGTTGGTCGAGGAGAACTATCTCGACGGGGCGCCGATCGACAGCCTGTTCACTTATGCCATGACCAAGCGGATGCTGTATGCGGGGTTGCTGGCGCTGTCGCGTCAATTCGGATTGAAGTATCTGTGCCTCGTCCCCTCGACGCTGTACGGCCCGGGCTATCACACCGACGGCCGGCAAATGCACTTCATCTTCGATTTGATTCGCAAGATCATCCGCGGCAAGCTCTACGGAGATCCGGTCGTGCTGTGGGGCGACGGGCGCCAGGCCCGAGAATTGGTCTACGTCGACGATTTTGTCGCCGCCGCCTCGCAACTGGCCGCCCGCGTCGACAACGAGCTCGTGAACATCGGCGCCGGGCAGGAACACAGCATCCGGCACTTCGCCGAGTCGATCTGCCGCGAAGTCGGCTACGACTTCGACCGGATTCAATTCGACAAGGCGCGTTACGTCGGCGCCACCTCGAAATGCCTCTCGGTCGAAAAACTGAGCCGGCTGCTGCCGGGTTTCCGCCGCACTTCCTTGGATGCCGGTTTGAAATCCACGATCGATTGGTTCTGGTCGCAACGAGAGAAACTGTTCCCAGAAACGATGGCGGCGCCAACGGCGGCGTGACTTCCATGGGGCGATTCATCCTGATCGATCATTCGCTCGTCGATTACGCGGGGCACCACTACGAATACGCCCGCGCCGTTCTGGATGCGGCGGCCGAGAGCGGCTACGAGTCCGTGCTGGCGACGAACCGGCGGTTTCGGAGCGAGCTTCGGGAAGCCTGGCCGATCATTCCCGCTTACAAGTACGGGGTTTGGCTGCACCAAGGGGCGTCGGAATGGCAAATTGGGTTGTGGCGCGCGTTGCACGCGGTCAGGCGTCGAGTGCGGCCGACATCCCCAAGCGGGCGATCGGTTGACAAGCACGCCGATGCGAGCAATCGCAAATTCGGCCTGTTACGAAGGCAGTTCGACGCCGCACGGCAGCGACGGTTCATTCGCGATACGGCGAGCCTGCTCGAGCGGTTGGCTGTCGCCGCCGACGATGTGATTTTCGTGCCGACACTGTCTCACGTCGATTTTGCGGCTTTGCAAGGTCTTTGGCGGACGGACCGCGAATCGCGCCGCCCCGTGTGGCATCTCCTGTTCCGCCGGCGGCCCGAAGTCGACCTTTCCGTCGACCCGTTCCGGGCGTTGCGTCTGAGCGCACAAGTCCGTGAGGAGCGTCCGCAAAGCGTATACTTTTGGACGGACAACGAGGAACTTGCTGCGCACTACCGCGAAAAGACCGGTTTTCCGTTCGGCGCGCTTCCTATTCCGCATACGCCGTCGGTGCGCACCGCCTTGCCGGCGCAGGATAGATTGCGAATTCTGTATCTGGGCGACGCGCGGCTGGAGAAAGGCTTTCAGCATCTGCCGGGGCTGGTGCGGGCATTGACGGACGACGAAGGCCATCGGCTGCGATTCGAGTTTTATTTCCAAGCGCATTGCGTCTCGCCCTGCGAAGCGCCCGAAATCACTGCGGCCCGAGCAGAATTGTGTCGCCTCGCACATCGCGGCGTGACGCTGTTCACCTCGCCGCTCAGTCCGCCGAAGTACCGCGAATTGCTGGCCTCCGGCCATTTGGTCGTGCTGCCCTACGACCGGCGGGCCTACGCCGAGCGGAGTTCGGGCGTGTTCGCCGAAGCGCTGGCGGCCGGAATTCCGCTGGTCGTGCCCGAGGGAACCTGGATGGCGCGGCAATTATTGCAAGGCGCGGGCGGCGCCTTTCGCGACCTGAGCGACGCGCCTTTGCTGATTCTCAAGATCGCCCAAGATTGGCGCCGCCATCATCAGCGCGCTCTCGACTGCGCGGCGGCGTGGCGAAGCCAACAAAACCCGCAACGGCTGTTGACATTGTTGCAAAATCCGCCAGACGCGGCTTGCTCCGAAAATCGCGTTGCCCGAAAACCCAAGACGCAATTTGGCCAACTGCGAGGCGCCTCGGCATGAATGCGAACTCTTGCGCCATTATCCTGGCCGGCGGACGCGGCACGCGAATCAGCCATCTCGAGCCCCATCTGCCGAAACCGCTGATTCCGGCGGGCGGGCGGCCGTTCATTGAATGGGTCATTCGACACTTTCAAGGGCAGGGCGTCCGCCGGTTCGTCATTTCGCTGGGCCACCTGGCCGAAGTCGCCGAAGCGCACTTTCGCCAGCGCCCGGACGACGAGTTGTCGATCGGAACCGTGCGCGAAGCCGAACCGCTCGGCACCGGCGGCGGATTCCTGTTCGCTCAACAAGCCGCCGGCGATGCCGATCCGCTTCTGCTCGCGAACGGCGATTCGCTGGTGCTGGCCGATCTGGCCGGCGCCTGGCGGCTGTTGAAAGATCCGGCGGTCGACGGCGTGGTGGTCGGGCTGCACGTCGACGACGCCGGGCGCTATGGGGGCCTCGATATCGACGACGAGGGCCGCCTGCTGGGGTTTCGCGAAAAGCGTCCCGGCGCGGGACTGATCAACGCGGGCGTGTATTGCTTTCGCCGCCGGCTGCTGGCGTCGTTTCCTCGACAAACGCCGCTGAGCATGGAATGCGACGTGTTCCCCGCGTTGTTGCGGCAAGGAGCCAAGCTGGCCGTGCATCGATGCGCCGCGCCGTTTCTCGATATTGGGACGCCCGAAAGTCTCGCGGAGGCGGAGGAATTCCTGGTCCGACATTGGCCTAGGCAGGAAATCAGGGGGGCCGTAAATTAACAACGGCCCGCTTGCGGGCTAAGATTGCTGTTTCCGCGATTTAGAGCTTCGTGTAGCTTGGTCGCTTTCGGCAACGGAAGCCTCGTCTTAGCCCCCAAGCGGGCCGTTGTAAATTAACGCGTTCCCCGGGTCGTTTTTGGCGATCGATCGCACCGAGCAGGAAGCGAAGTCGTGATTATCAGCAAAACGCCGTTCCGCGTGAGCTTTTTTGGCGGCGGCACCGACTATCCCGAGCATTTCACCAAGCACGGCGGCGCCGTGTTGGGGACCGCGGTCGACAAGTGTACGTATCTGGCCGCCACTCACTTTTATTCGCGGCTGTTCGATTATTCCATTCGGCTGGCCTACAGCAAGGTCGAATGCGTGGCCGATCTGGATAGCATCCAGCACGCCCCGCTTCGCGAGTGTCTGCGTTGGACGGGCGTCACGAAAGACGTCGAACTCGACTGCATGGCCGAACTGCCCTCGTCGGTCGGCCTCGGCACGTCGTCGAGTTTCGTGGTGGGCGTGCTGAATACGTTGTACGCATTTCAGGGCCGCGTGGTGCATCCGTTGGACCTGGCGTATCAAGCCATCGAAATCGAACGCGAAGTGCTCGGCGAATCGGTAGGCTGCCAAGATCAGACCTTTGCCGCGATGGGCGGCTTCAACCTGATCGAGTTTCGCACCACTCGCGACATCATCGTTCACCGCCTGCCGATTTCGCCCGAACGGCAGGCCGAATTCGAGCAGCATTTGCTGGTGGTCTACACGGGCATCCGCCGCCGGGCCAGCCAGGTCGCGGCGCGCCAAGTGGAGCGGATCGGGGGCAACGTCGAACGGCTCAAGCGCATGCGCCGGCTGGTCGATGAAGGCTATGAAGCGCTCGCCGGCGGCGGCAGCCTGGCGAAATTCGGCCGCTTGCTCGACGCAGGCTGGAAGCTGAAGAACTCGCTCGACGACTCGGTGTCGAACGCGCAGATCAACGCCATCTACGAGCGCGGCGTGCAGTGCGGCGCCTGGGGCGGAAAGCTGCTCGGCGCCGGCGGCGGGGGGTTCATCCTGTTCTGCGTGCCGCCCGAAAAGAAAGCCGGTCTGATCGCGGAGCTGGGCGACCTGGAAACCATCTCGATCAGCGTCAACGCCCCCGGCACGCAAATCGTCCACGCCTCGATGAAGCACGACGTCGCCCCGAGCCGGCTGCCTGCGACCTCGACGCGCGCGGCCTAGGCGAGCGGGCGATGCGCGTGGGAAATGGAACCCGAACGGCAAAATGAGAAGGCGCCATGAAGGCTTGTTTGGCAGGGAAGATTCAGCGACTGTTGGGCGTTCCAGAATTGGCGCGGTCTCAGACGCTGACGGCCGACCGCTTGCAAGATTTGCGGCAGGCGCTGGGCGAATCGCTGGCCGAAACGCTGCGAGTATTCCTGGCCGAAACGCTGCGCGTATCGCAGGCCGCCGCCGAGCGGCAAGGCGAGGCCGCGAACGCTTCCCTGCAAGCCATGCTCGTCCTGCTCGAACGCCTCGACTCGCGGCTGGCAGAGCTGGCTGCCGAGGCCAAGCAAGTGCTCACGCCGCCGGACGAACCGCCGCCGTCGCTCGACGACGCCTCCCTGGAAAAGCTGGAATCGCAGGGCCTGTTCATTCTGGGCAGCGCCCGGTCGGGCACCACCGTGCTCACGAAGTGCCTGAATTCGCGTCCGGAGATTTTCCTGCTCGAAGAACCGAATTTCTTCCAGCACGGCCATATCCAGGACTTCGTCGGCTTTTTCAACGCCATGCACGAGGCGATGGGCAACTGCCACTACAAGGGGACCTACGTTTCGCCCTCGGCCGCCGTCGAGAGAGGGCCGCTGGCCTTGTTGCTCCGCCTGGGCCGGCAGCACCGCTACGCCGGCGCGAAAGAAGCGTTCGGACCACACGACTACCCGCCCAACTGGAAGCGCCTTTGTCTGGATCATCACGCCGCCTACTTTTCGGGCTCGCCTCACCTGCTGACGGTCCGCACGCCGAACGAAGCCTTGTGGTCGATGCACAAGCTGTTTCCCTGGTCGCCCATCCCTCGCCTGTTCGAGGCTTGGCTCGAAAGCCTGGCGCTGACGATCGACGTCTATCGGGTTTGCCCGAACTCGTATTGGATGTTCTTCAACGATTTCGGCAAGCCGGCGCTCGATTGGCTGGGCCGCTTGCTGGGCGTCGAGATCGACGTGCCGGAGACGATGCTCGGCGGCAGCCTGATTCGTTCGCGCCTGAAGGAGGGCGAATTGCCGCCCGCGTTGGCGCCCCACGCCGGGCTTTACCGCGAGTGCCACGAGCTGTTTTGCGAACTTCGCGACAACACCAGCCGCGAGAGCCGCAAATACTCCGGCACGGTCGCGGAATGGCATTTCTTCGACGCGTTGCAGCAGCAGATCCGGTCCCTGGTCGAGCGATCGCGGTCGGCGAACGAGCCCCAGCGCGCCGCCGCCTGACTCGCGCGGCGGACCCCAAGCCGAAAACCTCGCGAAAGCGCCTTTTCCCCCGCGAACTGACCTTTACCCGAGTTCGGCTTCAAGGCACAATACCGCCTCGCAATTGGCCCCATCCGCACTCGCCAATCGGAAACTCTCGGCACGTGGGTTCTGCGGGAAGGAACTCACGCGGTCACGGACGACCTCGCCCAGGAAAGCAAGGAGCGCTAAACGTGAAGAAGTTCCTGTCTTTGGCCGCCATCGCGGCCGTGTTCGCGGCGTTTGAGTATTCGGCCGACGAAGCCGCCGCGCAGCAGCGCGGCCCTGGCTCGCAAGCGGGCTCGCAAGTGGCCATCGTCGACCTGACTTATATCTTCGCCAACCACGTTCAATTCAAGGCGCTCGTCGAGCACATGCGGCACGACGTCGAAGCCGCCGAAGCCGACCTCAAGGCCGCCAAGGAAGCGATCGAGAAGTCGGCGGAGAAAATCGACGAATACAACCGCAACTCGCCGGAAGCCAGAGCGCTCGAAGAGGAACTGGCCAAGCGTCAGGCCGACTTGCAAGTGCAAGTCAACATTCAGAAGCGCAACTTCATGGAGCAAGAGGCGAAGATCTACCTGTCGGTCTATAAGGAAGTGCTCGACCACGTGAAGAATCACGCCGAGAGATACGGAATCACGCTGGTGCTGCGATTCAACGGCGACCCGCTCGAAGGCGATGATCTCCAAGGAGTCATGCAACACCTGAATCGGCAGGTCGTGTATTACAACCGAGCCATCGACATCACGCCGATCGTGCTCGACGCCTGCAACGCCAACGCCGGCGCCCCGCGGCAGCAACGTCAGCCCGCCGGACCGATCGGCGCCAAGCCGGCGAAATCGCAGGGAGTGTTGCCTCGCCGATAAGATCGGTCGGGTCCGGCTTGCACATCGCACGGCCGCGCAAGGAGGCGCGGCGGCCAGCACCATGCCTTAGCCACCAGGATTTATGTTCAAGCGTTTCAAGGATGATTCGCGGCCGTCGCTGCAAGCGCCCCGCCGACAGCGTACTCTTGCCAGGTCTGCCACCGTCGAGGGATTCGGATACTGGAGCGGAAAGGACGTTCGCGTCGAATTTCGTCCGGCCCCCGCCGACACGGGCGTGGTCTTCGTGCGATCCGATCTGGCCAAGCCGGTCAGGATTCGCGCCGACGTCGCGAACCGCGTGGAAACGCCTCGCCGCACCACGCTGCGCTCGGGCGGCGCGAGCGTCGAAATGGTCGAACACGTCATGGCGGCGCTCGGCGGCATGCAGATCGACAATTGCGAGGTCTGGGTCGACGCCGCCGAGATGCCCGGCTGCGACGGTTCCAGCCTGCCCTTTGTCGAGGCCTTGACGGCGGCGGGCGTCGTCGAACTAAAGGCCGTGCGTTCGACGCTTTTCGTTCGCGAAGTCACGCGACTGGGCAACGACGAGAGCTGGGTCGAGGCCCGACCGAGCCACACGGGCGGATTGTCGGTCAAATTCCATCTCGATTACGGTTCCGATACGGCCATCGGACGGCAAACGCTGACCCTGCCCGTCACGCCCGACTCATTCCGCCGCGAATTGGCCCCCAGCCGCACCTTCATGCTCAAAAGCGAAGCCGACTGGCTGCTGGCGCAGGGCCTGGGAACTCGGGCCACGCTCAAGGATCTATTGGTGTTCGACGCCGAAGGCCCGATCGACAACGAGTTGCGATTTCGCGACGAATGCGTAAGACACAAGACGCTCGATCTGGTCGGCGACCTGTCGTTGGCCGGTTGCGATCTGGCGGGCCACTTCGTCGCGTTCCGCAGCGGCCACCGCCTGAACGCCGAGTTGGTGAGAATCTTGTTGACCGAAGGAGACCTGGTAGGGGGCTTTAGACGCTCGGCCTGAGGCGCCGTGCCGGCGGTCGAACGGCCGCCCGCCGTCGAGGGATCAGCCGAAGCCGGATGGCGCACTTCGCAGTTAACCACGAGGTTGTGGAGTTCAGACATGGCGACCTATATTGGCGAGCACGCCGCCATCGATTCGCGCGCCGAGATCGACCATGACGTGGAAATCGGACCTTTCTGCGTGATTGGCCCGCACGTGCGGATCGGCCGCGGGACGCGCCTGGAAAACGGCGTGACCGTCATGGGGCGCGTCACGATCGGACAAGACAACCACTTCTACCCCGGCGTGGTGATCGGCGGAGAGCCGCAGGATCTCAGCTATCGGGGCAGCGACACTCAAGTGGTGATCGGCGACCACAACACGCTGCGCGAAGGAGTGACCGTCAATCGGGCCTCGGAAAAAGAGGACGGCGTCACATCGATCGGCAGCCACAATTTCCTCATGGCTTGCTCTCATGTGGCCCACGATTGCCGGTTGGGCAGCCATATTATCATGGCGAACGCCGTGCTGCTGGGCGGCCACGTCCACGTTCGCGACCACGCCTCGTTGTCCGGCGGCGTCGCCGTCCACCACTATGCGTCGATCGGCGGCTTCAGCTTCGTGGCCGGTTTGAGCCGCGTGCTGCACGACGTCCCGCCGTTCATGCTGGTCGACGGCCACCCCACGCGGCCGCGCTGCATTAACGTCGTGGCCTTGAAACGCAACAACTTTTCGCCCGAAGCCATCGACTGCCTGGCCGAAGCCCATCGCCTGCTGTACCGGGCCAAGGTCGGGTTGGACCACGCCCGCGAAATTCTCCGCGGCAACAACCAACTCGTTCCGCAGGTCAACGAACTGTTGAGCTTCGTACAAAGCCAGCAAGAAGGCCAGCACGGCCGGGCTCGCGAGCGCAGGAGAGCCGCGTGAAGCCGCTGCGGATCGCTGTCGTCGGCGCCGGCCATCTGGGCAAGATTCACGCCCGAATTCTCTCGGGCCTCGCGGAGTTCCGCCTGGCGGGCATCGTCGATCCCGTCGCAAGCAGTCGCTGCGAAGCGGCAGCCGCCTATCACACCGAGGCTTTCGCCGATTGCCGAGCGTTACTCGGCCGCATCGACGCCGCCGTCGTCGCGGCTCCGACGAAGTTTCATCGCGACGTGGCGATCGAATTGTTGGACGCCGGCGTACACCTGTTGGTCGAAAAGCCGCTGGCGGCGACGCTCGCCGAGGCGGAGGAACTCGTCGACGCTGCGCGCCGTCGCGGGGCGATCTTGCAAGTCGGCCACGTCGAACGCTTCAATCCGGCTTTCACGGCCGCGTTGCCTCATGTCCGAGAGCCGAAGTACGTCGAAGCCGTGCGGCGGAGCGCATACTCGTTCCGCTCGACCGACATCGGCGTGGTGCTCGACTTGATGATTCACGACATCGACCTGGTGTTGTCGCTGGTCCAATCTCCGTTGCGGAGCGTCGAGGCCCTGGGAGTTTCGCTGTTCGGACGCCACGAAGACATCGCCCATGCTCGACTCCGCTTCGAAAACGGCTGCGTCGTCTCGCTGAACGCTTCGCGGGCCAGTTACGGCGCCGCGCGGACCATGCAGATCTGGACGCGCCGCGCATTCGCCGGCCTCGACTTTGCCGGGCGCACCGCGTCGATCGTCCGCCCGAGCGAAACGTTGTTGCGTCGAGAACTGGACGTCGAACGACTCAGCCCCGAGGAAAAAGGCTCGCTCAAAGATCGACTGATGGCCGAGCACCTGCCGCTGGAACAGATTCAACTCGAGCCGTGCGACGCAATCACCGCCGAATTGATCGACTTCGCCGGGGCGATCCGCGAAGGCCGCATGCCGCGCGTTTCAGGCGCGGCGGGCCGCGACGCCATCGCCGTCGCCGAACGGGTTCTGGCCGAAATCGCGGTGCATGCCTGGGACGGCACGCCCGAGGGCGCCTCGGGGCCGCTCGTGCTGCCGATGACTCCTGCAATCCGGCCTCCGCACTGGAGGGTTGCCAACCGGTCGCCCTCCACGCCTGTCGAACGCCGCGAGGCGGGCTGAATGCGTGGCGCAAAGCAGCGGCCGCGGATTGCGTTTCGCCCTGCGGCGCTCGAGGAATCGCAAAGGATGCCGCCTATTCCAAGCCGATCGAGTCGAAGAAACTGTTCAGTTCGTCATCTTCCGCTGCCGCCGCTTGGGACTTTTCCGCCCTGAGCTTGATGTCGGGCATGGATTCCGAGGGCTTGGCCGGGCGCTTCGACGATTTCTCGGCGTTACCGGCGGCAGGCGCGTCGGACGAAAAGTTGAACGCCGCGGCATCGCTGTCGGTGTTGGCCGAGCCCGCCGCCGACAGTTTTATTCGCGCCCCATCGCTGTCTTCCATCCTGACTTGCGACGAATTCTCAGCGGCGGCAGGCGTGTTTTCTGGAGCGTCTTCGGCGTCGCTCGACGAGGGCGCTGTCAACGAATGAGCCTGATCGTCGCCGGCAACGGGCACTTCCGCTACGGGAAAATCAAGAGACGGAGCAGCCGAGTCGGTCAACACCGCGTACTCGCCCGAGTCTTCATCCGCTGCTGGCGCATCTTCTGGATCGTGCAGCGTAATCTCGGGAAGCTGCGAATCGGCCCCGCTCGGTCCTTCGGGTTCTTCATCAACCGGGGGCGCCTCAGAGTCTGAATCCTGTTGTGCCGCTGGCGCTTCGGCGGGGTCGCTGAGAAAACCGAAGCTCGGCGCTTCTTCGTCAACCGGGGGCTCGGTGTCAGGCAGATCGAGCGCAAGCTCGCTGTCGGCGGCTGCTTCCGCCGGCTCTTCCGTGTGCAGCGATCCATTGGCTTGCTGCACATTGCCCACGGCGCTTTGCACGTTCGGAAGCGTCGGCGGTTCGACGAGGCTCGGAAAATTGCCCTGGTGATCGTATTCGGCACGGAATGTCAAAGGGCCGACCGTCAATGTCGCGCCAGGCCGCAATACGGCTTCCTGGATTCGTTCGCCCTCGATCACGGTGCCGTTGAGCGAACCGTTGTCGCGCACCATCAAGGCGCCGTCGCGTTCATAGAGCATGCAATGTCGCCGGCTGACGGTGGCGTGCGCCACGGTCAGATCGGCGTCGCGGCCGCGCCCGATGACGGCGGGCAGCGTCAACTGGACTTCAGCCTTGTTGGCCTTTCCGCCCACGACAATTAGTTTGGCTTCCATCGCGGCAACACGCTCCAAGAGTCTCGGTTCCGAAACGCCCCGCTTGGCCCGCGGGCTTGTGTGCCTTCTCAGAATTGAGGGTTATGCCACAAGTCCTTACTATAACTGGCGAAACGGGCGCCGCAACATTTCTCTCGCCGCCAGAGGCAATCGGGGACCAATCTCGGAGGCGAACTCGGCCAGCCTCAGAGACCGCCCTAATCTCGAGCGCAACGGCCGAGTGCAGTCGACAGCTTGGCCGTTTGCATGCCGAAATTGTAGGGTTCCGGCCAGGCAGCGGCATTTCGGAGTTCCGGCGCGTCGAGCCGCTCGATTGCCCTTGCAAGCCGGGGGGACAAATCTATAATCCCATATTCCCGCTCCAGTTCAGTCCGGGCTGAGAGAGTCCGGCAGGGCGGGCGCAAGCCTGGTCGAGAGGGCCGCTGGTCAAGGGGGCCGGAAGCGGCAAGGGCTCGTTTCAGGCGGCTCGTTTGAGTGCGTGCCGCGGTAAGGCAATATAATAGGCGGGTGTAGCTCAGTTGGTAGAGCACGACGTTGCCAACGTCGTTGTCGTGGGTTCGAATCCCATCACCCGCTCTTCTCTTTCCCGATGCTGCCACTTGGCGTAAAGAAGGACTTATGCCTCCCCAAGATGATTCAACCGCCGATTCCGACGCACTCGAAGCCCGCGAGGGCGTCGAAGTCGGTCTCGACGAAGGCCAGGCGGAAGCCGCCGAGAAGCTGGACCTGGAGGTCAAGATCCAGTCTCGCAGCGCCTGCGAGCGCCATATTACCGTGACGATTCCGCGTCCGGACATCGACCGCTATTACAGCAAAGCTTTCGGCGAGTTGATGGACAAGGCCGCCGTGCCCGGCTTTCGGGCGGGCCGCGCCCCCCGCAAGCTTGTCGAGCTGCGATTCCGCAAGGACGTGACGGATCAGGTCAAGGGCTCGCTCTTGATGGACAGCCTCGAGCAGATTTCCGAATCGCACGAACTGTCGCCGATCAGCGAGCCCGACTTCAATCCGTTGGCCATTGAAGTGCCCGAAGAAGGGCCGATGACCTTCGAGTTCGACATTGAAGTCCGGCCGGAGTTCGAGCTGCCCAAATGGCAGGGCTTGAAGATCGAACGGCCGGTGCGCGAGTTCACCGCCGAAGACGTCGACAAGCAGTTGCAGAACCTGCTCGCCCGGCACGGCAAGTTGGCGCCGTTCGACGGGCCTGCCGCTGGCGGCGACTACCTGGCGATGAACCTCAAGTTCAAAGACGGCGACACGCTGATCTCAAGCGTCGACGAGGAGGTCATCCGCATTCGTCCGACGCTCAGTTTCCGCGACGGCAAGGTGGAAGGTTTCGACAAGCTGATGCAAGGCGTCAAGGCGGGCGAAACCCGCACTGGCAAGGCCAAGCTGTCGGAAGACGCCCCCAACGAGCAATTGCGCGGCAAAGAGATCACCGCCGAGTTCGAGGTGCTCGAAGTCAAGAAGCTGGAGCTGCCGGAACTGAGCCACGCGTTCTTGGAGCAGTTGGGCGGCTTCGAGGGCGAAGGCGATCTGCGCGACGCGATCAAGGACAATCTCGATCGCCGGCTTGCTTACGAGCAACAGCGCCTTGCGCGGCAGCAAATTCTGGCCTCGCTCACCGAGGCAGCCAATTGGGATCTGCCCCCCGCCTTGCTCAAGCGGCAATCGGTTCGCGAATTGGAGCGGGCCGTGCTCGAGCTGCGGCGCAGCGGCTTCAGCGACGACGAAATCCGTCTGCACGAGAACGAGCTGCGGCAGAATAGCCGGACCAACACCGCCCGCTCGCTCAAGGAACATTTCGTCCTGGAGCGGATCGCCGAAGATCAAAAGATCGTAGATCTGCCCGGCGATTACGACGACGAAATCAAACTGATCGCCAAGCAAAGCGGTGAAAGCCCGCGTCGCGCCCGCGCTCAGTTGGAAAAACGCGGCTTGATGGATACGCTGCGGAATCAGATTATCGAGCGCAAGACGATCGACCTGATCCTTTCCGAGGCCACGTTCGAAGAAGTCCCCTACGTGTTGGAGGGCGCCGATGCCGAGGCTGTCGACCAGTCGGCAGGCGGCGAGGAAGCCGAAATTCCCGAAGCCCAAGAGGCCCACGAGCCTGCTCCGACGCCGCACCAACAGGAACACCGCTAGGTTGCCGCATGGAACGTAATAGTCGGACAGCGTCGGCCAGTCGAACAGCGTCTATTAGTATGGCAGCGCCGATCGACCCGCAGTTGAACTACCGCGACTATCAGCGGCAGCGCCAGATGACTCTGGGCGACTTGCTGCTGGAGAACCGCATCATTCTGCTGCAAGGGGAAATTCACGACGGCAACGCCAACGAATTGGTGATGAAGCTGTTGTACTTGCAGAGCGAAAACCGCCGCAAGGACATCCACTTCTATATCAACTCGCCCGGCGGCAGCGTCACCGCCACGCTGGCGATTTACGACACGATGCAGATCCTGAGCTGCCCGGTGGCCACCTATTGCGTCGGCCTGGCGGCCAGCGGCGGCGCCGTGCTGCTGGCCGGCGGCACGGCGGGCAAGCGCTATGCCTTGCCGCACGCCAAGGTCATGATCCATCAGCCTTACGGCCAGGTCGGCGGCCAGGTTTCGGATATCGAAATCCAGGCCGACGAGATCTTGAAGACCCGCGACGTGCTGAACAAGATTTTGTCGCACCACACCGGACAGCCGATCGAGCGGATCGCCAAAGACACCGATCGCGATTTTTACATGCACGCCGAGGCGGCGAAGGAATATCGTCTGGTCGACGAGATTCTGACCAAGCCCCCCTCGCAAGCCGGAGAGGAAGAAGAAGACTAAGATGCCCTTGATCCCCTACGTGATCGAGAAGAGCGGCCGCGAAGAGCGGGCTATGGACATCTATAGCCGGCTGCTGAAGGACCGCATCATCTTCCTCGGCTCTGGCGTCAACGACGAGGTGGCCAACTCGGTGGTCGCCCAGTTGCTGTTCTTGCAGTCGGAAGATGCGAAGGCCGACATCCACCTGTACATCAATTCGCCCGGCGGCAGCGTCAGCGCGGGCCTGGCGATTTACGACACGATGCAGTTCGTGGCCTGCGACGTGGCCACCTATTGCATCGGCCAGTGCGCGTCGATGGGCGCCGTGCTGCTGACGGCGGGCGCCCACGGCAAGCGGCACGCGCTGCCCAACTCGCGAATCATGATCCACCAGCCCTTGGCCGGCATGGAAGGCACGGCCGAGGAGATCATGATCCACGCCAAGGAATTCAAGAAGGTCAAGCAGAAGCTGAACCTCATCCTGCTCAAGCACACCGGCCACCCGCTGGAACGCATCGAGCAGGACACCGACCGCGATCGCTTCATGTCGGCCGAAGAGGCGCTCGACTACAAGCTGATCGATAAGGTCATCGATCACATGGAAGGCAAGCCGGCATAGGCCCTTTTCGGCCATCTGGCGAACAAGCGCGACCTCACTTCCCGCACCGGGTCGCGCAAGACGAGAAGGGTATCGTCCTGATTGCAAACGCGCATGGCGCAGGCGCCTCGCCTGGCGGCACGCGCGGAATGGCTGCATCAACTTTCAGGCCGCCGCCCGAGAGCGTGCTAGTTCGACATTTCTTCGCGCGAGGCCGCAATGAATGCTTGGCGTTTCGCCGGCGCCCTGCTGCTAGGGATAGCAGTCAGCGGCTGCCGCACTAATATCAGCCGCGACCTGCTGGAGCAGGAACTGCGGATGCAGGAAGACAAGATCTACGAGCTCGAAGGGCTCGTCGAGGAATACCAACAACAGCTCGATTCCTGCCAGCGCGAGAACCAATCGCTGCTGAAAGAGCGGCCCGCGCCGCACGCTAAATCGCGCCGCCAGCGGCTCGACGACGAGGAATTGCGGCCGCCGACCGTCGAACTGCCCGGCGGCGATCCGCCTCCTTACGACGGCCCGCCCGTCATTTCGCCGCCCGACCCCAACGTTCCCGATGGCCAGCGCCGCGACGAGTTCGAAGCGCCGCCGCCCTCGAACGCCCGGCTGCCGAATGCGATCTCCGTGCCGGGCGAATCCAACACGGAACTGCCCCAATTCGAGAAGCCGGTCGAAGACGAAGCCCCCGCCGAAGATAACTCCGCCGACGATAAAACGGCCGGCGACGAGACGGTGACGCAAATCTCGCTGAACCGCAAGTTGACCGGCGGCCACAACGTCGACGACAAGCCGGGCGACGAGGGTCTGATGGTCGTGATCGAGCCGCTCGACGCCAGCGGCCAGTTGATCGAGGCGCCCGGCGACGTCTCGGTAGTGGTGCTCGATCCGGCCCAGGAAGGCGAAGCCGCTCGCGTCGCCCGCTGGGATTTCACCGTCGATGAAGCCGCCGAGCACATCAAGCGCACGCCGCTGGGCGACGGGCTGCACTTCGACCTGCGCTGGCCGCACGGCCCGCCCGCCAACCGCACGCTGAACGTGTACGTTCGCTTCACGACGCTCGAAGGCAAGAAGCTACAACTGGAAAAACAGATCGAGGTCCGCCTGCCCGGCGATTCCGGTACGAATGATTCCGCCCCGGCCTGGACCAAGATCGACCAACCGCTGCCAGGCCCCGACATCGCCTCGCCCGACGCCGCCAGTCCTCCTCGCGCCAAGGCCACCGCCATTCGCCCGGCTCCCGACGACGCCGAGGCCGAAAGTTCCGACGCCGCCGCTCGCAAAACCGAGCGGCCCAAGAGCGAACGCACCGGTCGCAGCTCAGGGGCGAAGTGGACCCCGTATCGGTAACGTACTATCACGATTACAAACCTCCGGTAAGCGGCTGGCATCGGCCGCTGCTGCCCGCATCCTGCCTTGCCCAGCCAAGGACGAGGCATTAGGTTAGCATGTCGTCTTGGCGCGCGTCCGAGAGCGTCCTCGCTTGTGCCTTGCAATGAAGCTGCGTGCGCAGAGAACAAGCTAGGACCGTTACTCTATGAAGTGAGGTGTTCTATGCCGAATGGTCGCCGAGCAGGAGCTTTGGTCACACGTCTGATCGTCATCTTGCTGGTCACAGAGAGCGCGCGGTCACAAGCCGAAGAATTCAAGAGTTATCCGGTGCTGTCCGGCGTGGGCATCGCGTTAAGACGCGAAGGCGAGCGCCTGCTGGTCGGTGCGGTCCTCCCCGACTCGCCCGCTGACGAATGCGAAGAAATCCATGAAGGGGATATGTTGGCATCGGTCGATGCCGACGGCAAGCAGACCACGTTGAAGGACAAGACGGTGGGAGAAGCCGCAAGCCTGATTCGCGGCCCAGTCGGAACGGAAGTTACATTGATGATCGTGCGAGCGGCCGACGACTCTAGGATCAGCGTCACACTGAAACGAGCGGCCCTCGAGCTTCAAGGAGTCGCGGCTGCAACTTACGAATCGTTCGTCGGAAAGCCCGTTGCCGACCTCAAATTGTCGTCCTTCGACGGCGCCTCGACTGAAAGGCTTTCCGACCATCGCGGAAAAGTCGTCGTGGTCGATTTCTGGGCCTCGTGGTGTGCGACTTGCTACCAACCTGTCGCAAAGCTGCAGAAGATCGCCGGTGAGCATCCGGAGTGGGCTGATGAGGTAGAGCTAATCACCGTGACTGTCGACGCCGATCTGTCCCGCGCCGCCGACACGGTCCGCAAGCAGAAATGGAACAAGACGCGAAATCTTGCCGTCAGTCTCGACGAACTGAAGGCTGTCGGCGTGAGCGTGGTTCCGGTCGCCATAATCATTTCAAAAGACGGCACAGTCGCAAGCATGGCTGGCTCCCACGCTCTCGACTTCAAAAAAGAAATCGCGACGCAATTAGCACATTAAGAGCGCAGGCGAGATCTAAATGCATGCCTTTTCGCGGAGCGAAAAGCGACTCTGGTTGCGGCTTCGCCGCTCCGTGCTCTCCGTGTCTCCGTGGTGAACTTCCGGCGCACCGCTACGCCACGCAAATTATGCTGCGCTCTTACAGCTTGCCCACGCGCGAAATCAAATCGACGGTGCGGCAGCTGTAGCCCCATTCGTTGTCGTACCAACTGACGACCTTCAACAAGTTGCCGCCGATGACTTGGGTGAAGTCGGCGGCGAAGATCGAGCTGTGCGGGTCGCCGATGATGTCGCTGGAGACGATCGGGTCTTCGGTGTATTCCAGAATGCCTTTCAGCTTGCCTTCGGCGGCGGCCTTGACGGCCTCGTTCACTTCCTTGGCGGTCACGTCGCGCTTCATCACGGCGGTCAGGTCGACCACGCTGCCGGTCGGCACCGGCACGCGCAAGGCGATGCCGGTCAGCTTGCCTTGCAACTCGGGGATCACCAGGCCGACGGCCTGGGCGGCGCCGGTCGAGGTGGGAATGATGTTCTGGGCGGCGGCGCGGGCCCGGTACGGGTCTTTGTGCGGCAGGTCCTGCACGTTCTGGTCGTTCGTGTAGGCGTGGACCGTGGTCATCAGGCCCTTCTCGATGCCGAACTTTTCGTGCAGCACCTTGGCCAGCGGGGCCAGACAGTTCGTGGTGCAGCTTGCGTTGGAGATGCACTTGTGGCTGGCCGAGAGCTTATCGTCGTTCACGCCCAGCACGCAGGTCAGATCGGCGCCGTCGTTGGCCGGGGCGCTGAGCACGACTCGTTTGGCGCCGGCGGCCAGGTGCGTGTCGTAGCCGGCTTTGCCGTCTTTGGCCCGGCCGGTGAATATGCCCGTGCTCTCGACGGCCACGTCGACCTTCAATTCGCCCCAAGGCAGCTTGGCCGGGTCGCGCTCGGCCAGGGCCCGAATCTTCTTGCCGTTGACGATCAGATTGTGTTCGTCGTAGCCGACCGTGCCGGGGAAGCGGCGGTGGGTGCTGTCGTACTTGAGCAGCGTCGCCAACATCTTGTTATCGGTCAGATCGTTGATCGCCACGACCTCGAATTCGTCGGGGCGCGAGATCAGGTTGCGAAACACCAATCGGCCGATCCGACCGAAACCGTTGATTGCGACGCGAATAGCCACGGACAATTCTCCTTGAGTTCCAAGCCGCCTCCCAGTGAGGCGGCGGACTATCTTGTAGGCGATAGGAAACGCGAATTATACTGGTCGCTCCATCCCCCAGCAACCGCCCGGAATGGCCGGTAGTGAGCTATTTTAGTGGTGCTGGCCTAGCGTTACTGGGTCGCGGAATCTCAAGCCATTCCTTGACCGTCATTGGTTTCAGGCTAGCCATCCTCGCCCGCTCTTTCTCGAAGCAGATTCCTCGCAAGAACGCCGCCACGACGAGTGTCAGCCAGAGCAACGTTCGGATGCTGAATTGTGGTCGGGGCATGACTTAACCCGGTCTTCCGAGAATTGTGTGGGAATGGATGGCAGGGTTACGGGGCTGGCGGAAGACGGGTTCCTCTTCTCTGTTCGGCTTTGGCCGCGGGCTTGGCTGTAGCCGTGCGCGGCGGCAGCGGAACATCAAGTCGGCTGGCAAGATCGACCGCGGCCTCCCGCAGGGGCAATTGCATTGCCATCCGCCAGAGGTCAAGCTGATTGCCGGCGGCGCCGCAGACGAAGCAGCGGAAGGCGTTTTTGGTTAAGTTTACCGAGAAAGAGCGGCTGTCGGGCCGCTTTGAGCCGTGAAGGGGACACGGGCCGCGGAGCTGATCGCCGCGGCGCATCGATGGCTCGAAGCGAAGCAACTCCAAAACCCGAGCAATCGGAATGGCGCGCCGTACCGCTGCGAAATCGACGCTCGCCATGGTCAGCCCGAACAGAGAAGAGGAACCCGTAACGCCTGCCTTAGCCGGTCCGGTAGATTTTAACTGCCAAAGTTGCGGAGGTCCGGGAGTTGGGAATCACGAGATCAGCAAAATAAAGAGGATGGCAATGCATGCGGCCATGACAACCCACTCAACGCTTCGGGTGAGAATGCCGATCGCCGCAATGAAGGACGTTCCGGAAATAAAAGCCCACGCCGCAGTATCGCCAGAACGCGGCATCAAGAAAGCATGTTTCCCTGACCAAGCTGCGACCGCCATGCATGCGGTCACCGAGAATAGCCGGCTCAAACTGAACTGAAACCTTCGCCTCATAGGCGCATGATAGCCGGTGGCTGTGGCGCGGTAAAACCCACGGAGAGTAATCCCGCGGGCTTGGCTTTAAACATCCACGGAATCGCATCGTTGACTCCTTCCTCCGACTTGCCTTCGTGGCGGCTTCCGCCTGGCATCACGCGCGGTTTATGGCAATATGCCCAGGCCGACCACATCGCCGACGACTACGACGAATACTTCGCTCACAACAGCCTGTTCGACTTCGACTTAGCCGTGCTCGAAAAGCATTTCACGCGGCCCGGGCTGCTGGTCGACTTGGGCTGCGGCACCGGGCGGCTGCTGGTTCCATTCGCTCGCCGAGGCTATCGCGGCCTGGCCGTCGATCTGTCGATTCCGATGCTTGAAGTGGTCGGCGACAAGGGCGACGCCGAAGACCTGCCGATCGACCGCGTGCTGGCGAACATGACCGAACTCGGCTTCATCCGAGACGGCGCCGCCGACTATTGCATCTCGATGTTCAGCACGCTGGGCATGATCCGCGGCCGCGAGCATCGGCGGCAAGCGCTCAGGCACGCCAAACGAATTCTCAAGCCCGGCGGCAAGTTCGTGCTGCACGTTCACAATCGCTGGTACTGTCTATTCGACCCGCAAGGGCGATGGTGGCTGTTGGAGAATTGGTTCGGAGCGCACGTCCGCCGCAACCAGGAGCCGGGCGACAAGTTCTTCGACTATCGCGGCATCCCCAAGATGTTTTTGCACGTCTTCACGCGCCGCGAGTTGTTCGCCGATTTGCGTTCGGCCGGGTTTCGCATCGTCGAGTGCATCGCGCTCGACACCCAGCGGCGGCACGCCTTGAAGCGGCCGTGGCTCCTCGGCCGCCTGCGGGCAAACGGCTGGATCGTGACCTGCGAGACGTAGGCGAACGCTGGCATCCTTTTACGAAGCACAGGCATTCATGCCTGGGATCCGGCATGCCATTTCAAACCCCAATCCGCCCGGCGCCCGACGAGTCGTTGGCTCGTCGGGCGCCGGGCGGAAAAAAGGTTGCGTTCACCGTACGAATTCCCAGGCATAAATGCCTGGGCTACGTAAAGGATTACTGTCGCGTATCTTGATTGTTACGCGCTTTCACGTGAATTGGGTACGCGCGAGTCGTGAAATGCGCGTAACGTGAAAGAAAATTGACGCCTGCGCGTAACGCTGCTATCGTGACGCCCTGTAAAACTCCCGGCTTTTTCCAGGCTTCCGAGACCTCTCGATCTAATTCGAATGAGCAAGTTAGCTGGCAAAACGGCGATCGTGACTGGCGCCGGCCGCGGCATCGGCCGGGGCATCGCTCGCGGCCTGGCGCGAGAAGGCGCCTCGCTGGCGCTGGTCGCGCGCAGCGAAAGCGAACTCAACTCGGCCGCCGCGGAAATTCGCGATCTGAACGTCGACGTGCTCGTTTTGCCGGCCGATATCACCGACGAGCAGCAGGTCGAGACGCTGTTCGCCCGCGTGCAGCAGACGTTCGGCCGCCTCGATCTCCTGGTCAACAACGCCGGCGCGTTCGACGGCGGCCCGCTCGAGGAGCTTTCGGTCGAGGCTTGGGACAAGGTGATCGCGATCAATTTGCGGGCGCCGTTTCTCTGCACGCGGGCGGCCATCCGCGTGATGAAACCGCAAGGCGGCGGGCGGATCATCAACGTCGGCTCGATCTCGGCGCAACGCGTGCGCTTCGGTTCGGCGCCCTACTCGGCTTCGAAGCACGGTCTCTGGGGATTGACGCAGGTCACGGCCCTTGAAGGGCGCGAGCACGGCATCACCTGCGGTTGCCTGCACCCAGGCAATATCCAGGTCGAACGCCGGCTGACCGACCGGCCGGAAGACGCCGAGCCGATGATGACGGTCGATGAGATCGCTGAAGTCGCCGTGTTGATGGCCACGCTGCCGCCGCACGTAGAAATGCTCGAGGCGATCGTGCTGCCCAGCCAACAGCTCTATGTCGGCCGCGGTTGATGATCGCCGCGGTCGGCGACTACTTCTTCGACTTGGACTTTGCCTTCGCCTTCGCCTTCGCCTTCGACCTTGACGTGTCGAAACTCGAAGTCGAGCTTGGAATCGGCATCTTGTCGGGGTTCTTGCCCAGTTCCAGCTCGCGCAAGTATTTCTTCGCGGGGCCTTTTTCCTTGCCGTCGATCTTGCCGTTGCCGTTGGTATCGAAGCGTTTCATGAACGCTTCGTACTGCGCTTTCTGCTGCTTTTGATAGGCCGCCATCTGCTTGGCAAAGAACGCTTGTTCCTTCTTCAACATCTGCATCGCGTATCGGCCAGCGGCATTGCCGCGTCCCCGAGCTTCGGCGGGCGAGGTCCAAGACAGGCAGGCAAGCGCCAGCATCGCGGCCAGGCCAAATTTCGCGGCTCGCAACAATCGCACGGTCGCGGCGGTTGAGAAGGCGAGTTCGAACAAGCGCATCGCATTTCCTCCTTCGGCCTGGGATTCAACGCAGCGGCGCCCTTTACCTGGGCCGCCTATAGCTTTTCATGCTTCGCCCATGATAGCATAACAACCTGCCTATGGGTTACGCTCTAACGCTTAAAAATCCGCAAGACTTCGGTCGACCTGCGGGGACGATGCCGATGAACGTTTTTCGCGTTTTTCGATTAGCTTGTTGGCTGGCATTTTTTATCTTGGCATTGCACATCGCAACACTGCCGAGCCGCCGCTCTGCTCTGGCCGCCGACCCCGCCGCGGACCAGGGCGCCAAGGTCAGTTATTTCAAGGACATTCGGCCGATCTTTCAGCAGCGCTGCCAAGGCTGCCATCAGCCGGCCAAGCGTCAGGGCGGCCTCGCGATGACGAGCCTGGCCGAAATGCAGAAAGGGGGCGACAGCCAGGAGCCCGCTTTCGTCCCCGGAAAGCCGGACGAGAGCTTTTTGATTTCGCAGTTGCTGCCTGAAGGCGATCGCCCGCCGGCCATGCCCAAAGGGGGCGATCCGCTCAAGTCCGAGCAAATCGTATTGATCGAGCGCTGGGTGGCCGAAGGCGCCGAAGACGATTCGCCCGACATGGCGGAGGCCGCCGTCGACATGGACCACCCGCCGGTCTACAGCCTGGCGCCGGTGATTACTTCGTTGCGTTTTTCGCCCGACGGTTCGCTGCTGGCGGTCTCGGGATTTCACGAAGTAGTGCTGCATCAGGCCGACGGTAGCGGAGTCGTCGCCCGGCTGGTCGGACTTTCCGAGCGGATCGAGTCGGCCGTGTTCTCGCCCGACGGCAAGTTCCTGGCCGTTACCGGCGGTTCGCCCGGCCGCTTCGGCGAAGTGCAAATCTGGGATGTCGCCGCGAAGGCCGGATCGACGGGCGAGGGTGCCCGTCCCTCCTTGGGATCGACGGGCGAGGGCGCCCGTCCCTCCTTGGTGCTTTCCGTGCCGGTGACTTACGACACGGTGTACGGCGCCAGTTGGGCTTCTGATGGAAGCAAAGTCGCCTTCGGCTGCGCCGATAACACGGTGCGGGCCATCGACGCCAAGACCGGCAAACAGGTGTTGTATCAAGGCGCGCATAGCGACTGGGCGCTCGACACGGCTTTTTCGACGGACGATTCGCACGTCGTCTCGGTCAGCCGCGACGGCTCGATGAAGCTGACCGAAGTGGCCACGCAGCGGTTCGTCGACAATATCACCAGCATCACGCCCGGCGCCTTGAAAGGCGGACTGATGGCCGTCGACCGCCATCCGAAGAAAGACGAACTGCTGATCGGCGGCGCCGACGGCGTGCCCAAGATTTACCAGATGTATCGCACGCAGGCCCGCGTGATCGGCGACGACTTCAATCGCATTACGCGGTTCAACGCCCAGGCCGTGCCGGGCCGGATTTTCGCCGTCGGGTACAGCCCCGACGCAACGCGCGTGGTCATCGGCAGCAGCAGCGACGGCCGCGGCGAAGTACGCGTGTTGCAGGAAGCCGACGGCAAGCTGGTGGCCAAGTTCGCCGATCGGTACGGCGCCGTGTACGCCGTCGCCTACAGGCCCGACGGAAAGGTCGTGGCCGTCGGCGGCTTCGACGGCCAGGTACGGCTGTTCGATCCTGAGAACGGGACGCTGTTGAAAGAGTTCGTGCCGGTCCCGCTCTCGCCGCAGGTGGCGGGGAATAAGTAGACGGTAGACGGTAGGCGGTAGACGGCAGGCGGTAGGTGGCAGACAGGGTGGCTGGCGGCAGAGCGAAGCGATGCCCCAGGCAGTGGACTTCGTTTCAGTTCAATGCGGTTTGGGTTGCGACGCTTGCGGGTTTCCTTCAAAGGATGCAAGGCATGCACGTTTACGGTTTGAAACTTGGGCGTCTGTGGGCCGTGGCGGCGGTCGTGGCAGGCTTGGGGTCGTTGGCGCGTGGCGAAGAAGCATCCGAGCGAAAGCCCGAACAATTGCCGCCGGGCCGCAGCGTCGTTCGCATCGAGGCCACGCCGGCAGCCGTGCAGCTCAAGCATCCTTACGACTACGCTCAACTCTTGTTGACCGCCGAACTCGACACCGGCGAGCGGATCGACGTCACGCGAATGGCCCAAGTCGAGGCGCCTGCGAGTGTTGCCAGCGTGTCGCCGACCGGCATGCTTCGCCCGCAAGCCGATGGCGCCGCTGAATTGAAATTCACGATTGGCGGACAGAGCGTTGCAGTGCCCGTCGTCGTGAGCGGACAAAAAGAGCCCTTCGCCGTGAGCTACGTCAGCGACGTGGGCCCCGTGCTTTCGAAGCTGGGCTGCAACGCGGGCACGTGCCACGGTTCGGCCAACGGCAAGAACGGCTTTAAGCTGTCGCTGCGCGGTTACGATCCGCTGTTCGACCACCGGGCCTTGACCGACGACCTGGCCGGCCGCCGCTTCAACCGCGCGGCGCCCGATCAAAGCCTGATGCTCTTGAAGCCGGCCGGCGGCGTGCCGCACATGGGCGGCGTGCTGACGCGCCGCGGCGAGCCGTATTACGAACTGCTCAGGGCCTGGATCGCCGGAGGCGTCAAGCTCGATCTCGACAGCCCGCGCGTGGCTGGCATCGAAATCTTTCCCCAAAACCCCGTGATCCCTCTGCAAGGCATGCGGCAGCAGCTTCGCGTGCTGGCCACATTTACCGACGGCCAGGTGCGCGACGTGACGGCCGAAGCCTTCGTCGAGAGCAGCCTGAGCGAAAAAGTCGAGGTCGACAAGCAGGGCCTGGCGACCGCCGTGCGCCGCGGGGAAGCGGCGATGCTGGCCCGCTACGAAGGCGCCTATGCAGCGACGACCGTGGTGGTGATGGGCGACCGCAGCGGCTTCGAGTGGCGCGACGCGCCGGAGAACAACTACATCGACGCCCTGGTCTACAACAAGCTCAAGAAAGTCAAAGTTTTGCCCAGCGAGTTGTCGACCGACGCCGAGTTCCTGCGCCGCGTCTATCTCGACCTGATCGGCCTTCCGCCCAATCCAGACGAAGTTCGGGCGTTTCTGGCCGACGCCCGCGACGCGAAGTTGAAGCGAGACGAACTGATCGACCGGCTCGTCGGCAGCCGCGAATTCGTCGAGCATTGGACCAACAAATGGGCCGACCTTCTGCAGGTGAACCGCAAGTTCCTGGGCGAAGAAGGCGCCTGGGCCTTTCGCAACTGGATCGAGCAGGCGGTGGCCCGCAACATGCCCTACGACCAGTTCGTCTATACGATTCTGACGGCCAGCGGCTCGACGCTCGACAATCCGCCCGCCTCGTATTTCAAAGTGCTGCGCGATCCGGGCGACGCGATGGAAAACACCACGCAGTTGTTCCTGGCCGTGCGGTTCAGTTGCAACAAGTGCCACGATCATCCGTTCGAGCGCTGGACGCAGGATCAGTATTACAACCTGGCGGCTTACTTCGCGCAGGTCGGACGCAAGCCGTCGCCAGAATTCGCCGGGCGCAACATCGGCGGCACCGCGGTCGAGCAGCCCTTGCCGCTGGTCGAAGTCGTGTACGATGCCGGCGGCGGTGACGTCAAGCACGTCCGCACCGGACAAGTCGCGCCGCCGAAGTTCCCCTACGAACATCCGGGCAAGGTTCCTGGCGAAGCTTCGCGCCGCGAGCAACTGGCCCGCTGGATCACGTCGAAGGACAATCCCTATTTCGCCAAGAGCTACGTGAACCGCATCTGGGGCTATCTGCTGGGCGCGGGCATCATCGAGCCGCTGGACGACATCCGGGCCGGCAACCCGCCGACGAATCCCGAACTGCTCGACCGGCTGACGCAGGAATTCATTTCCAGCGGCTTTGACGTGCAGAACCTGTTCCGCACGATCTGCAAGTCGCGTATCTATCAGCATTCGCTGTCCACGAACGAGTGGAACCAGGACGACGAGATCAACTACTCGCATGCCATCGCCCGCCGCCTGCCGGCCGAAACGCTCTACGACGCGGTCCACCGCGCCACAGGCGTCGAGAACCGGCTGCCGGGCGTGCCGAGCAGCTTTCTGGCCGCCCAACTGCCCGACAGCCAGATACAATTGCCCGACGGCTTCTTGAACCTGTTCGGCAAGCCGCCGCGCGAAAGCGCGTGCGAATGCGAACGTTCGACCGGCGTGATGCTGGGTCAGGCGCTGAACCTGGTCAACGGCCCGACGATTGCCGACGCCATCGCGGCGCCGACGGGCGGCATCGCCAAGCTGGTCGCCGCCGAAAAGGATGACCGCAAGGTGGTCGAGCAAATCTTCTTGTCGGTGCTCTGCCGGCTGCCGAGCGACGCGGAAGTCGCCGCTTCGCTCGAAGCGATCAAGGCCGAGCAGGAAGAACAGCAAAAGAACATTGCCGCGTTGGCGACCTACGAGCGCGAACAACTGCCGGCAAAGCAAGCCGAATGGGAGCAAAACCAGGCCGCGCCGGTTTGGCAAGTTCTCGATCCGACTTCGCTGACCTCCACCGGCGGCGCCACGCTGGCGAAGCAACCTGACGGCTCGATCCTTGTGACCGGCGCCAATCCGCCGACCGACGGTTACACGTTCGTCGCCAAAACCGACCTGGCCGGAATCACAGGTCTGAAACTGGAGTTGTTGCCCGACGACAGCCTGCCGGCCAAGGGGCCGGGCCGGGCGCCCAATGGCAACTTGGTGCTCAACGAAGTGCGACTCGCCGCGGCGCCCGCCGCCGAAGCCGCGCAAGCGAAGCCGATGGCATTGCAAAACGCCGCGTCCGATTTTGCCCAACAGGGTTTCCCGGCCTCGCTGGCGATTGACGGCAACGCGGCCGGTTCCAGCGGCTGGGCGGTGGCGCCGAAGTTCGGCGAGCCGCATACGGCCGTCTTCGAGACGGCGGCAGACGTCGGCGCGGCTGGCGGCACGCTGTTGACCGTCACGCTCGACCAGCAATTCGGCGGCCAGCACACGATCGGTCGGTTCCGCATTTCGGTCACGGCATCGAAGCGTCCCTTGCGGCTCGAAGGCCCCCCGGCGCCGATCGCCGCCATTCTGGCTGTCGCGGCCGACCAGCGCACGGCCGAGCAACAGGCGGAACTGAGCAAATACTACCGCTCGATCGATCCCGAGCTCGCCCGGCTTTCGGCCTCATCCTCCGAAGCCGCCAAGCAGCCCGAAGCTTGTCGCCTGCTCGGCGCCCAAGACTTGGCTTGGGCGCTATTGAACAGCCCGGCGTTTTTGTTCAATCGGTAGGCGGCGGCACGGCGAAGCCGCAGCCAAAGTAGTAGGCACATTCGATGTGCCGTCCGCGGCCGCAAAGTAGTAGGCACATTCCATGTGCCGTAACCGGCGTCGCGTTTGGGCGCCATGCAAGTGTCGGCGACGGCACACAGGAGTGTGCCTGCTACGTTAACGATTGCGAGCAAGCCGCCGGGGCGATAAGGCGTAGGTTATGCTTCAGCATACCGCGCCTCGTAATTCGGTTATGCTGAAGCATAACCTACTTTGGCGCCGCCAGACGATGACTTCTCGCCGCAACACTCGACCCAAGGCCGACCGGCCGCCGCCCGCCGCTCAAGCGCGGCCGATTCCGCCCTGGCAGTGGTTTCTGCTGGCTGCCGGCGGGCCGATCGCGCTGTGCGCCGGGCGGTTGAATCTCGACTTGTGGCACGACGAGATTTATACGCTGGTGATGTTCGCCGCCGCCGGGCCGCGAAAGATCGTCGCCGACTATTCGGCGCCTAACAACCACGTGCTGTACTCGCTCGTGCTGTGGGTCGTGCAGGAGTTTTCGTCGGCCGAGTTCGCGCTGCGGCTGCCGTCGCTGGCATTTTCCATCGGCGCGCTGGCGATGACGTTCCGGGCCGCCTGGCACTTGGGCAATCGCACGCTGGCCGTGCTGGCGACGCTGCTCTTAGGGCTGAACCAGATGTTTTTGATTCATGCAATTCAGGTCCGCGGCTATGCGCTGTCGATGTTCCTGTTCGCCTGGCTGGTGAATCTGGCGATTCCGCTTGAAGGCGGAACGCGTATCTCGCGGCTTCTGCAAGTCGGCTTCGTCGGCGCGGCGTTTCTCTATGTAATGCCGACGAACCTGCTGTTTTTCGCGCCGCTCGCCGGAGCCGCTTTGATTTGGCTAGGGACGTCGCGCCACGGGCGGGCGAGCGCGGAGTCGCCAAATCAGCACACTGCAAGCGCTCGCATGCTGCTTGAGGCCACTGCCGCCTGGGCCGCGGCGCTGTTGCTGGCGGCGCTGCTCTACGCGCCGATCGCCCGGCAGGTGCTCGAGCATCGCGGCCCGAGCACGCACTTTTCGCCGTCGGCGCTCTTGGCCGCGATGAAAGCCTTTCTGAAGCCGGCGATGCACGACATGCTTTTGCTTTTGCCACTGTTCTTGGCGGGCTTGCTTGTTTGGATCGTGCGGCGCATCCGCCGGCAAGAGGTCGCTTCGCCCGCCGCGCCGCTGTTGGCTGCGGCCGTGTTCGGCGGCGCGTTCCTGCTGACGGCCGGACTCGGCATCAGCCCCTTCGCGCGCAATTTCTGCCCGCTGCTGCCCCTGATGGCTCTGGCCCAAGCCTGGACGCTCGGCGAATTGCTCCGAGCGATTTCCTGGAACAGCGTGCGAGCGGCGGAAGCGGCGTCGCTGGGCGTTGCGTTGGTCGTCGTCGCCGTACTGGCGCCGCAAATAGCCACGTATCCCAACCGGCTCGACGCCTACTGTCGCGAGCATCCGGGCGCCCACGACGGTTATTTCAACTACTACGCGGCCGATTACCATCCGGCGGCGGTCATCGATCGCGTGCAAAAGTTGACGGCCGACGGCCGGCCGTATCGAGTCTGCTACGCCAAAGAGGACCATTGGAATCTGATTTATTACTTCAAGCTCGCAGGCGTGCCGTTGGCCGCCGGACCGGCTCGGCCCGGCGAAGCGGGGGCCTGGCTCTACGTGATTGCGCCTCACAAGGCCGATTGGGCTGACATCGCCGCGAGTTGCAAGTTGCCCGAGGAAACGCTGCGCCGGCTGCCGGCGATCGACGATTTCGGCTACTACCAGTTGACTGGCGGAAGGATGAAGGGTGAAAGATGAAAAGCTGCGGGAAGCGGACGGCCTGCGGTTTCATGCTCAGGGGCCCTATACAACCAGGAGTAGGTCAGGCTTTCCAGCCTGACAGAGGCGCGGTCTCCCCGGCCTTGACAACTTCGAAAGGCTCAACCACGCTGGCTAGATGCAGGGTGCTCCAGAAGAATCGGCGCTTCACGTAGAAACTCGTTCGCTGACCAAGCGTTACGGCAAGGCAACGGCCTTGAACGGCTGCTGCCTTGAGATCGACCGCGGCGAAGTCTACGGCCTTTTGGGGCCGAACGGATCGGGCAAGACTACGCTGATCCGCTTGCTAATGGGCTTTCTGCGGCCCACGTCCGGCTCGGCCTGGATCGACGGCCTGGATTGTTATCGCCAGAGCGTAGCGGTACACGCCCGCGTCGGCTATTTGCCGGGCGATGCCCGCTTGTTTCGCCAGATGCGCGGCCGCGAGGTGCTGCAGTTCTTTTGCCGCGTCCGCCCCGGCGCCGATTTCCAGCGGGCCTTGGATCTGGCTGAGCGGCTGCAATTGGACCTCTCGCCGAAGGTCTCGATGCTCTCCACGGGCATGCGGCAAAAGCTGGCGCTGGCCGGGGTGCTGGCCGCCGACACGCCGCTGGCGATCCTCGACGAGCCGACGGCCAATCTCGACCCCAACGTGCGCAGCGAAGTGTTGGCCCTGGTTCGCGAAGCGCGAGCGGCAGGCCGCACGGTGATCTTCTCGTCGCACGTGATGGACGAAGCCGAGCAGGCTTGCGACCGCGTCGGCATCATGCGCCGCGGAGAATTGGTACACGTCGAGCGCGTGGCCGACCTGCGCCGGCAGCACCGCATCAAGGCTCGCCTCACCGGACCGCTCTCGGCCGCCCCGGCGGCGCTGGCCGATCAATTGACGGTCTCGGCCGTCAACGGCGACGTCGTGATCGACACGCCGGGCGAGCTTTCGCCGCTGCTCGGTTGGCTGGCGACGCTGCCGCTGGCGGAGGTCACGATCGAGCCGCTGGGGTTGCGGGCCGTTTACGATCAGTTTCATCCGCTCGACGGCAACGGCTTGGGAAGCAAGATTGCCCAGACGTCGGCAAACGGAAGCGAAAGTCGCCACGCCGATTTGCTCGTCCGCAAGCAGCGAACCGCCACGCGCGAGGCTCAGGCATGAATCGGGCGCTGTGGTCGAAAGCGTTTCGCGAGGCCCGGGCCTTGCTGTTGGCGCTGACGGTGCTGATGTTCGCGTTCAATTGGCTGTTCGTCTGGCTGACCAGCCTCGTCGACCTGGGCGCCTATAAAATCATCATGCAAGCCCTGCCGGGCGAATTTCGCTCGATGATCCATTTGCCGATCGCCAAACTGGCGACCGACACGGGCCGTATCGCGCTGGCCTACATCGATCCGGTGGCGGTGTTTGCGGTGCTCAGTTGGGCCTTGGCCCGCGGCAGCGATTGCGTGGCCGGCGAGATCGGCCGCGGCACGATGGAAATGCTGCTGGCCCAGCCGGTGAGCCGGCTGGCAGTACTGACCGTTCACGCCATCGTCACCACGCTCGGCGCCGCGGTCCTGGCGATCGCCGCCTGGCTAGGCACGGCGCAAGGCGTAGTCGCCTGTAAGCTGGCCGATGAAGTCTCCATCGCGGCGTTCGTGCCGGCGGCCGGCAACCTGTTCGCGTTGACTTTCTTCCTGGCGGCGGTCAGTTCGATGATCTCAGCTTGCGAAAGCTATCGCTGGCGGGCAATCGGTATCATGGGCGGCTTTTACCTGGTGGAGTTGGTCATCAAGGTCGTCGGCCGGCTGGCGCCAAACTATGAATGGTTGATGTACGGCACGTTTCTCGGCGCCTACGAGCCGCAGGTGCTGGCGGTCAGCCCCGAACGCGTCTGGGAGCTGAGTTGGCGTTACGATGGCACGCTGATCGGCCTGGGTCTGGCGGCGTATATCGTGGCCGCCCTGGTCTTCTGCCGCCGCGACCTGCCGGCGCCGCTTTGAGAAAACGCTCAACCGGCATCGGGATGGAAAAAAGGGTCGCGCCGAAGACGCGCAGGCGAGCCGGAGGCGTCAGCCTCCGGGTCTTTCCGACATGGGCAACACGCCGCGCGGTTCCAGCGTGACTGGGGGCCGAACACCGGGGGGCTGAACACCGGGGGGCTGAACACCCCCCGCTCGCCAAATCGAGCACGCGCAGGCGAGCCGGAGGCGTCAGCCTCCGGGTCTGCCCGACATTGGCAATCGCCGTCTGCGGGAAGCTCCGATAGCGGAATCTGGCGTTTCTCGTCATAATGAGCTTGAAAACTGAACTTTCAGCCGCCCCCCTCCCAGCAGCGAGGATTTTCTGCCATGCCGACCCGCGCAATCCAACGCCCGCTCGTCGCGTTCCTGATCGGTCTTTTGGCTGTTTCGCCGGCCTGGGCGGAAGACGCCGGCCAAGAGGACTTGGACAAAGCGATCGAGACCAAGTTGTCGGCCGAATCGTTCCGCGAACTGGGCGCCGTGGCCGAGCTTTGCCAAAGCGCGCTGGCCAAGGGACTGAGCAAGGAAAACGCCGCCTTCGCCAAGCAATTGCTGGCCTCGACGCTGTACAAGCGGGCCGAGTTCGTCAGCGAGCCGATTGTGGAAGGCAGAAACGTCGATAATCAAGGCATTCAACGCTGGCAGTTGGCGGTCAGCGAACTTCAAGAAGCTCTGAAGGCGAATCCCGATTTGGCGCCGGCGCAATTGCTGATGGGCAAGCTGCAATTGATGCCGCTCGGCAACGCGAAACTCGCCAAGGCCGCGCTGGACCAGGCCGTCAAGCTGCTCAAGGAAGAGCCCGCGGAACGATTCGGCCGACAACTCGAGTTGGCCGAGGCGCTGCGTCTGAGGGCCTCCGCACAAAGCGAGAAGGACAAGAAGCTGGCCGATCTCAACCAATCGATCGAGCTCGCTTCCGATAATCCCCAGACGCTGCGAGATCGCGGCAACGTTTATATTGCCTTGAACAAGCCGCAAGAAGCGCTGGCCGACTTCGCCGCCGCCATCAAGCTCGACCCGGACGATGCAGCGGCGCACGAAGCCGCAGGGCTGGCTTACGCGATGCTCGAAAAGTGGGACGAGGCGCGGGCCAGCCTGACCAAGGCCGCCGAACTGGATCCCGATTCGCCCGTGCCGCTGGTGCAGCGCGGTCGCGTGAGTTTTCTGGCCGGCGACCGACGGCAGGCGATCGAGGACGTCAGCCACGCACTGCAAATCTCGCCAGGGTTCATGTTTGCGCTGCTGCTTCGCGGGCAGCTCTACGCGCAGGGCGAGGAATGGGACAAAGCCTTGGCCGACGCCGAACAGTTGATCGCGCTGGCGCCCGGTTCGGCCGATGCGCTGCGGTTGTGGGCGGCGGCGGTCGCCAACACGAAGAAGACCGACGAAGTTTTGCCGCAGCTCGAACGCATGCACGATCTGACGCCCGACGATTCCAGCCTTTCGCTGCGGCTGGCATTGCTGTACGGCGCGAAGAACGAATCCCAGCGGGCCATCGACGCCTATAGCCAGACGATTGCCGGCGAGCCGCAGAACTGGTTCGCCTACCAGGGCCGGGCCGACACTTATCTGAACCTCGGCAAACAAGACAAGGCCCTGGAAGATTACGAGCAGGCGTTGAAACTCGATCCCGCCAACAGCGGCGTCTTGAACAACCTGGCCTGGCTGCTGGCGACCTCGCCCGAGGACCAACTGCGAAACGGCAAGCGGGCGATCGAGCTGGCGACGAAAGCCTGCGAGGTCACCGACTACAAGCAGGCCCATATTTTGAGCACGCTGGCCTCCGCCTACGCGGAGACGGGCGATTTCGACACGGCCAAAAAATGGTCGAGCAAGGCCGTCGAACTCGGCGAAGGCTCGATGAAGGAGCAACTCGCCAAGGAGTTGGAGAGCTACGAGCATCGCAAGCCCTGGCGCGAGGCCCACCCCGCAGCGCCGGCGAGCGAAACCAAGGAAAAAGTCAAAACGGCCGCCAAAGAGAAGCAGAGCGAGTAAACTTCCTGGGTTCCTCTGCTAAAAAAATTCCGAGGAGGGCCGGGCGCCCGCGCCCGGCGATAGCCGGACGGGCGGGGGCGCCCCGCCCTCCAA